>CAYMFC010000062.1:0-10450 GCA_964389665.1 uncultured Desulfobacteraceae bacterium | reverse complement strand
ACACCCCTGCATCCTCAGCGTGTTCCATACCCACGATCAGGTTCGGATCGGAGATAAGCGGCAGTCCGCACAGGGCTCTCTCCAGGTCTCCCGGACCTATCTTACAGGCTCACCCCGAGCCGCTCACCGTTTCAGTGAGCCTGATGAATTCCGCATTACCCATTGTTGCTCTTCTTTCTGTAATCTCTTATAGCGAGCTATCCAAGGATGGTTAAGGATAAGCATTCTCAGCACGGCTACTCGAACATGAGAGAGTCGATCAAGTGCCGGTCACGATACTTTCCTCAAGCTCCGTCAACAGTTCATCAAGGTTTATATCATAATGTGCAGCCACATGCTCCAGGGGCTCAAAGAGGGCATTGCAGCAAATACATTCACCGGCCTTGTCATCGTATCTCCTGAACACGGCCTCGGTGTGCCGGTAACGGCTCAAAATATCCAGTACGGTCATTTCAGGGCTTATCGAGAGATCTTTCCTTGCGAGGCCTCTTCCCATGGCATCTCCTTGTCGCTTTTCACGGAGCACCTCTTCCAGGGCCCTTGGTATATGGGACAGGATTTCCATCACCTGTGTAGCAGCGGTGGGTTTGGCATAGTACCCGGCAAGCCTATTGGTGCGTGCGGCAGCACTGGCGGCCTCGATGATTTCCATGCCGGTGCTGATCAGCGCCGCGACAATTCCCGTTACGGTATCTCCTGTGCCGCCGATCGCCTCCATGGCCTCCTCCACAGGATGGTCGATGATTCCCTGAATCCCTTTCTCGTTAGCGATGTAGTCCCGTTCCCCCTTGACCAAGAGGTGGCGTGCGGCATTTTTATGGGCATAGGAGCGTGCGATCAGTTCAGGAACCTTGCTTTCCTCATGGAGGATAAATCCCCTGGTATAGAAGGGGTGGGGTGCTTCTTCGTCGGCCAGAAAGGCCATCTCCCCGACGTCAGGGGTGAACAGGTCATATTGCAGGGATCTTCCGCTCATCTTGGCTGCATACATGAAACCGGCGTCAGCGATGAGGCGAGGCCGCCGCACCCCTTCACCCAGTGTCTCCAGGACTCTATTGTGCCAATGGACATCGGGCTGGAGATAATGGAAGGTAATCGCTTCAAAACCGGATTCCCCTATATGCCGTGTCAGGTACTCATAAAGCCTTCTACTGCCCTCTCCGAGGCCGATATCCCCCACGAGACAGCCATAGGGAGCAGGCAGACCTAAAACCTCTCCTGCCTTGATGGCGGCTGCCAAGAGGGCCGGTGTTCCCCGGTTCACCGGGATTCTGTATCCCTGAATGCAGAGCTCGTTATCCACAAGGCTAACCTCTCCAGTCGCCAAGGGAAAATTTTCGATGGGAACAGTTCCTACTATTGCGTGCATTGGCGTATTACCTCCTCATAAGCGAGCTGAAGGGCGTAGCCGCATAAGGTGTGCCCGATTTCCCGAGGGCTGGGCGCTTCCATGATGGTCTTTCCCACCATCTCTTGCGCCAGGTAAGGGACATCCGGACACCCACCGCCCGAAACATTCACGATAGTTAAGGTTTCTTTGTCAATGGTTAATTTCATATTCGCTGCCCTCACCATAAGATACCGGCCGATACATTTGCTGTGAAACAGGTCAACGGGCTGGAGCAAGGGACTGGTGACCGGAACAACCTCTCTCGGAAGCACGCCCTCCTTCTGGAGGGTCCTCAGGATATTGAGCTCCTCGATAAGGGGGATCTCTATGACCAGATCGCATCCGCTCCGGATCTCCGGGGGCGGTCCCATCACCCTGATCTCCCATCCCTTGGCCTTGAGCACCCTCTCTGCCCGGATCACCTCGCTGGTGTTCTCGAATATCAAAAGCCCCCGATCACATGCCGCCTCCTCAGAGGAGGCATCCTGCTTTTTCCGCTTAAATACATCGAAAAAGGCCATTACTGCTCCTTTGAGATGGTGACCCGGTATTGCCCGCCTTCTTCCAGAACGTCTTTCACCTGCCAGCCCTGGCTCCTGGCAGCGCGGCTGACGTTCTCCTTTGAGGTATCGGTATCAACCAGGATTACAATCTCCCCCGTATCCGCCTGTTTTATCCCATCCAGGGTCATCAATACCGGCTGTGGGCAGGAGAAGCCTCTTGCATCTACGGTTGTCGTCATAACATGCACTCCCTATTTTTTCCTCATGGTGAAACCAATGAACAAACACACAAGCATCCCTATGATCACGGCCGCTATTCCGTGGGGACCAATCCCCGTGGGTGAGCTGGCGAGGCCGAAGTTATGGGAAAATCCGGCCCCTACGATCATGCCAAGGACGAAGACCGCGGCATCACCGTCACCTTCACCCGCCAGGAAGAGCTGACGCCCAGGACATCCTCCTGCCAAACAGAAGGCAAGACCGGCCAGGACCATCCCTCCAAAATTCCAGAGACCCATGGTATGGGCCACCGGTTGCTTCACAAAGCCGGGATGAAATTGCCCCACCATCAGGTTGGTTATAAAGGCGAATACAGCAAGGGATGCCAGCCCGGAGAAGAGATGGGCCTCTCGAAACAGGATCAGGTCCCTGAAGGATCCCATGGTGCAGAATCGGCTCCGTTGCGCAAGAAATCCTATACCCAGGCCCACCAGAAGAGAAATGATGAGGGGCGCATGCATGGATCCCGGACCTTTGACGCTATAGAAGAGGATCCCGTTTTTTGCCTCGCCTTGGATCTGTGGAAAGATGAACATCAAGACCAGAAACCCCGCCATGATCAAGGGGAGCATCCACCCGACTGAGGTGTAGGTCTTTTCAGTGCGCCCGAGATTATATCCACTTTTCAGGAATCTAGTTCCGATCCAGATTCCGCCGATAAGGCCGAGGAGCCCGAAGATAGCGTTTCCGTCGCCCCCTGCAAAACGCAACAGTGCTCTCCACGGGCATCCCAGAAAGACCAGGGCGCCGATCATGGCAAAGGCCCCAAGGACAAACCTCACTATGGGCGCGGAGCCTACCCGTGGACGAAACTCCTTGAAGAGGTATGCGGCGATCAAGGAGCCCAGGACAAACCCTATGATCTCAGGCCGCAGGTACTGCACCACCGCGGCGCGATGGAACCCGATGGCGCCTGCAATATCCCTCTCAAAGCAGGCAACACAGATACCCATGTTTCCCGGGTTCCCCCACTTCTGCAACAAGGAGGCAAGTATGCCGATAAAAGCACCGACTCCAATAATGCCCCATCGTGTTGCAAAGATATTTTTTAGCTGGGTCATATGTGATACTCCTTTTTCAGTTTTCGCTAACGACCTTTTCTGTGCCTTATGATATAGCTATAGTATTTCTGGCTTTCCCGGCAATCAGGGATAAAAAGTATATTAGATATTTTAATATGTCAAATTTAATTATTAAATAATAGAGGTGCTTGTTATAGAGGGGGCCAATAGCAAAAAGAATGGCGAGGTCGAACGTGGACAGGACAGATAAACGGGTTGCCAAGGTGGGTAATACATCAAGACGGGAAAAGGATGCCGGCATTGGTTTTTTCTTATCGGGTAAGGCAAGGAGGCTCTTGGTCGGGATTAACGGTTAATCCCTTTTTCTTCCAGGAATGCGAGGAGCGCCTTTGTTGCCGGGGAGAGAGACCTTCCTCGCCGATTAACGATAAAGAATTCGCGCTGCAATTCCAGGCCCTCAATCGGGACTTTTTTCAACAAATCCAGCTTGATCTCGTTTTCTATCGCCCTTTCAGAGATAATGGAAACCCCGGCTCCACTTTCCACTGCCTTTTTCACCGCAGCCGTGCTTCCCACCCTCATCACGATGGTGAGATCGGCTTCCTTCACGTCAAACTCATGTAATGTACGCTCTATGCTGCTTCTCGTGCCGGAGCCGCTTTCGCGAATGATAAAGGGGACTTTTTTTAACTCTTCCACGGTGATCTGATCGTGGGGAACCAATGGGGGGCTCACGGGAGCAATCAGCACGAGCTTCTCGGTAGAAAAACCGTGGAACTCCAGCTTCTCCCCCTTTTCCTTTTGCCCCACAAAGCCTATCTCTACCTCATGATCGAGGACCTTCCGGATGATCTCCTTTGTGTCGCCGATCGCGAGGTTGATCTCAATGCCGGGGTACTTTTCCTTGAACACTGCCAGCAGACCGGGAAGGATATACTCTCCAGGGATGGTGCTTGCGCCGATGATGATCTCACCCATGATCAACCCCTTGAGCTGAGCAATAGCCTGCTCGGCTTCATTGGCGATTTGAAGGATCTTTCTAGCATACCCGTACAGTAGCTTTCCGCTTCCGGTAACACTCACTTCTTTCCCCTGTCGATCCAACAATCTCGTGCCTAATTCTTGCTCGAGTGCTCTGATCTGAAGGCTCACGGTTGGCTGGCTTAAAAAAACCGCTTCGCTTGCCCTTGAGAAGCTTTTCTTTTCAACTACCGCACAGAAAACCCTTAACTGATTGAGCTCCATAATTTTCCATTCACTCCGTTGATGATTGCGATTTTTCGAGAATTTCTCTGACAGCAGGAAGCACATACACCTCATCGCTGTTAAAGGAGGAAAGCGCCCTTGCAAGGATTTGTATTCGTCTTTCAGTCGGCTCAGATCGATCCAGAAAAACCTTGTAGGCACCCTTCACCTTGCACAGGCCTCCCCCTGAGGAATACTCATCCATGGCAAGTCCTTGGTACACAACTTCGACACCAAGCTTGCGGGCAAGGCCTTCGAGATGCTCTAATACCTTATATGATTCCATGGAGATTGGAATGGAATACCCTCGGATCCTGCATGCTAGTCACCACCAGAAGTGACCAAGAGTTTTTGGCCCGGGTAAACGGCTTGATTCGGCTTTATGTCGTTAAGCTTACAAAGCTCATCCACGGTAAGCCCGTACTTCAAAGAAATTCGATAGAGGTTCTCCCCCCTGCGGACCTCGTGAACTCGCCGTTTATCCGGGGAAACAACCTTTCGCTTTATGTCCGCAGGAGCCTCGGTTTCGTTTACCGCCGAAGTAGTTTCTTCCACCCTAACCTCAAGCCTCTGGGTCAGCGAATCAACTCTTTGTGTGAGTGATCTGATTGATCTATCCGTTGCTCCCATGGACTGTTCCAGCATGGTACCTTGTTTTTGGAGCGTGGCAATCCTGAGCTCCACCTCCTCGAGCCGGGTAAGCCTCTTCTCAAGAAGGTCGAGTCTCACGCTGATACCAGCGAGGTCCTTTTTTGAAAGATCGCTGCTTCCCCCTGAGAGGAGAGCGATCAGAATAATAAAAACAAGGATACCGGCTCCCACGAGAATAAGAGTCCGTCTTTGGAGCATGAGGTCAAGGAATGGCTTCCGGTGCATGGTCCTTTCATCATGGGGCGAATACCCCATGCGTTCATCAATTGCTTCCTTAAGCTCGTCTCTCGTCCTCTCAAAATAGTCCTCGTTCATGAGCACCTCCTTACAGGGTGGAAGCTATGATGGTACGAAAACAGTATAGCTAAAGATCACACGTAGTGCAAGGCATGGAATTCGGCGGTATCTCGTCTTGACAGGACGCCCTCTTTACCCTATTGTTTAGGTGTTGATGAGAGGATTCCCGATACCTGTGTGAGCAGACGAAACAAGGGGAACCATTTGGCATCTACAATCGAAAGGCGCAAATATCATAGAATAAATGTTGCATGGCCCATCTCCATAGTATCGGGTGAGGAGAGCATAGAGGGGAAAACTATCAATATTACCGTTGACGGCGTGCTCATAAGCTGCGAGGAGCCCTTACAACTCGATGAGGTCCTTCGAATTTCCATCAATCCCCCGAATCATCAGGGCGTAGAGGTCAACGGCAAGGTGATCTGGTCTGATCATTATGCCATCGATGAGCAAGATGCGACCTTTGGGATAGGTATCTGCTTTGTGAAGATCTCGGATGTAGATTGCCATTTCCTCAAGGATTTCGTTTCAGCCCATTCAAAGCAATGATGGCCATGAGACACCTGTGAGGCCTTACGGTTTTGCACCTCTATCCCGATTGATTGCGCAACCCTAATTTGAATCATCGGGGCCTTGTGTCGGATGTTCATGGGATATGCGGAAAGGAAATTATGGATTGTCAGGTCACGGGGATTGCCGTGGATTCAAACCATGATCCAAAGCTCATAAGCAAGTGGATGCAAGAGATGGGATAGAGCTGCAAAGAGAAAAAAAGGTTTTTAGAAAATACTAATAGAGATTGAGCGGATTGCATTCTCAACAGTACCAGTAAAAGAGCCTCTTTTATTGTGCTCCATTTGCCAATATATCGAAGATAGCCCTCACCTCATATCTCTTGAGGGTTATGCTCAATCCGCTAGTATGGCATCGAGCCGTTCTAGATCATTGAGTGCACGCCAGCTGCCGCCTCCTGACTCAACCCGCGCCTGCCAGGCTTCAACCCTTTTGTAGTATTCCCGCGGATCAACATTGTCGCTCCTTAACTTGGTGACGTTAAGGGCGACCACCCTGCATCCAGATAGCTGAATAGGGAAGTCGCGGATATGGCCTTTAACCAACTCTTCCTTCAGGTCGGAGAATATGAGAACGTGTTTTTTCCCGGAGCCGGTTTCGTTTAAATACTCAACTGCCTGCACAATTCCCCCGGTGATATCCGTATATGAGCTGCCCTTTACTGTGGCAACAAACTCGTCGATTTTTTGTTTGAAAAGGCGCTTTTGTCGATTGGTAACCGAGGGTCGGTTGTCAAAGGTCATCTTGGAGATGATATCTTTCTCACTGAAGCTGGCACTGTCGATCCTTGCTACAGCCAAGGAGTCGCCAGGTTGCAGCGTACCCAGGAGATAATTGATGATGGCCTGTGCTTTTTTCACTTCCTGTTGGTACGTACCTGAGCTGTCGATGAGCATGTAAACCCCCTGTGAATGACTTGTGGTATCTACACATCCGCTCAAGAATAGCAAAATGAATGCTAGGGAAAATGTCAGTAGCTTTTTCATTGTGATCCCTCTTCCTTGACAACAATGTCGTTAATATCCGTCATATTCTTGATCTCAGTTTGGTGCTCCTTATTCCCGATAAGATTTTCCACCCATAAAGCCGGGAAGATGAGCACATCATAGATATTCACAAAAAACTCTCCCAGGTAATAGGCAATATTTCCCAGTAAGCGCAGGGCGAAGGCAATCGCGCGCAGAAATGCCGCCATTGCCACACCTACCAAGGTGCGAGAGGAATGCACGAAAGATTCCAGTGGTATGGCCACAAATGCCAGTGCAAAAGGCAAGATGAAGCCCAACACCATCTGCCCGACTGTGGGGATCCAACTGGTCGTCGGTTGAGCTGTTTCCGCGCTGGAAAGGGCCTGTCTCAGGGCCTGCATATCCGCAGCGATCCGGTCTCTCATGAAGGCCAGGGCCGATTCAACGCCTGCGAGAATCAGCAGGATAGCAAAGGTGGCCCATATCATGCGGGTGCGCATCTTGTCGTCCATCTGTCCGATTATAGGAAACAGATGGGTGATGCGCAGTGATTCCATAAGATAGAGGCCCATAGCAAGCTCCACCAGGATGATCACCAACGCAGCGATGTTGGAAGTCTTAAATTGGCCGATATAGCTTCCGCCTCCCACCATCTCCGACATGGGAAGGGCTATGAGATTGAAATTGATCACCGCGCCCCCTATAGCAACAAGCAATACGAAACCGGCAATGAAGAACTGTGTAATGGAGGAAGCTCTCAACATATCTGCTGCCGTGTCGGTTTTTTTCTGAATCTCTTCGTATTCGGTCATTCGGCTGTCAACAACCTTGGTCCGCTCGTGCAGACCGATGATCCTTTTATCGACCTGATCCAAGGTCTGTGTGAGTTTGCGCCAATACGGCATCATTTTATCCAGCAAGGAGTGCCGCTTAGAGCAAGCATTGTGGTATTCTTCCATCGCGTTTTTGTACTGGGCGACTGCGGTCTTGTGAATTTCACCCAAAATATTCGCCACCCATTTGTCTCCTTTCGAGGGGAGTTTTGCCAGGGTCTCCACTGCTTTTACCCAATCAGGCGGCGGTACCGGCAGCTGAGTGCTTTCCCTGTAATCCTCATCGATGTGAGCAATCTGGTCTGCAAGGACACGCTGGAGCCCAGGGTATCCGCTCATATCACGTCTTACCGCCGCGTCCACCCGGTGGAATTCACGTTCAATGCTTTGTTCCGCAGCTCTTTTTCCAGCGGTAAGCAGAACCTCTCTATTGCGCTCAACCACCTTTTTTTCTGCAAAGACCACTGAACGAGCCATTATTCGGAATCCGTTATGGGTAACCCGGCTTATCGAAAAAATGGCCTTGTGCATCGGCGTCCGGGCGAGGTAGAGCAAAAAGACTGCTCCCAGAAGCGCTATGATCAGGGATAGTGCCGGGGAGTGTGGCCAAATGTTGAGCATTTGTGCAAAGGACATCGCAGCCTCCTGTTCATTAAAGGTTGTTTCAATTAGCTCACGGTTGATGTGTAACCCGTGGTCATACAGATGAGACTAAGGTAAAAGCATTTTCTCATTCCGGTGTTCAAAACGGGCAAGCTCGGCAGGCTTACCTGGCAGAGTCGCTTAGGGGCCGTCAGCAATCTGACCTCCCAAAAAAGATCAGCACAAGCATAATAGTGCTCATCTGCCACCTGGGTATGAGTCGGTAAATCAGCCGTCTTTGAAAAAGCCCCTTACAGAGAGTATCGGGTGAAAGCAACCGCAACAGGGACTTTACTGCTGGAAATAGTGTCCTGCGCAAACCTAGTTGATGATATAGCAAGATACGGACCAACATCTCCCGGCAAGGTCTATCGATTCAGGCATGGAACCGATAAATATCCTATCTTGATATGGGAGCCTCTTCTTCATAGACTTCCTAAAATTATCTATTTAGATAACATAGAAGATTTTTCAACTAGGATGTGGATAAAAAAGTAGACATATCTATAATTCACTGCTATCTTTTTAGGTATTAGAGCACCACGTATAGCAGAGACAAGGTACATGAGAACAAGGCCGTCAGTCCCTGATTCGCCAATAGAGAGATTGAAAGAGATCTCCACGTGGGTTTCCTCTGTTCTTGATCTGGATCAATTGCTGGAGCTCATCATAGAGACAGCGACCTCTATGATGCAGGCTAAGGGCAGTTCTTTGATGCTGTTGGATCAGAAAAGCAAGAAACTCTACTTTAAGGTTGCTACTGGAGAAAAAGGAACAGAAGTCAGGAAATATGAGCTTGACCTGGGCCAGGGAATAGCGGGGTATGTAGCTGAAAAAGGAGAGCCCCTTCTTATCCCGGATGTCACCAAGGACCCTAGATGGTACCAAAGAATAAGCGAATCCATAGGGTTTCAGACACGTTCTATAGCCTGTGTGCCCATGAAGGTGGATAGTGAAATAATTGGGATTGTTGAGATCATTGACAAAGAGGACGGGAGCCGAATCGGACCTGAGGATATGAAAATATTGACAGTCTATGCCGATTTGGCATCAAAGGCGATCTCCAATGCGCGAAAGATAGACCAGGTTAGAAAGGAAAACAGGGATCTCAGGACGGAGCTTGGGAACAAATACCAAATCATCGGCGAGAGCACAAGAATCAAGAAGGCCATCTCCGATGCTTTGAAGGTGGCCAACTCGAAAACCAGCACCCTTATCCTTGGAGAGAGCGGAACAGGTAAGGAACTGCTGGCCAGGTTAATCCATCAGGCAGGTCCGAGGAGGGATAAACCTATGATCGTAATAAATTGTGCAGCGCTGCCTGAAACCCTCCTTGAAGACGAACTCTTTGGGCATGAGAAAGGGGCTTTTACCGGGGCTATCAACAGAAAGACCGGGAAGTTTGAACTGGCTGACGGCGGCACACTGTTCCTGGATGAAATAGGGGAAATGACACCGGGGATGCAGGCAAAGCTGCTTCGTGTGTTGCAGGAGGGATCGTTTTACCGGGTCGGTGGCAATATCCCCATATCGGTAGATGTAAGGGTTATCTCAGCGACAAATCGAGATATTTCGCGGGAGATCGTTGACGGGAGATTTCGAGAAGACCTTTACTACCGTTTAAATGTCGTTCAAATCCGTATGCCCGCTCTAAGGGAAATGAAGGAGGATATAACCGGCCTCGCTGAGCATTTCTTAGATATCTTCAAGCAAGAAAGAGGGCTTCCACATCTAACCGTCTCTGAAGAGGCCACGGAAAAGATGCTCGAATACAACTGGCCCGGGAACGTAAGAGAACTTGGCAATGCTCTGGAGCGTGCTGTGGTCATGGGTAATGGGTATGAAATCCTGCCGGAGGACCTCCCTATTCATAGCCCAAAAACGAGTTACCCAGGCATGGAGCTTGGATTAACCCTCAAGGATGCTGTGGACAGGTTCAAGAAAGAATTCATCGCCTTAAACCTACGTCATACAGGCGGCAATAGAAGCAAGGCGTCAAAGGTAATGGATGTTCAGAGGACGTACCTATCCCGGCTGATAGCTAAAT
>CAYMFC010000061.1:0-10474 GCA_964389665.1 uncultured Desulfobacteraceae bacterium | reverse complement strand
GTCCACCAACCAGACTCAGAAGACCCCTTGCCCTTTTCCGATACCATGAGAAGCACGTCGACCTGGATGGTGTCCCTTTCGCTCAGGCCCATATTTTCGAGCATGGCTTCCAAGACAGCTGTATTTACCCGAGCCTTTATCAGCACCCTCACGTATTTATCGGCTGTAAACTCCGTGATTACTTGATAATCCTGTATGTGCTCCTTTGCCCTGGAAAGTATCTCCTCATACAAACGCTGAAAGTTGTTCGCCATACCCCGGGGCCCCAGCCTCTGAACGAGGTATTCCTCAACAGCCATTGAGAATGCCCGGGAGATGGCTTCATTTCGGGCTTCAGCAACATTCTCACCAATGATCATCCCCGTTCCTGTTGCAATCCCCTCTTGGTTAACGGGCCCCCCAGTTTCCTGAGCAAAGGCCCGGTCAGCTACTGGTAAAAAAGCTACCCAAAGCAATAAGACGAGCATAGTGAGGTTCACGAAGTTTCGCATGCCGTATAAAAAAGGGTGATGCCTCTCAGTGCACCGTGTATCTTTAAGGGAAATCCTGTGATTCATAAAAGGCCCTTCATCGAGTCCTTAGAATAACCGTAAATCCTCCTTGAGCCTTCTGATAGCCAACACCGCCTCGGCTCCCGACATCGAATCCATCGGCCCGAAGATGCTCTCCTTCATACCGCCTTTGGCCTCGATGATACCCCTGGTGGTACAGACCATAACCGCATTAAAGTAGGGGACATCGTTTCTCACATCGACAAAGGGGGAGGTGCTGCCTTGATATTCATCCTCCAATGAGGGATCACTGGTAAGGGTGCCGATAATGTCAGTGATCATGACGGCGTAGCTTGCCCTTAAGATGGATTCATCGGGGGCAAAGGTTCCGTCAGCAAAGGTATCGAGGCCCTTGATGCCAAGGGTAATGACTCTCTGCACATCAGCTCTGAGCGGATGATCCTTTACATCAGGTGGAATGGGAACCTCACCCATCGTTGGGGCTTTGAAGGCCTCATAGATCTTGTCCAGCCTCAGTTCCTGGATAAATAGGGCCGCAACGTCAATCCTTCTCACCTTCTCGAGCAGGGCTATCCTTTTCCCGGTGAGTGTGGCGGGCATAGCCCTTTCGATTTTTTGGACCAGCGTAAGCTGATGATCCGCCTCCCTCATGAGTGTCTTGTTGATTTCCAGCACCTTCTTGAATGCACCGGCTGCATCGCTGAACCGCAAGGCCTCCTTATACGCAAGACCCATATGGTAGTAAGGATCGGGCATTTCCGGTAAGCCCCTGAGTGTTTTCATGGCATCTTTAAAGTAGCGCTCTACCTTCTCCAGCCACCCCTCACCCTTTTGTTGGGTGTAGAGGCGCATATATCCCACATACACCAGCGCCTTCTCCGGTTTCCCCTTGGCCAATTCCTCTGCCTTTGACAGGTATTGAAATGCAGCCTTAAAATTACCTCTGTATCCAAGGACAATTGCTAAGCCTCGATACGCAGCAGCGTATTTGCGGTCAAACTCTATTGCTACCTCAAACTCACGTTCCGCATCCGTAAGCTTGCCCTTCTCCAGTAACCTCATACCGCTCTGTGTATGGTGTTCAGGGGTACCGAGGGTGGGTATGGGCACAATTGCCCTTGGGGCACAATTGCCTATGAGAAGAACTGCGGCAATAATACCCATGAGAGCCAAAAAACCCTTCCTCCAGGTAAGGCCATCCATAACCCCTAACCTCCTGCTATTCTTTGAGCCCTGTCCAGCAGAATGTAAGTCTAAAGAAAATGCCCTCAAAGGTCAAGCTATTGCCAAAATGCCCGAACTGTATCGATTATCTTCGACCGATCCTCGGGATTTACCCAGAAAACCTCTGGATCGGCCTTGAACCACGTAATCTGTCTCTTCGCATACCTCCTCGTATCTCGCTGGATGAGCCTGGCCGCCTCATCCAGATTCCAGTCTCCTTTCAGATAGCCAACAATATGCCGGTAACCGATGGCCTTTATGGGCTTGAGCTCAGGGCTATACCCCTTCGAGAGAAGCCCCTCAACCTCGCCAACGAGTCCGGCGTCAATCATCGAGAGGGTCCTTGTGTTGATCCTGCCATAGAGGACTTCCCTGTTAACGTGAAGGCACAGATGGAGCGTGGCAAATCTCCTCTCAGAAAAGCCATGCTCCTGGGTCAGCTCTGAAAATGCCCTTCCCGTAAGATCGATCACCTCCAAAGCCCTGATAACCCGTATCGCATCCATTGGGTGGATCCTCTCTGCCGCCTTGCTGTCAATCCTGCACAGCCGCTCATAGAGAGAGGCCAATCCTCTCTCTTTATACTCCTCCCACAGGTCCCGCCTCAATTCTCGCTGGGAGGCAGGGCACCTGAATAGGCCGCCCATGAGGGCCTTCACATAGAGTCCGGTACCTCCTACCACTATGATGGGGGTATCCTTCCTTTGACAATCATCTATTATGGGAAGGGCACGGGAGAGGAAGAGGGCGGCGTTGAACTCCTGATCTGGATCGACGATATCGATCAGATGATGAGTAACGCCCTTTCTTTCGGACGTCGGCAGCTTTGCAGTGCCTATATCCATGCCTCGATACACCTGCATGGAATCCGCGCTGAGTATCTCAGCCCCAAAGAGCGAGGCTAATTCAATAGCCAACCCGCTTTTTCCGGAACCTGTTGGCCCGCTGAGTATGAGCAATCTTGGGAGCGTCTCTGTCATATGATAAGAAACACCACGAGCAAAGGAGGACTGTTAAAGTACACCCTTCAGTACCTGACGTTCTTTAGATAAAGCCCCCCTGGAGGGGCTTTGGCCCCGGCCTGCTGCCTATCCTTGGACACCAGTATCTCGTGAAACTCCTTGACGCTCATCTCTCCGGTGCCTGTCTTCGCAATTGTCCCCATGAGATTTCTGACCATATGTCTCAGAAAGCCATTCGCCTCAAGCTCAAATACAAGGAGACTTCCCTCCCGGATGCTGAGTGCTGCCCGAATTATGGTGCGTATTGGGTTGGTTTGTCCGTCTCCCGCAGAGCAAAAAGCGGAAAAGTCGTGAGTCCCGGTGATAATATCCAGGCATTCCTTCATGGCCTTCATATCGAGCGAACGTGCTATGTGCCAGGCATAATGTCGAAGGAAAGGGGATCTGAGACCCTCGTTATAGACCCTGTACTCATACACCTTGCTCTTCGCATCATATCTGGCATGAAACCCAGGAGGTGCATATTCTGCCTGTTTGATAATGATGCTTTCGGGAAGCAAGGAATTGAGGCCTTTAAAAAAAATTGTGGGGGTCAGGGTTGTGGAAATCCTGAAGTTCGCTACCTGATTGAAGGCATGTACTCCCGCATCCGTCCTTCCGGAGCCGATCAGCGTAACAGGTGTACCCACCATAAGACCGATCTTCTCCTCTATGGTCCCCTGTATGGTGGGCTGATCAAGCTGTCGCTGCCACCCGAAATAGCCTGTTCCATCGTAGGCAATCACCAATTTGATGTTATGCTCACCTTTTTTCTCACCCACGATCTCTTCCCCTTGCCGAAGCGGCAGCCAGAGTTATTATTCGATGCTTCACGTGGACGACACACCCCGTGCCCTTTTCTGTCTGGAATTTCTCAACAGTAAGCGCCATGATCAAGGAAGTGGGTCTTGAAGGCCAAAAAAGGGGAAGATCCATGAGACCTTCCCCTTTATAAGTGATGTCGTATATTCAGATTATCTCTTTGAATACTGGAATCTGGCCCTGGCAGATCGCTGTCCATACTTCTTGCGTTCCTTTATTCGGGAGTCCCTGGTGATGAAGCCTGCCTTTTTTAAGGGCAATCTGAACTCTTCATTTATCTTCAAAAGGGCGAGGCTTATGCCATGTTTAATAGCTCCAACCTGGCCGGAGAATCCTCCCCCCTTCACATTCACCATGATATCGTACCTTCCCATGGTATTGGTGAGCTCCAGAGGTTGGTTGATAATCATTTTGGCAATTTCGGTAGTGAGATACTCGTCTATGGGTCGCCTGTTTATGATGATAGTTCCCTCACCCAGTTTCATCCAGACCCTTGCGATCGCGCTCTTCCTTTTACCAGTAGCGTAATACCTGTCTTCCGCCATTTAACTCTCCAAATTAACCAGTTGTTGGGCTTGATGAGGATGGTTTGGACCCGTGTAGATCTTGAGTTTTTTCAGCTGTCTTCTGCCGAGACTCGTTTTGGGAAGCATCCCCTTTACCGCGAACTTGATGATGTTCTCTGGCTTTTTTTCGAGCATCTGTCTCGCCGTGGTCTCTTTTAGCCCACCGACATACCCGCTGTGCCGGTAATAGATCTTTTTATCCAGTTTAGCCCCGGTTAATGCAATCTTATCCGCGTTCACCACGATTACATAATCACCGGCATCCATATGAGATGTAAAGATGGCCTTGTGTTTCCCCCTGAGGATGGTTGCGATTTCGCTGGCCAATCTCCCGAGGATCTTATCCGATGCATCGACAAGATACCACTTTTTGTCTATCTCATGCTCTTTTGCGACAAAGGTTTTCATCTCACTGTATCCAACTTCCCTTTTGCCCTTACTAACCGGCTGCTAGTATTATAGGTTATTGCTAAAGTTGTTTCTTTTAAATAACTTTCACGGTATTGTCAAGGATATTTACAAGAATTTCATATTGACAGTGAAAAATATACCTGTTAATTGATCGGGTAATTGAAATATTCAAGGATCCTATGCGCCCGTAGCTCAGTTGGATAGAGCGCCGGGCTTCGAACCCGTAGGTCGCAGGTTCGAGTCCTGCCGGGCGCATTCTGGCATTCTGTGGGCCGTTAGCTCAATTGGTAGAGCAACTGACTCTTAATCAGTAGGTTATAGGTTCGATTCCTATACGGCTCACCAATAATTTCAATTCATGAGCTGGTAGCAGTTTCCGTCACATTGTGGGATGTGACAGTTTTGTGACAGGTACCATTTTGGGAAGCGGTCAATCCGTTTAAGAGGTTGACCGCTTTCTTTTTATGCTCCTCAGGCGCAAGGGAAAGGGATCTTACCGGGGGAATGTAGGTGTCTGGGAGCGCTTCTTTCAGGTACCTGGCGTTATAAAAGAGAAGCCCGCGTCCCTCAGAGGTGAGCTTCGAGGCTTCTGCATTCTCTATGAGATCCATGAATTCCCCCAGGGCGAGCTTTGCCTTGGTGGGGTCCTCAGCCTCGATGAATGAACGGGCAGCCTCCAACTTTGACTGAAGAGCGCTGGCCAAGGCTATGTCAATCACCCAGCCGAGGTCCATGGACTCATCGAGATAAACCTCTATAGTCTCCAGGAAGACCATAAAGGAGAGGTCCCTGGGTGGCGCCGTGGGGCCGATGGTCTTTTTCTTTACTTTAAGGGATTCCTCAATCTCACGGGCAATCTTCGCACCTTCCTCGCTCGCTGACCCTTCCTCCATGAATATCCACTAGGGCTCGATCTCGATCTCCCGAATGGCGGGAAGCCCCCGGCTTATAAGTTCAAATCCTCCTTTTGTTTCTCCAGGGAGGATATTTGGAGCGTCTCCGCTGGAAAAACCGGCGATTCCACGATTCCCCAGACCGCCATTCCAACCAAGAGGAGCACGAATTCCAACAGGAACCATTTCTTCAGGATTTCTCCTAATGGATAGAACTTCATCAAAGGTTCGAGTTTTAGTCCCACGAGGCATTGTGAGACCCTCGCTGCTGAGGGCTTTACCACCACGGGGCAAGCGGATGTCGATATCGATATTCCATATCTCGCCTGTATTGGCAGCCGGATTGGTAATGGTGTACCCGTATGTATAAAGACCTGTTGTTGAGTTATAGGTAATCCCAGCCTGCACCCCAGCCTCTGTGAAGATAGGGACAGGGATACGACCGGTATCCTTGGCATAAAGGGCCGTGCCAAGCCCTAATAAAACCGAGGAGAGAGCTACTATCGTTAGAAATTTCCGGTTCATTTCCTCCCTCCTTTTTTAACTTGTTAATTCCCTGTAGCGACTCGACTTGAGCTCGCCGAAAGTCTTGCTGCAGGGTGGTTCATGGTTATCCCAATGCAATCAACATTGATTGAATCGTAAGAAGTCTTTTTACCTGTCATTGCGAGGAGTGCAGCGGTTGCGAGGCATAGCCGAAGCAAACTCAGAGCCGGCTGCTCATAAAAGCCAAGGTTAATGGTCAAACCTCAGAGAAAAAGAGATTCTTCGCTGCGCCCGGAAAAGGCTCCGCAATCTCGTAAATTCAAGTAGTTACATTGAAGGAGATTGCTTCGCTCCCGCCCGCCTCGCCTTGCGGACTCGCATGGCGGGCAGGTCGCTCGCAATGACACCGATGTCGACTTTTTTTGAAACCATCAACATCGATATGATATAATTCGCAATCAGGCGTATATTAACAGTTCTAATCCTCAAATCCTACCAGTGAATAGCTGTGCTCCGGCTGCCGTTCCTAAAGTCCTTTTTCCCTTATGCCCGAGCCGATTATGTATTTCCATAGCATTTTGGGCCGAAAAAGCCGATCATTTTGCCTGTTTTTTCCTTCCTTGCCCTCTGAAACGGCCTTTATCATTGTTATTTCACCAGGGAAGAAACCGGGCCAAAACATACAGTCTTATTTGGGTGCTCTGCGTTCTTGAGCGACTGCAAGGAACATTCGAGAGATAGAACAATGCACGGTAAAACTGTACGGGGTTTACTTTCCTTCCTGCTTTCTATATAAAAAGCGGAAAAGAAAAGGAAAATGCACCATGAAACAACTCATGAGGAACTGTGTTGAAAGGCTGAAGCCATACCCCCCTGGGAAACCCATCGAGGAGCTCGAGAGGGAACTGGGGATAACGGGCTCCATAAAACTGGCCTCAAACGAGAATCCCCTGGGTCCTTCGCCCAAGGCTGTCAAGGCCGTTACCGAAAACCTGAAGAACATCCACCGGTATCCCGACGCTAATGCCTATTATGTGCGGGAGAAACTGGCGGGTAAATTCGGACTCCCAATGAACAGGGTCATAGTCGGAAATGGTGCGGACGAGCTTATAGAACTGGTTGCCAAGGCCTTTCTCTCGCCCGGTGAGGAGGTCGTTATTCCGGAGCATGCATTCTTATTGTATGAAACCTTAGCCCTCAGTTTTGATGGAAGAGCAGTGACAGTGCCGCTTTCTGATCTTTCTGTTGACCTTAAGGCAATGATCAGGGCAGTGACCCCATCCACAAAGATCGTTTTCATCAACAACCCCCACAATCCCACGGGAAAGGCTATCACCAGGGCAGAAATTTCCCGGTTTCTGAGGGAACTTCCTCCGGATGTGATCGCCGTGCTGGACGAGGCCTACATCGACTTTTCCACCGATCCCGATGTGGGGAGCGGATTGGAATTCCTAGACTCATATCCGCTGTTGGTGGTCCTTCGTACCTTCTCAAAGATCTATGGGCTGGCAGGGCTGAGGCTGGGATACGGATTTGCCTCCGAGGCCATAACAGGTGCGCTCAATCGGGTCAGACAACCCTTTAACGTGAATTCTCTTGCCCAGGTAGCGGGCCTGGCTGCACTGGATGATGATGAGTTCGTTGAAAGAACCCTTTCCCTGACCAAGGAAGGGCTTGCCTACCTCTATGGAGAGCTCGATAGGTTGGGCCTCGCCTATATTCCAACCCAGGCCAATTTTCTGCTCATCAAAACCCCGCTCGGTACTCGGGAAACCTACGAGCGCATGCTCAAGCAAGGCGTCATCATTCGGCCCATGGATAGCTATGGGCTGGAGGGCTATATCAGGGTGAATGTAGGGCTTCCCGAGGAAAACTCTCGATTTATCCACACCCTGGAGAGCGTTATCGCCTGAGGTGAACCGCGTAATAACCATAGATGGACCAACGGGATCAGGGAAGAGCACCGTAGCTCGTATGCTGGCCGGGAGGCTCAACTATCGGTATCTCGATACAGGCGCCATGTACAGGGCCATCGGGCTTGCGATTGTGAGGGCCGGGATCGACATAAAAAACGAGGAAGCGGTGGAGCGAATATGTAAAGGCGTGGATATCCGCCTCATCCATCAGGGGGACGAAGAAAAGGTATTCCTGTGGGATGAGGATGTCACCAGAGCAATAAGAGAGCCTCTTATAGATATGATGGCGTCGAATGTATCCACCCTTCAGCCAGTACGAAGGATCATGGCCAGGCTTCAGAGGAAGAGAGGCTCTCAGGGCCCGTTGGTGGCAGAGGGCCGCGACATGGGAACGGTGGTATTCCCAAAGGCCTCGCATAAATTCTATCTCGACGCATCAATCGAGGTACGGGTAGATCGAAGATTCCGGGAGAGGATAACAAGGGGTGAGCCCACCTCGCGGGAAACGGTAAAGCAGGATCTCATCAAAAGGGATACTCAGGATATAAATCGCAGATATGCCCCCCTGAAACCTGCAAAGGATGCCATGGTCATAGATACTACCCATTTAAGCCCCAAGCAGGTAGTAGAAAAGATTTTTCACGAGATCAATATAAAGGGTTAGTGTAAAAAATCCACGCCCAGAGGACGTGGCTTTGTCCGGAACCCCCTGGAAAGGGACCGAACGCATGCCCTCAGATTATGGGATTGTCGGAGTAGTGGAGTGTTGGAGTACTGGTATAGAATTGAAAGAAGGGTTTTGAAAATCAGGAAAAAGCCTCACCAACACCTTTTCCCATGGACCGTGAGTGGAGGGTATCTGCTATGATGGTTTTCAATACTCCACTCATCCAATACTCCCTGGCCCAGACCTATATAAAGGCACTCTTCTCCTCATGGTTGCTACTATGAATATAGCTCGGGCATTTGCGTATTTTCACAAGTCGCACCAGGGCGGGCCATCACTCCCTGTGATGGAAAGAACCATGACCGGCAAAGCCATGGTCTCTGACCACATTAAGGCAAGGTGATTTTCCGAGACAAAATAAATGATTGAATATTGATAAAAATTTTGTTAAAATATACATTTGTAGTTTTAATAATAACAATCTATCTATGAGGGGGACGAGTGTTAATGGGTGAACAAACAGATAAAATAAAAGACGAAACAAAGGACATACAAGACGAGATGATTGAACAAGAAACAAAGGATTCCGATACCAAGGAGGCTGATCATTTTGATGATCCCGGTGACACGGTTCAAGAGCCAGACCAAATCGATATGGAAAAGATGTACGAGAAGAGCCTGCGACAGATCCAGGAAGGTGAGCTGACCAGAGGACAGATTATCAAGATAGATGAGGAGCAGGTGCTCGTGGATATTGGTTATAAATCAGAAGGCATCATCCCTATTTCGGAGTTTAAGGATTCAGAGGGAAACATAACGGCACATGTAGGGGATGAGGTTGATGTGGTATTGGAAAGAAAGGAAGATGATGAAGGCCTTGTGATCCTTTCCATGGAAAAGGCGAAAAAGATCAAGGTGTGGGACCATGTGAGGGATGTGTACAGGGAAGATGGCTCTATCCGAGGGAAGGTGATGTACAGGGTGAAAGGCGGCCTCTCGGTTGATATAGGTCTCCCTGCCTTTTTGCCCGGCTCCCAAATCAATCTTCACCCCATCAGGGACCTTGATTCCCTTGTCGGCAAGGAATTGGAACTAAAGATCCTAAAGTACAACAAAAGGAGAAACAATATCATCGTTTCTCGAAGGGCCATCCTTGAGGCCGATAGGATGAAACAAAAGGCCAAAACCTTAGCTCTCATAGAAGAGGGTTCAGTGGTGGAAGGTACCGTCAAGAATATTACCGATTACGGGATCTTCGTAGATCTCGGCGGCATAGATGGGCTCCTCCATATAACGGATATGTCTTGGGGAAGGGTTTCTCATCCCTCTTCGATATTTAATATCGGGGAGAAAATCACCGTAAAGATCATCCATTTCGATAGGGAAAGGGAAAGGGTTTCCTTGGGTCTGAAACAGCTCAAGCCCGATCCTTGGACCGATGCATCCTCCAAATACCCCCTCGGTAAGAAAGTTGAGGGACACATCGTAAATCTCACTGATTACGGAGCTTTTGTAGAAATCGAGGAAGGGGTTGAGGGGCTAATCCATATCTCAGAGATGTCTTGGACAAAGAAAATCAAACACCCTTCTCAGGTAGTGAGCATTGGGGAGAGCGTTGAGGCGGTAGTTCTCAATCTCGATACCGAGAGCAAGAGGGTGTCACTTGGTATGAAACAGGTAAAACCTAATCCCTGGGACCTCATTGGAGAGAAGTATCCAGTGGGTACCATTATTGAGGGTCGTATAAAAAATATAACCGATTTTGGTCTCTTTATCGGCATTGATGATGACATTGACGGGCTCGTGCACATCTCCGATATATCCTGGACCCAGAAGGTTAAACATCCATCCGAGCTCTATAAAAAAGGGGATGAGGTGCAGGCGAAGGTGATCGCTATTGATAAGGGGAACGAACGGTTTTCTTTGGGAATAAAACAACTGGCGCCGGACCCCTGGGAGCAAATCCCCGAAAAATA
>CAYMFC010000060.1:0-10515 GCA_964389665.1 uncultured Desulfobacteraceae bacterium | reverse complement strand
AGTTGAATTTACGAGATTGTTTCGTCGTGGAGTTTATCCTGAGCATAGCCGAAGGACTCCTCGCAATGACAGGTGAAAAGACTTTTTACGACTTTGTCAATTAAGGGTATTGTATCATGGCTACAGTAGCATATATCGAGCGGGAATGTAATGTTGGCTTAGTTCAGGATATAACGGAGGGGGTTTACAGGGACGCCATTTAGGAGCACCTCATAGTGAAGGTGCGGGCCGGTGCATCTTCCGGTATTTCCAACCTCTCCGATCACCTGGCCCCTCCTCACGGATTGCCCCTTGCTTACACCTAACTTATCTAGATGGCCATACCTCGTCATGAGGTTATATCCGTGGTTAATCGCGATCATTTTTCCGAGGCTGCCTTCCCTACCCGCAACCACCACCAATCCATCTGCGGGGGCAACTATCGGTGTGCCGATCCTGGTTGCAATGTCGAGCCCCTTGTGAAATTCCCTTTGATTGGTAAAGGGGGACATCCTGTAACCAAATCTCGAGGAAATCCAGCCGGTCGTTGGCCGTATCGAGGGGGTACAGGCCAGGATGGATTTCTGTTCTCGTAAAAAAGTGCTCAACTCCACTTGGGATCGAGAGGTTACCGCGATTTCCGTTTCGAGATTTTCAAGGGATTTATGCGTTTGGGAGATGAGTTCCTTGTTGACCTCATCGGCTCGGTAATCCAATGTGAAGGTATTGAGGTCTGACCCTCCAAGCCCGAGAAACTGTTCCTCTTCATCCACGGGATTGAGGTTTGTCATAATCCGTAGCTTATGGTCGAATTCCTGAAGCTGGGCCATTTTATGATTGATAGTAGTAATCTTTTTGTAGAGGGCAAGAAGTTGGATTCTTTGAGTACTGTTTTCCTTTTTCAGGCTATCTAGTTCGGGGATCTGAACTTTTATCTTTGTGTAGTCATTGACAAGCCAACAGACCCCTATACTTATCAGAACGAAGATGATGAGGAAGAGGCGAATGAAACCCAAGGAAACCTTGATCTTCCTTACCTTGTTTGACCCTCCGGGAAGAAAGAGTATCGTGGTTTTTTTTGATGCCATAGAGATACTGCGTAATAGCAACCGTTTGCGCTTTGGAGGCGGCAACCGGATTCGAACCGGTGTAAAACGGTTTTGCAGACCGCTGCCTTAGCCACTTGGCTATGCCGCCTTTTATTGGAGCGGGAAACCGGGCTTGAACCGGCGACCGTCACGTTGGCAACGTGATGCTCTACCAACTGAGCTATTCCCGCCTGTTTCCAATTGTATGCAAATGTTGTCTTTTGTCAAGAGAAATCTGAGCAAAGGCTACATAAGGATCTTCTTGACCACTCGAAAGTACGCAAAGCCAGACCACAGGGTCAGCACTAATGCCATCCAGAGAAAGGTTATTCCGACGGCATGAAAATCAATGCTGACATACTGATAGTGCAAGCAGAGACATATAAGGGAGACCAGTTGGAATACGGTTTTATATTTTCCAAGGGAACTCGCCTCGATAATCTTGCCCTCCACGACCGCAATGCCCCGTAAGCCCGTCACCGCCATTTCCCTCGCGATAATAAGGATCACTATCCAGGCAGGGATCCTCCCGAGGGGTATGAGCATGATCATGGTGACCGATACAAGCAGCTTGTCTGCAAGGGGATCGAGGAATTTACCTACATGCGTGACTGTTTTATATCGCCGTGCCAGGAATCCATCCAGGAGATCGGTAAAGGCGGCAGCCGCGAAGAAGACAGCGGCCAAAAAGCTCCCCAATCTTCCGGGAAAATACAGGCAGATCACCACCACCGGGATCAGTGCCAGCCTCATGAGGCTCAGGGTATTCGGCAGATTGCCTATGTAGCCTTGATAGCGATCCATCTCTCACCGCATAGGGATTAATCCTTCTTTTCCCTATAGTCCTGGTAATAGGCCATAACCCTTTCCACGAACCATCTCGTCGCTGGGATAGGGGGAATACCGTTGTGGTTGTCCACTATAGTGGGGCCTATATTATACGCTGCAACAGCTAATCTCATATTGCGTTTAAATCTCTTGAGAAGCAGGCCGAGATATTTGGTTCCGCCGAGGATATTCTCCTCAGGATCAAAGGGATCTTGTACCTTCATATCCTTTGCAGTAGCAGGCATTAACTGCATGAGACCCTGAGCACCACTTTCAGAGATAGCATTAGGCTCAAAGGAGGACTCGGCCTTTATAATAGCCTTGATGAGGTGAGGGTTCACATCGAATTGTCGTGAGGCCCTATTGATGATCTCGTCATATTTCGCGATGTATGGCTTTGCCGTTAATCCGCTGGCCGTTATGTAGAGGCGGTAGCGAGGATCTGAGGGGATATTCGTAAAGTGCCACACGCCCTTTTCATCCTTGAATCTATATATATCGCAGGTCGCGGAGCCCAAGGGTATCAGGCAACACACTGTTACGATTATCGCAGTATATACTAGAACCCTGGCTTGAGGCATCTCATTCTATCTCCCGTATCAGACTCTCGAATAGTGCTACCAGGATAAGGTTCGTGGTTGCGCCATTCAACAAAACGCGTTTATTGGTTCTCTTTATTTCCTTCGTATATGCTGTATTTACAAAGAATTTCAAACTTCCTCTCCTGCGGGCTCAACTGAAGGTCCCATCGGTAGTCCTTTCAAAAGGCGGCAAATGGTCATTTTGAGGACGGGATGCATGAACTCAGGGGCTAATTGAGCGAGCGGTTCCAACACAAATCGCCTCTCGTGCATCAAAGGGTGGGGTATGACCAGATCACGGGACCGAATAATTTCTTGACCGAATAGAAGAATATCAAGATCAATTATTCTCGCCTCCCACCGCCTCCTCCTCCTTCTTCCCATGGCATGTTCTATGGACAAGAGGGCTTTTATCAACTGAAATGGATTAAGGTAGGTGGTCAGTTGTGATACACAGTTTATATACCAATCCTGTTCCGCCACACCCACAGGTTCGGTCTTGTAGAGCGATGAGCAGGCAGCAACCTTACATCCGGGCAATTGATTGATCTCCCCTATCGCGCTTCTACAGTTTGAGATTTTATCCCCCATGTTGGATCCTATCCCTATGTAGGCTACGGTTCCCTCTGAAATCATAGGCCAACCTTGAGAACCCTCTCAACAGCCTCTGACAGTCGTTTTTCATCCTGGGTGAGCGCAATCCTGATGTATCCCTCACCAGCAGAGCCGAATCCATGGCCAGGAGTGACTACCACACCGGCCTCATCTAAAAGCCTTGCTGCCAGATCTATCGATGTGTAGGGGTGGGGAACGGGTACCCAGAGATAGAATGTGGCCTTTGGGGGATTCACCTTGAAGCCGGCATCATGCAATCCTCTGACCATGATATCCCTTCGACGTTCATAGATCTTTGCCGTCTCTGAGATGCCCTCCCGATATGATTTGAGGGCCTCAATGCCTGCTATTTGGATAGCCTGGAACACCCCGGAGTCAAGATTGCTTTTTATTGCTCCCAACCCCTGTATCGCTTCCCTATTTCCTACGGCGAAGGCGATCCTCCATCCGGTCATGTTGAATGTCTTTGAGAGGGAGTGAAATTCAATGCCGGTCTCCTTGGCGCCTTCTACCTCGAGGAGGCTCATGGGTTTGTATCCATCAAAGGCAATCTCACTATAGGTGAGGTCGTGGCATACCATTATCCCATATCTGCGTGCAAAGGCGACTATCGACTCGAAAAAATCCTTCTCGGCAACAGCGGCTGTGGGATTATTTGGATAGTTGATCCATATCATCTTGGCCTTATCCGCTACCTCTGGCGGTATGGCGGCGAGATCTGGCTGAAAGCCATTTTTCTCATGCAGCGGCAGGAAATAGGGTTTCCCGCCTGCAAAAAGGGTTCCAGTATGATATACCGGATAGGCGGGTGTGGGAGTAAGGGCGAGGTCGCCGGGATCAATAAAGGCAAGGGAGATATGGGCTATCCCCTCCTTTGCTCCTATGAGTACGATGACCTCGCTGTCCGGATCCAGTTTCACCGAGAACCTCCGCAGGTACCATTCGGCTATCTCGTACCTGAATTCCTCCATTCCAGAGTAGGAGGGATAGCGATGATTTGCTGGATCTTTCACGGCAACTGCCATAGCATCAATGATGTGCGGTGAGGTGGGAAGATCCGGATCGCCTATACCGAGATCTATGATATCCACACCCTTTCCCATCATCAGCCTCCTTTTTTCATCAATCTCCTTGAATAGGTAAGGAGGCAACTGGGAAATCCTCTCTGCTTGCTTAAACATTGCTGGTATCCCTCAATCCTAATACATCTTGCATGTCGTAGAGACCGTTTGGTTGCGTAATGACCCATGCGGCCGCCAGCAATGCACCTTTCGCGAAGTTATCCCTGCTGTGTGCCCTATGCGTCACCTCAATTCTCTCCCCGACCCCCGCGAATATCACCGTATGCTCTCCTACAATGTCCCCAGCCCTGATGGCTTGGATACCGATCTCGGCATCCCGTCTCTCCCCGATGAAGCCCTTCCGTTCATACACCGCGTCCACATCCAGATTTCTCCCTGTTGTTGTTGCCAAAATATTGGCGAGATGGAGTGCCGTGCCACTCGGTGCATCTTTCTTGAGCCTGTGGTGAGCCTCCAGTATCTCCATATCATAGCCCTCCCTCAGTATTCTCGAGAGGTCTCCAACCACCTTGAAGAGCACATTGACCCCTATACTCATATTGGGGGAGATAACGCATCTGATTGATTTTGCAAGGCCTTGAAGTTCTTCCCTGTTCTGACCGGTGATTCCCGTCGTTCCTATCACCATTGCCTGGCCGGTTTTGGCAATGAACCTCATATCATGCAAGGTACACTCAGGTGTGGTAAAATCAATCAACACATCGGCGCCTTCCACTGCCTCGCTGATATCCTTCTTGAGCTGGATGCCTGACTCGCCTATACCGGTAATACTTCCCACATCCCTGCCGATGAAAGGATGATCAGGCCTCTCAAAAGCGCCTGAGAGCGTAAACCCCTCGCTCTTTTGAATCATCTGTATGATCCTTCCGCCCATCCTGCCGGCAGCACCGGCAACAGCAATGTGTATCATCTTTTTCTCCTCATGCATTACACTATATTCAGTACTTATTCAGCTATTCAGCCACCAAGAGGCCAATAAGCAAGAAATGAAGATTGAAAATTGAAATTGGCGTCTTTGTGCATTAGTTGCTCTATGAAGTCTTTAATCATTTTCAAAGAAACTCCGGCACTGACTCCCCCCTCAAGAGTTCCTCAAGAGCTTCCCTTGCCCGTATAATAGAGAATTGCTCCTCTTTGACCATCACCTCTGCGGGCCGTGGACGGGAGTTATAGTTGGAGGACATGGAAAAGCCATATGCCCCTGCGCTCATGAGGGCGATAAGGTCCCCCTGCTCAAATGGAGGCATGGCCCGATCCCTGGCGAAGAAATCGCCGGTTTCGCACACAGGCCCTACGAGATCAGCCTTGATCGGATCTGCATTGATTCTTTTCACCGGTTGCACCGCATGAAAAGAGTTATACAGAGCAGGCCTGATCAGATCGTTCATTGCTGCATCCACAATGATAAATCTCTTGTTCGCCGTCGATTTGGTATAGAGAACCCTGGTGACCAGTATACCGGCATTGCCGATGATAACCCTGCCTGGCTCGAGGATGAGGGTAATGGAATCCCTCTTTATCATCTCCTTCAATGCACTGGCGTACTCATGTGGATGAGGTGGTGTTTCATCGTTATAGGTTATCCCGAGGCCTCCCCCGAGGTTGAGATACCCGATTGCCATCCCCCTGTTTCTCAATTCGCTCAAGAGCCCACGTAATGATGCGAGTGCCTTTGTGAAGGGATGGATATCGGTGAGTTGACTGCCTATATGACAGGATATACCTTTGACTTCAATATGTTCCAATCCGTTGGCGATTTCATAGACGTGTAATGCGTCTTTCATGGGAATGCCGAATTTGTTTTCCATGATTCCGGTTGTGAGATAGGGATGGGTTTCGGTTTCAACGTCCGGGTTTATGCGTATGGCGATTGCCACCTTGCCTCTTACGTTCCCCGCTATCCGATTTACCAGGTGCAATTCTTGAGATGACTCGACATTAAACATCAAAATACCGGATTGAAGCGCCAGTTCTATATCGCCCGGGGTTTTCCCAACCCCGGAGTATACTATCTTATCCGTTGGTATTCCGGCCCTCAGGGCTCGCAGAAGCTCACCTCCTGAAACGATATCCGCGCCTGCTCCCTCCTGCGCCAATGCCCTCAAGACGGCAATGTTGGAGTTCGATTTTACAGAGAAGCAGGTAAGATGATCCAGGCCGTTGAAGGCCTTATCAAAGACGCGGTAATGCCGTGCAATGGTCGCATGGGAATAAAGATAGAACGGTGTTCCCACCTGATCAGCGATATACGCCACAGGCACCTGTTCACAATAAAGTTCATCATCTTTATACACGAAGTGATGCATCGAATATACCTTTAAGGTAACGGGGCAAAGCATGAGTCCCTTCCTGCTGGCTTTGCCTCACCGAAAGTCGCCACAGAGGACTCGCGCTGTGTTTCAATCGTGGTTCACTATCTTTCCTTCAAAGATATCAAGTATATCACTCACCTGTTCCGGCACCTTATCTTCCTTTATGCCATTTTCTGCCCTTCCTGCGCTGTCCTGCTTTTTAAAAACAACCTTGAAGTCCGAGTGAAAGAACTCATGGGCATAGGCTACAAGCTGCTCAAAGCGCTCGGGGTCATCAAAGTACCCCGCGGTGAATGATCCCTTTCCATAGGACAACTCCATCCTGTCTCCGTTCATGGTCGGGGGGCTCCATTCCTTGAGGATATTGGCCATTGCCCTGTTCTTGGAGCTGAGATACTGTAGAAAGGCATTCCACCGTTCACCATCATCCGGAACCATTTTTTGGGATTCGTATGCCTTTCGCTCGGGATTTTTTGTAGACCCTTGATCGAATGCGGCTCCTGCGGATTGATCAAGCCTCTGCTCTAGATCCTCGAGTTTTCCCATAAGATCGTTAAATGAAAGGTACTCTTTAAGTCCGGAAAGCTTGAGCAAGATTGCCTCCACCGCTATTCTGGGATTACTGGTGTATCGAAGATCTATTTCTCTCGTGATGAGGAAATTAAGTGTCTGGAGAAGCCGTTCGATTCCTGCCTGTTGAGCCTGTCTTCTCGTCTCGTTCAGCTCATGATCGGATAAATCCAAAATCCTGGAAGGCTCTTGAGCGAGGAGAAAAACGACGAGGTTTCGAAATTGGGCAATGAGCTCACCGTAGTATTCCTTGATCTCGTATCCATATCGGTAGATCTCATCAACTATATCAAGGCATGATGAGCCGTTGCCGTCAATGATTGCCTGCGTAGTCTTAAAGAGGAGATCCCTGTCTATTATTCCGAGAACCTCCATAACTGATGCTTCTTCGACCTTTTTGCCGGCGAATGATATCACTTGATCAAGGAGGCTCTCTGCATCACGCATGCTTCCCTGGGCTTCCCTTGCAATGATGGAAACACTGGTGTCGCTTATCTCAATCCCCTCGCTATCAGTGATCCTTTTAATCTGCTCCTGAATCTGGGACAGCGGTATTCTCTTGAAGTCGAATCGCTGACATCTGGATAGTATGGTGAGCGGTACCTTATGAGGTTCTGTGGTGGCAAAGATAAACTTCACATGTGCCGGAGGTTCTTCAAGCGTCTTCAGCAATGCATTGAATGCAGGCAAGGTAAGCATGTGAACTTCATCGATAATGTAAATCCTATAGGCACTATGAGAGGGGAGGTATCTGATATTCTCCCGAAGATTCCGTATCTCATCTATGCCTCTGTTCGAGGCCCCGTCGATCTCCTGGACATCCACTGAAGAACCATGTGTTATATCGTTACACGAGGTGCACGCGTTGCAGGGATTTCCCTCTTGAGGGTTCGCACAATTGAGGGCCTTAGCAAAGATGCGGGCAACCGAGGTCTTTCCGACACCCCGAGCCCCGCTGAACAGATAGGCATGTGCTAATCGATCGGAGAGAAGGGCACTTTTCAGTGTCTGCGTGATATGCTCCTGACCGATCACCTCCTCAAAAACCTGAGGTCTCCATTTTCTGGCGAATACTTCGTAGGCCATGATTACCGGTAAAATATATGGCGGAGAGAGGGGGATTCGAACCCCCGGTACCACTTTTGGCGGTACACGCGATTTCCGGTCGCGCTCCTTAAGCCAACTCGGACATCTCTCCACAATTCCGCATAAACGGACATCATTTGGTTTCTGGACCTTGGCACAAATATAAGTGTTTATGGCATAGTAAAACCTGGGTTGAGCGGTTCATTGTTCACGGTTCCCGATTGAAATGCCCTAAGTTCTGTTAACAAAGGTAACTATAATGATATGGATATGTGTTCTGTTTCAACCGATGGGTTAAAGAGCCTACTATGGATCACACCTAAAGCGTCACCAATAAAGGCAACACTATACATTAAGTATAACCCTTGAACCCAGAAAACTGAACCAGGAACCGCTCATTTGATAAAAAAAGATACCTCTGCTAGCTCATAACAGCGTGGAGCCATAAGCTTATAGTGAATCCGTTTCTTGGCGGAGAGGGTGGGATTCGAACCCACGTGCCTCGCTCTTAACGAGACAAATCGATTTCGAGTCGACCCCGTTACGACCACTTCGGTACCTCTCCTGGCCCATATCTCCTTTCCTTGAAAAAATCCTGCATGATCTGCCTGCATTCCTCCTGCATGATGCCTGGAATGACCTTGAGTTTGTGATGAATCTTCTTATTATCGGCTAAATCGTTGATTAAGCCGGATGCCCCGAATTTCTCATCAAAAGCACCGAACACGAGCCTTTCTATTCTGGCATTTAGTATGGCACCCATACACATGGGGCACGGTTCTATCGTGACAAATATCGTGGTTTGATTCAGCCTGTAATTATCAAGTATCTTTGACGCCTGCCTGATAGCGAGTATCTCGGCGTGAGCGGTTGGATCAGTGAGCGATATGCACCTGTTATGGTCTCTGGCTACAATCTCTTGTGAGTGACCTACCACAATTGCACCCACTGGAACCTCTCCCTCTTTCCGTGCCTTGCCGGCCTCTTGCAGGGCCTCGCTCATAAAGAAAAAGAAGTCCACGCCCGTTGTTGATCCGCTTAGAGATGTATTTATCTTAAAATTCAGAGCTTTCAAGCAGTTACCAGGAAAGCTGTGGCTTGTATCTATCCCCGGTTATCGTTTACCATTTCATGATAGGTGAGTCAACTCGATAGTGATCGTGGTTGTATTGATACATCCTGACCGTAGGATTCCTGTCACATGAGTGTACAGAAATCTGTGTTATTATGAACACAAGTCGTGCAACATAGAAAGGAGCTGTGGTGTAATTTATTGAAATTATTATTTATTAAATTAGAAAACACCTGGCATAATAATTGCTTTAAATAAAAACATCTGGGGTGTTCGTGCCAACAGAAAGCCTTCCTAAAATAAGATTAGGAGAAAAGAGAAAAATATATAAGGTGGTATCGGCACCCCCGGATGCATTAAAGTGCCCTGGTTGCAATGATCGGGGCACTTTATTTGGCCAGCTTTTCCTCTACGGCTTTGATATCCTCTGGTGTGTCAACCTCCGTTGAGTCATAGGGTGTTTCTACCACCCTTATTCTATATCCGTGTTCTAATACCCGTAGCTGCTCAAGCTTTTCTGCACCCTCCAATACGCCGTAGCGAAGTTTCGTAAAGGTCATCAAAAAATGTTTCCGGTAGGCATAGATGCCCAGATGCTTGTAGTGAGAAGTCCTTGAGTCTCGATCGCGATAGAAAGGGATTGTGAGACGGGAAAAATATAATGCGTATCCCTTGTTGTCAACGACTACCTTTATGTGATTGGTGTCGTGGAGCTCTCTTTCATCATTGATACGATGCATGAGAGTGGACATTGGTATGGTGGGATCCTCGATAAGGGGTGCGATAAGCTCAGTGATTATTGTTGGCTGAAAGATGGGCTGGTCGCCCTGTATATTGACCACGATGTCATGATCGGCTAACCTCACCTTATCAGCGGCCTCTGCAATGCGATCTGTTCCTGACCGATGCTGCTCGTCCGTCATAATTGCCTTGCCGCCGAATCCAACGACGCAATCAAAAATCCTTTGGTCATCCGTTGCGACATAGGCTTCATCCAGATCTCGACACCTCGTTGCCCTCTCATAGACATGTTGAATCATAGGTCGCCCCGCGATCAAGGCAAGTGGTTTCCCCTCGAATCGAGTTGATCGATACCGGGCTGGAATGAAGGCGACTCGTTTCATGGCATGTCCTCGCGCATGTAATTTTTCATTTGGTTCCCTTCTATGATTATAGTAAGGTACCTTAAATTCCTGGAAATATCAAGGATACCGCTCCTAAGAAACTGCAATGCAAAAGAGCATGGGGATGTCTTTTTTTGCTATGCCCCTGGCCCAGACCTGGCTTGCTATACCTATGTTT
>CAYMFC010000059.1:0-10628 GCA_964389665.1 uncultured Desulfobacteraceae bacterium | reverse complement strand
GCAGGCACAAAGGATAAATATGAGTTTATCAACCTTGATGGTTTCGTAAAAAGTCATTTTTTCCATTTTTCTGTCATTCCGGCGGAAGCCGGAATCCAGTAAATTCAATAGGTTCTGGATGCCGGATCAAGTCCGGCATGACGATTAGAAGACTTTTTACGAGTTTGTCAACCTTATCTGACAATAAACAAGACATTCCAATAACACCGGAGATAATGTACCCCCATAAAAAAGGGTAGTAAAAGAATAATTCTCTAATCTTCGTGCCTTAGTGCCTTAGTGGCTGAATAGTTACTTAAATTTTATATTGTAGCGTATAGCAGGTCAGAAAAAAAAGTTCAAGGCAAAAAGCTACCTACTCCTCTCTGTTTGATCATGACGGCCAGGCTTCATCTAATCAATTGCTATAGTCCAAGATCAAGCACCCACCCCACTTCATAGAAAGAGGCTGAAAAGGCGCCATCGAAACAGCCAGGAAAGCCTCAAAGGCTTGTGAATCACGGATTGACAGGCATAGGAGCTTATCCTATACTGCCTAGCCTAAACGTGGGTATTTTCTTTACCCTTGTTGACAACAATGCACATGCCACCCATTTACAGGCACGCATTGACCTGGTATAAGGTCGCCGGAGGGAAAACACGATCTATGTCAATAACGTTTGGCCTGGATAGATTCTTGAAAGATATACGCTATCGCAGGGACCGCTTCCGTCAATTTATGGGCGTCTCTTTTGTGATCCTCGTGAGCCTTGCAGGGAGGCCGCATGAATTTCTGTTCCTCATAGGTTCAGTGTTCGTGTTTCTCGGCATTGCGGCGCGACTGTGGTCATCGGGACATATAAAGAAGAACAAGGCCCTTGCCACAGACGGTCCCTATGCCTATGTGAGGCATCCCCTTTATGTGGGGAACATCACCCTGGGGATAGGGTTTTGCCTCGCATCGGGCCTATGGTGGAGTTGCCCCCTCTTCATAGCGATCGTGTTGATATTTTACCCCCACGCTATCCGCCATGAGGATGAAAGGCTTCATCACGCCTTTAAAGGGGATTGGGAACAGTGGAGCAGCAAGACCCGGGCCCTCATTCCACGTCTCACCCCTTATCAGCCGAATCAACGGAGCAGTTGGTCATTCATGCAGAGCCTCCGGCATAACGGCGAACCCATTATCGCCCTTTTCCTGCTATTCTGGCTCTACATCCTCTCCCTCTGGTTCCATTAATACCTCAGTCACCGAACGCACAAAACTATGGAAAACATCACTGAGAGCGGGCTCCTTGCATGGATCAGAACCAGCGTAAGAGATGGGAAAAATATCCTAAGCCGTGGCTATCAGGGACACGTGTATCTGTATCAGGATAAAGGCCATCGCTTGATCATCAAGGCTCCAATGGGATGGGGCTTGGGAAGGTGGATCCGACTCCTCATGCTACGAAATGAGTACCGTATTTACTCGAGGCTATCCGGTATGAAAGGTATACCTCGCTGCCATGGCCTTCTGGATAAGCGGTATCTCGTGCTGGAATATATCGATGGAATCCCGATACGGAATGCTCGAATCACGGATCATAATGCCTTCTTTGACGAGTTCTTAACAGTGATTCAAGAACTTCATGAAGCCGGGGTTGCCCATACCGATCTCAAAAAAAAAGACAACGTTCTCGTGGTAGATGGCAGGATGCCCTGTGTGATAGATTTCGGAGTAGCCGTTCTCAGAAAACCCGGTTTTGCCCCCATAAATCACTACCTGTATAATCTCTCGAGCACGTTCGATTTTAATGCCTGGGTGAAATTGAAATACAGCGGCAAGTACGAAGATCTTACCGAAAAAGACAGCATCTATTATAACAGGACACTCGTAGAGAAGGTCTCTCGCTGGATCAAGGATACCTACCTCATCGTGAAAAAAGCCATGACTGGATAAGAAGCGTGAAAATCAAGGATTCCTATCCCTCAGTACCCCCTACTACAATCTGGGGAATCCTCAAGGTTGGTTGTGCATCTGAAACGGGAACCCCCTGGCCATCCTTGCCGCAAGTGCCTGCCCCAAACCCTAAGTCCGTGCCTACCATGTCGATTTCCCTCATGATCTTTGGGCCATTGCCGGTTAATGTCGCTCCTCTCACCATATCAGCTCTCTGTCCCTTGTCCAGAAGATAGCCCTCGCTGACCTCGAACACGAAATTGCCGTTTACCGTATCCACCTGCCCGCCACCCATCTTGACTACAAAAAGGCCCTTTTCCACGGAGCGGATTATCTCATCCGGATCTGAGCCCCCTGATGCAATGAAGGTGTTCGTCATCCGTGGGATCGGTGTATGACGGTACGATTCCCTCCTTCCATTGCCGGTCGATTGCACGCCGTCCTTCATTGCCGCCAATCGATCGTACATATAGCCTTTCAAGATCCCGTCCTTCACCAGCACTGTCCTTTGTCCAGGTGTCCCTTCATCGTCAAAGAAAAAAGAGCCTCTTTTCGACTCGATTGTGGCGTCATCAATAATGGAGATCACCTTTGAGGCTACTACGTGGCCAATCTTCCCCGAGTACACGGAAAGGCGCTCCTGCGCCAGATCCGCCTCAAGCCCATGCCCTACGGCCTCATGAATCATGGTTCCACCTGCGCTGCTCGAGAGAACCACGGTCATGGTCCCTGAAGGGGCAGGCCTGGCACGGAGCAGATCGACCGCCCGTTTCGCCGCCAGCGAAGCGATCTCTTCCACCCTTTCCTCTGATAGAATCTCAAATCCACTTGCCTCAGCCACCGGTTCATAGCCGGTCTGTATGGTATCATTCTCCCGTGCAACCACATGTACCAGGAACACCGTGGATACCCTTTCCTCACTGGTGGAGTGTCCTTCGGTATTCGCCGTAAAAACCCTTTGAACCTTGCTGTTGTATACCACCCTCACCTGTTTCACGCTTCTATCAAAGGACCTCGCCACCCTGTCTGCCAGGCGAAGGAACTCGGTTTCAGTTCGAATCGGAACCTCTGCTGGATCCTTGAGTATAGGGAATCTCATGGGCCTCGCCGGGATTTCCCAGGATCTGGGGGAATAATCGGATCTTCCATCCAAGACCCCTGCGATCTGCTTTGCGAGCGAAAGGAAGCTCCGCTCGTTGAGCTCATTCGTATACGTGTAGGTGCTCCTCAGGTCCTTTATTGCTCTTAATCCCACACCTCTATCGCGCCCGCCCATAACCTTCTCTAACCTTCCATCCTCTAACACGATGGTTTTGGTCTCGGCATCCTCCGCGTACAGATCCGCAAAGGAGGCGCCTTTCTTCATAATCGGCCTGAATATCGTATTGAGATCCCAGTCTTTAATCATCGCTTACCCCTCGTGATCGGTCACACTTTTTCATATCGTACAATGCTATCATGCAGGTGAAGAATCTTCTTACCTCCCCCCTGCCCGCACCCCATCAGGATCTATCGCGCAGTCAAGGATTTTTCCATTTCTGGTGGGCTTCAGGATATCCTCCCATGCCCCTCGCAATCTCTCGATCGCGTCGGTCTCACCAATGGCCCACACCGACCCACCCCCTCCTGCCCCTGCAAACCTTGCGCCGCATCCCACTACTTCGGATTCCCTGATTAGCCGATCGATGACCGTGGTGAATGCCTCAGGCGTTATCTTCCTGCGTATTGCCACCTCATCTCTGAGCGCTCCAGCCGCCTCCTCCCATCTTCCCTCCCGTATGTGAGAGGCAAGGCGGTTGACAATTCGATTCGCCTCAATCCAACCGGGCCTCGTCCCACCGCATAAAAATTCTTTCATCCAACGCCTGTTTATCCTGATTGATTTATGTCTCCTTCCGCTATATGCCACCAGCATCCTCCGAGACATGCCCTCATATCCTTTGCGCTCGACTATCGTTTCCCTCTCAAATACGCTCCCCTCTCGAGAATAGTTCCAGCTCCACGCATGTACACCCCCAAAAACAGCGGCTCCCTGATCCTGCATCCCGCATCCGCCCCCGCATACCCCATCCTCAAGCTGGTAGGCGAGGTGCAGGATATTCCTCCTCTCAATCTCGCCTTGGTTCAATAACGCCTTGGCCATGGAAAAGGCCTTTATCGTTGCCACCGCAGCAGTGCTCGAACCCCCGAGGCCCGCATTAACAGGGGAAGAAGAATGTATTGAGATCTCTACTCCATGCATCATAAAGTATGCCGCGATTGCGAGAAAAACGCCAAATGGCGAGTTGAAGGGCGCCTCTATCAGTGGATATGACTCTTGATGAGGATAGGTATCAGAGGAAACCTTGATCCACCCCGATTTGAAGGGCAGCAGGGAAACAGAGGTGCGCAAATCGAGGGCGATATTCACGGTTATCGGGTTCAATCCCTCGAAAGGAAGGGCCATTGCCTTGATATCCCATGTGCCGCCCGAATCGATCCGACACGGAGCCGAGCTTTGTATGGGATTTTTTTCAAGCAATTCCCTTATCGATATACCATAGTGGGACATGCATCTCCTTGGCCTGAGCTAACCTGAAGGAAAAAAGGGTCTACCGAGAAAGGGTGGATAGGGTTACGTGAGCTTCTTAAAGCTCGTAAAGGCGGCATCGATTGTCTTTTTCAGAGCTTCCTCATTGTGTGCCATGGAAACAAACATCGACTCGAAGGCGGATGGCGCAAGATAGATCTTCCGGGCCAGCATATCCCGGTAAAATGACGCATATCGTGAAGAATCGGTCTTCTTGACTGTGTCAAAGTCCGCCACGGGGTTGCCGGTGAAAAAAATAGACCCCATTGACCCTATCCTGTTAATAACGATATCAACGCCGGCACGTTCCGCAGCCTCTTTGATGCCGGAAAACACAAGATTCGACTTTTCCTCCAGCTTGTCATAGATCTCTCTGTTCTTCAAGATCTTGAGTGTCGCCATGCCCGCAGCCATGGCCAATGGGTTGCCTGAGAGCGTACCAGCTTGATACACATCGCCATTAGGAGCAATGCGGGACATAATATCCATTCTGCCTCCATACGCCCCTACGGGAAGCCCGCCTCCGATGATCTTGCCCAGACACGTGAGATCCGGCATGACACCGTAAAGCTCTTGGGCGCCGCCCGGACTTACCCTGAATCCCGTGATCACCTCATCGAATATGAGAAGGATGCCGTGTTCCCTTGTAATCCTCCTCAGGCCGTCGAGAAAGCCCTCCCCCGGCAATACCACCCCCATGTTCCCTGCAATAGGTTCCAGAATAACGGCGGCTATCCTTCCTTCATATCTCTCAACCGCGATCTCTACAGCCTCCAGACTATTGTACGGCAATGAAATAGTAAGCCGCGCCAGATCGGCAGGGATCCCTGGGCTTCCGGGTATGGAGAAGGTAGCCACTCCCGAACCGGCGTTCACCAGAAAGCTATCACTATGCCCGTGATAGCAACCGTCGAATTTAATGATACTATCCCTTCCCGTGAACGCCCTCGCCAGCCGAATGGCACTCATAGCAGCTTCTGTGCCGGAGTTAACCATCCTCACCATCTCTACTGAAGGCACTGTTTCCACGATCATGATAGCCAGATTAACTTCCTGTTCAGTGGGCGCACCATAGCTTGTTCCGTTCTCTAAGGCCTCGCTGATCGCTTGAATTACTTCAGGAGGCCTGTGTCCCAGTATCATAGGTCCCCATGAACCAACGTAATCAATGTACCTCGTTCCCTCCACATCCCATAAAAAGCAGCCGTCGGCTCTCTGGATGAAAGGCGGATCGATCCCTACCGCCCGTCCGGCTCTCACAGGGCTATTGACCCCACCGGGGATTACCTTCCGGGCCTCCAGCAACAGATCCTTTGAGCTCTTTTTCACAACGCCTCACCTTAAAAATATTCAGGGCTCGTTTTTTTGAATTCTTTGCGGGTGAAAAGAAAGATATAATTATTGATCCCGGTCATCTCTGCTATCCTCCCCACCACCTCCCGGCACTGTTTTTTGCTTTTGCCGTGCACCATGGTAAAGAGATTGTACCTCCATGCCCGATTAGGCTTTCGCTCGTAACAATGGCTGACCTCCCGAACACCCGCCATGAGAGGGCCAACCTCATCTACCTGATCCTCGGGTACATACCATGCAACCATGACATTCGCCTTGAACCCGGCTTTCACGTGGTTTACTGTTGCACCGAATCGCCTGAGCACGCCTCGCTCTTTGAGACCCCTTATCCTCTCGATCAATTCTTCCTCGCCTATTCCGACCTCGCCCGCTACCGCGGCAAAGGGAGTGGCAGTAAGGGGAAGATCAGCCTGAAGATGGCGTATTATTTCCTTATCAAGATCATTAATCACGTCTATCGCACTATCCAATGCACTGACAGATGTCAAGAGAAAATGAGGAAATTGCACTTGAAAAGTCCTTGAAAGTCATATATGGTGCCATTCGAATAAAAACCGTTTGCCTCTGCCATCACCACGGCAGCAATGGGGCTCCCGTTAAAGGAGAGAAGGGCGCTTCTCGTTCCATACAATCAGGACCAGGGCATGGACATAAAAAGGGATTATTATGAGGACATACAGCTTCTCAGCAGCAAGGTGCTGTGGTTCTGGTTCCTGATGCTCATAGCTGCCCTGATCACCTTCCCGTTCGTGGCATCCAATTACTACATCTATATGGCCAATTATATGGCCATCAACGTGCTTGTAACGGTAGGACTGAATATCCTGGTAGGCTACACCGGCCAGATATCCCTCGGCCATGCCGGATTCTTTGCCATAGGGGCATTCGTCACCGTTCTGTTGATGAGCGAGTTTTCATTCCCCTTTCTCGTCGCACTTGCTGTAAGTGGGCTCATCGCTGCCGTGTTCGGGTTCCTCATTGGCCTCCCGGCACTGAGATTGGAAGGTCCCTACCTCGCCATTGCAACCCTGGGTTTCGGCATGGCCATCACCCATGTCATAGGCCGCTGGGATATCTTTGGTGGGAGGATGGGCATCCAGGCCCCTCCCCTTAAGCTCTTCGGCTTTTATCCGATTACCACGGATAGAGGCCTCTACTTCATAATCGTGACCATCACCTTTTTGCTGATATTGGCCGCCAGAAACCTCATGAAAACAAAGATCGGCCGGGCCTTTATCGCCATACGGGACTCAGACATCGCCGCCGAAACCATGGGCGTTAATCTGACTTACTACAAGACCCTGGCATTTGCGATAAGTGCATTCTATGCGGGAATTGCAGGGGGACTGATGGCCTTTATGCTGGGCTTTATAAACCCCAGCAGCTTTAATTTTATCCTGTCCATCTATTTTCTGGCGTTTGTTATTGTAGGGGGGGTTGGAACGATCTTCGGCTCGATCATGGGCGGGGTGGTGATGACGTGGCTTATCCTTATGCTGGACAAGGTTCAAGATCTGCCTTACATAGGGGCTATCCTCATGATCATTTCAGAGAGATGGATGAGCGTTACCGGCATTCACAATGTATCCAGCATCATCCTCGGGCTTATTATCGTTGTGCTCGTAGTATTCGAGCCACTGGGTCTCTACGGATTCTGGATACGGACGAAGATCTACTGGAAGACCTGGCCGTTTTAGCAGACCGGGGGAATGGAGCATTGGAGGAATGGAGGAATGGCGTTTTCCCATATAGCTTGTTTGTTGCCATGCTCCAGTCCGTCGAATAATTGAAATCCGATTTGAACTTTAGGCACTTGTAACTTTAGACACGTTAGGCACTTTACATCATGTTCTTCCAGCTCATCGTAAGCGGCATTTCGATAGGCAGCATATATGCCCTGGTGGCGCTCGCCATGGTCATCATCTATAAGACCTCTGAGGTGCCGAACTTTGCCCAGGGGGAGATGGCCATGCTCTCCACCTTCATCGCATCTATGCTCCTGGCCTCCTATGGGCAATCATTCCTCGTCTCCTTCACGGGTGCCCTGATATTCGCCGTTGCACTGGGAGTCTTTTTGGAGTTCGTGTTCTTGAGGCGGGCAAAGGATCCTAATGTCTTGAGCCTTATCCTTATCACCCTGGGATTTGAGATGATGATCTATGGTGTCGCGAGTTGGAAGTGGGGTGCAGAACAGCAGAGTTTCCCCTTTCCGGTCTCGGACTACGACATCGTTAATGTGGGCCCCGCGGTTGTTAGCTACCTGAATATCGCCACGCTTCTGGTCACCCTTGTATTGATGTTGATACTCTTTCTTTTCTTCAGATACACCAAGGTGGGAATCGCCATGAAGGCCACCCAGCAGAATCTGTTGGCAGCCAGGATAAACGGCATCAGGGCCAACAGGATTCTATCCATCACCTGGGGAATGAGTTCCCTTATCGGGGCAGTGGCAGGTATGATGCTCGCCCCCATCGCAACATTGGACCCAAACCTGATGATGGATCCCCTGCTCAAGGGTTTTGCCTCTGCCGTATTAGGCGGTATGACCACCCTGGTTGGTTCCGTTCTCGGTGGCTATATTCTCGGGATCATCGAGACACTTTTCGGTGGATACGTATCCTTACAGTTTAAATCAATAGTGGCCTTTTTGATCATAGTCCTGGTGCTTTGCTTTAAACCCAGTGGTCTCTTTTCCAAACATTACGTAAGAAGGGTGTGATTGGTGCCTAAATTGAGAGATTTTGGTAGGCACAGGATGACAGGTATCCTGGATTCCGGAATGACGAAAGAGACCCGACTGGTTCTCGTCATGCCGGACGTGATCCGGCATCCAGTCGACAATAATACATAATTTTACCAAAAAATTGCTCATTTCAAGTGGTATGTAACATGTATGTTCTCCCTTGGTTCTACGGTTTTGGTGCTGAGAATTGGAATCGTTACAACACAGAAAAGCCATGAATGAAGATTTTTTTCGCGTTGAGGATCTATCGATAAGCTTTGGTGGGCTGAAGGCGGTCGACAAGGTGAGCTTCACGCTTGAAAAGGAGACCATCCTCTCAATCATCGGTCCTAACGGCGCCGGCAAAACCACGATCTTCAACTGCATAAGCGGCCTCTACATTCCAAATGACGGCAGAGTGCTATTCAAGGGCGAAGAGATCACGGGGCTCAAGCCATATAAGGTCGCCATGAAGGGCATCGCCCGCACCTTCCAGAATATCGAGCTCTTCTCCAGGATGACGACCATGGAGAATCTCATGCTGGGAAGGCATCTACATATAAAAACCGGGATCCTGAGCGGCGCCACCTTCTTTAGAAGAAGATCAAGGGCCGCCCGTGAGGAGATAAAGCACAGGGAGCATGTGGAACATATTATCGATTTATTGGATCTCCAGTACGCGCGAAACCAGTTCGTCGGAAGCCTGCCATACGGCACCCAGAAGCTTATAGAGTTGGGCAGGGCCCTTGCCCTTGAACCAGAGCTTTTGCTCCTGGATGAACCATCCGCCGGTATGAACACAGAGGAAAAGCAGGACCTCATCTTCTGGATCAAGGATATCCAGGATGAATTACAGGTGACGATTCTGTTGATCGAGCATGATATGAGGATGGTCATGGATATCTCGGACCGGATACTGGCCATTAACTTCGGAAAACAAATCGGCGAGGGTTCTCCGGAGGAGATACAGAACAACCCAGAGGTCCTGAAGGCCTATTTAGGAGAAGAAGAATCTACCGATGCCGCTACTTGAGATCAAAAACATTGAAACCTACTACAGGCTCATCTATGCGTTGAAGGGCGTCTCCCTGGCCCTTGAGGAAGGAACCAACACGGCTATCCTGGGGAATAACGGGGCGGGAAAATCAACCATATTAAAAACGGTGATGGGTCTCATCGAGGATCAGCCCGACAAGGGCACTATCGAGTTTATGGGAAAACGAATCGACAGAAAGGATCCCGAGGATATTGTTCGGTTGGGCATCTCATACGTTCCGGAAGGCCGAGAGGTCTTTGATGAGCTCACAACCAAGGAGAACCTCCTCATGGGGGCCTACCGAAGGCGCGATAAGGCAGGGGTCAGGAAAGACTTCAAGAAGATCTACGAATACTTTTCAGTGCTCGAGGAAAGGGAGGATCAACTTGCCGGCACCCTCTCCGGAGGAGAACAGCAGATGCTGGCAATAGGCAGAGCCCTGATGAACGGGCCTAAGCTCTTGTTCTTGGACGAACCATCCCTCGGGCTCTCGCCGATCATGGTCATGGAGATATTCGATATCATAAAGATGATCAACTCAGAGGGTATTACCATACTCCTGGTGGAACAAAATGCCCGTATGGCCTTAAAGATAGCCCACTTCGGGCTGATCCTGGAAAATGGGCGATTCGTTATGAAGGGGAGTGCACAGGAGCTTATGGAGGATGAAGACGTAAAGGAGTTCTACCTTGGGATCAAGCAGACGGAGTCTGCAAAAGGCTATCAGAGGTGGAAGAGAAAAAAAAGATGGAGATAAAATCGCTTCGCGATTTTATATGAGGTTTATGAATAAGATACATTCTGTGGAATCAAAATCCCCCTCCCTTTTCTAAAGGGAGGTCGGGAGGGATTTTACCTCTTTCAAAGAACTAAGCATTGCCTTTATCCTAATATCTAATAAGGGCAATAAGGGAAGTAAAAGCAAGGGTACATTTTACTATGACTTTGGAAACTGTTCCACAGGCCTTTACTGCTACGGTCCGGAAATACGGCGATAGGGTTGCCATGAGGAAAAAGGAGCTCGGCC
>CAYMFC010000058.1:0-10638 GCA_964389665.1 uncultured Desulfobacteraceae bacterium | reverse complement strand
TAGCCGAAGGACTCCTCGCAATGACAGGTGAAAAGGCTTTTTACGACTTTGTAAATAGTAGTATTACAAAAATATTAATTGAAACTATAATAAATGAAAATATCTAAAAAGCAAGGCCTCATGTCAAGAACTCACGTTCAAGAAGGGCTTACGCTGAGACCCATTGCCCCACGGTTTTTACCGCATTTCCCCCACCGAAGTGCTTGGTGAAGATGCGAAAGTAGTGGAGCTCTTCTTTGCTTCGAACTACGGGATATTCTCTTTGGGCCTCGACCAGCTCCTCATCGCTGATTACGGTTTCAAAGTGGGCGGGAAGCAAATCTGCCAATCCTGAGCCTTGTGAAAATTCCTGCTTCAACCGCCAGGTAATGCTGCTGGGCAAAAAGGGTTCGAAGGCCTTCCTGAAGATCCATTTCTCGATCTTCTCGTCTCCCTCGGTCTTCAGCTTATATTCCCCAGGTATGGCAAGTGCGTACCGGAAAAGTACTCCTGAGATAAGAGGAGCCACTACCCGAACCGAATGGCACTGGTTCATGCGGTCCAGCCGCAGAGCTGCGTTATTGTGCAGAAACCCCAAACACTCCATCTGCCGGGCAAATAATTCTTCCGGCGCACAATCTTTGAGATAGAGATAGCCGCAAAATATCTCATCTCCCCCTTCGCCGGACAGGAGTACCTCATATCCCTGCTGCTTCGCATACCTGGAGATGAGAAAATTGGATGCCGAACTACGAACCAGCGATGGATCGAAGGACTCCAGGTAATAGATAACCTCTGGCAGCACTTCCAGCACCTGATCGAGATCCACCATCAGTTCACTATGATCTGAGTCGATGTGCCGAGCAATAATCCGGGCATTCCGGATATCGCTACTCTCGCCCACGCCGATTGCAAAGGTCTTCAACCGCGCATTCTCCCCAAATCTTTCCTTGTAAAGCTCGCCAGTGAGCAATGAGATCACACTGCTGTCCATCCCTCCGCTCAAGAGGCCTGCTGTGGGCACCGCGAAGTTCACCCGGCTGCGAATGCTCCCCTGGATGATGTCCCTGATATCCTCGATCATCTTACCCAGATCGGTGTGCACAGTCCCCGGCGGCGCGTCGGGCAACTCTGTGAAACGGCTTAGAAGCCCTGTGCTGTCCATGGTATGCCCGGGAGGGAACTCATGGATATCATCGGTTACCTCCACCAGGCTTTTGAGCTCGCTCGCGAGGTAAAGGGTCTCATCCTTCCAGCCGTAAAAAAGCGTTTTAATCCCCAACAGGTCTCTGGCAGCAAAGATCTTCTGCCCATCTGAGATTACGAAGGCAAAAACGGCGTCATCCAAATACTCTACCATGGAGCTTCCATGTTGCTCGTAGAGGCCCAAGAGGAGCCTTTCCTCCCTGAAAGGCCCATCTTGAAGGCCGCTGGCCTGGTCTGCCTGTGGCCGTATGCCTATCTGGCCGTCGTAGCAGATTCGTAACTCACCATCGCCGGCCCTGCTTACGGGAATCTGATTCGGCTCCACCCCCTCGGCACCGATATCGGCCCTCAGGTAGTTCTGGGCCATCATTACCCGGTTTTTGTCCCATATGCCGGAGGCATGAGGACCGCGATGGCCGATCTGTGCAAACATCCTTTTAAGCTCGTCAAGCCCCGGTTCTCCGAAGGCAGCCACCAAACCGCTCATGCTACGTTACCTCCTCCGGTTATTTCCTGATCTCGAAGATACCCACAAGTCCGTGCCCCATACCGCTGCCCGGTGCAAGCTCCATCTCCAGCTTTCTGAGAGAAAAGCCGAGAACCGGCTCGATCAGGTTGGCCCGCACATCCCCCCATTGCAACCATCCTACCCCCTCAATGACCTTCTTCATGGTCTCCATCGCCTCCTTGAGGGGCAGAGGATAATAAGGCATTATCTCCGGAACGTTCCTCAACCGGGCTGCCTCACAATCGTACTCGCCGAGTAGGCGTATGGTGTGCTTTACCAGGGCATTAGAGGACATGAAGAACATCTCGAAGAAATTGTTGAGATGGTCAAACCCTTGCCTGGGCACGTAATCCACGAGGAGGCTTTCCAGATCGGTACGCACATAGCTTTCAAAAAGGGAATTTACGGGTCCTCGCAGCTTGGGGCAGTTTTTGTTATAGTCGCCCGTTTCCAGATGCCGCCCTACGAATATGGAGCGGTCAAAGAACACCAGGGGCTTAATCTCTACCCCTGTCTCCTGAGAGGCCCTGCTCATGATATCCACGATCTCGTCGCGGCAAGCTAGTTTCAACGGGAAAGAGGCTGCCTCTATCGTGTCCCGCTCCTCTTCAGGGTATATGTAGGAGATGCGGTAGTCCATAAAGTATTCCTGGTCCGCAGGGTGGTGCCAGAGATCCTGCCACTCGTAGGAGTAACGCCCTAACCAATCTCCCATGAAAAGGGCGCGCTCGGGCGCGTGCCTGCAGACATCGGAGATAATCTTGACGCACTGCTCGTTGGTAAAATGTGAAAGGGTCCCGTAGGAGTTGAAGTAGAGATCAAAGGGCTGGTCCTCTCGGATCTCGGGAGGAAGCCCATGGGATAGATCGCCTTCTACGAACCTCATCTTGGGATCACTCCCATAGCACTCCTCGGCCTGACGGAGCAAATCGGGGTTAATTTCCACCCCCACATACTCCTTGAGCATGTCGACGGTAAGTGCCGCGGTAATATATTCATAGAGGCCAGGGTCCTTGGTGGCTACCCCCATGATGAGATCATAACCGTCTCCGCTTCCGCACCCCAAATCAATGACACGGATGCGCTCGAGTCGTCTTCTTTTTTCATCCACCAGGTCGTTTAAGGCGGGACGCAGGAAAATACCCGTGAGCTGATCCTCCCAGAACCTTCGCACATTATCATATTTTCCCAGAAGCCCTGTGATCTTGTCATATTTCCCTGTGCCGGCTGCTTGGGAATATGCCGTCTTTTCAGCCATAATATTAGCTTCTCCAAGTTAGTAACTTAGCCACGAAGACACAAAGGCACGAAGAATACATTTTCCACAACAGATCTGGCCCTACTAGCTTATATATCACATGTGTGAGCATATAATTTGTACCGCAATGTATAGTTCTTTATGTGTTAATGGTTACAAATCTAAATTCTCTCTTCGTGCCTTTGTGTCTTGGTGGCTGGATGCATATCATGCACTCGATTCCATTCCCTTCAATACATCGATTGCCTGGAATGCGTCTTTACAATAAACATCTGCCCCTATCTCATCTGCGAACCCCTTTGATGTGGGTGCGCCGCCGATGAAAACGGTAACCTTATCTCGAAGACCCTCCTGCTCAAGCCTTCCAAGCACCTCCTTCATCACCCTCATGGTGGTGGTCAACAGGGCTGAAAGCCCTAAAAACGGGGCCCGGCTTTCTCTCACGGTCTCGGCAATCTTATCGGTCGTTACATCGTTGCCCAAATCAATTACCTCATATCCCGCGCCTTTCAGCATGATCGCAACGATGTTCTTTCCGATGTCGTGAAGATCTCCTGCCACAGTGCAGATAATGAACTTCCCTTTGTTCTCAACGCCCGCCCGAATCAAGTGAGGGCTCAGGATGTCCATGGCAGCGCCTACACACTCTGCCGAGGCGAGCATGTCCGGAATAAGATATTCCTCCCTCTCAAATTTCTCCCCTACCACCTCCATGGCCTTGGTGAGGCCGTTTATCACAATGGACTTGGGGTCAATCCCATGGGTAAGGGCCTCCTCCACGAGCTCGGTGGATGCGGTTTGCCCCTCCAGCCCTCCGTCGAATCCCTCGTCTTCAGCTTCGACTCGGCCTTGTATCACGTTGAATGAAATCTTCTCCAGAATCTCCTTTTCCTCCATGGCTTATCTCCTCTCTGACGTTTCCATCGAACTACGTTCGCTTCGCTCATCCCGCTGTGCGGAAGAATAGTTGAATAATTCTATTATTTCAATAAGTTGTAAAATATTTAAGACGCACAATTAGTATCCCTATTGGGGAGGTTTTTCTATTCCTGGCAGGAGGCCTGGGATCTCCTGAAAGATCCGCTCCACGGTAGCCTGCTCCAACTGAGGCGATGGCAGTGCCTCTAATTCGGCCAGGTAATCCAGGGCCTTCTCAAGGACCTTATCCTCCATGCCCTTGCTCTCGAACCGATAGGGACCCGACACCTCTCCCGCGTGCAAGGCCTTTCTGACATGCCGCGTGAATAAGCGGTACGGTGAATCCATGACCTTTTTCACCATCCTGAGCATCTCCTCGAGGACAGGCGGCGCTATCTTGGGCTCTCTTAGGCAGTGTTTAATCTTGCCGATCTGCTCGTTATCGAGCACGGCTTGAAGGGGGCTGAAACTGTTGGTCCGATCCAGGAGCCCCAGGGCATAATGTATGTACTGCGCACCGCTCATGGCCATATAAAGGTGGGTAAAGAGCTTTTCAAAGACGGCCTGCATGCCCGGGACCTTGGCATCCCCGACCCCTGCTGTGGAGTAACAGGGGATCTTGTAGAAACGGGCCAATTGAACGCAGTCCATATTGTACTGGTTAAATTCCGGACACCCATAGAAATCATAGAGATCATCCAGGCGCGCCCGAACCGGAACGCTTCCATAGAGTACAGGAGCCCCTTCTTTGATCAACTGGACCAACGCGATACCTGCCAGGATCTCTGCATTGATTTGTGCCACCATCCCCGCTTCCTGAATGGGCGCCGAAGAGCCTCCCTGGGGGGAGGATGAGATAACTAAGGGCAGCCCCGCCTCAACAATTGCAAAAACCTTCTCGGCGGTATCGTTAACGACCTGGAGCGGGCTTTTAAAAACGCAGGCTATGAAGGATATAATAGGGTTTTCCCTGAGGGTTTCAGGCCCGCCTGCAATGAGCTCCGCCATTCGCACCACGTCTCCCAGGCTCTCCAATGTGGTGAGCCCGGCCTGCACGTGTTTCGTCGTGTTGTGCAGACTCGCGAAGAATTTATTGACATCGTGATTTTCAGGGGTAATCTCCGGATCCTGGATATTCAAAGGTCTGATAAAAAAATCCAAGTGTTCCAATTTGTCGCACAGCCTGGCTGCACGGCTGAGCAGGGCTGTGGTGCCTCTTAGTTCCGTAAACCGCGGCACCCGCACCGTTGCTTTTCCGTCTTTTACACTCACGAACTCATCCATCTCGGCCTCTAACCAGATATTCGCCTCAGACCCGGAGCCAAAATAGATGCGAGGCACATCGGCATCGAGCAGCAGCCGATTCTCCTCCTTCCTTGCACCAAGGATAAACTTGGAGGGTGCTTGCGACACTGCTTCCCTTATGAGGCCTGCCGGGAGGCTCACCCTCCAGTATCGAGAACCCCCTTCTTCTTCCCATACCTTGGCGCCGTGTGCCTTAAAAAGCTTGGCTGCCCGCTCGTTGTAGCACCAGATTCCGGGATCTGCCAATAGAGCCAAAGAGGCCTCGTCCAGCCACTTGATTTGCTCCTGATTCAACCGTTCATATGGTTTGACCAGGACCCCCTCTCTATACGATTCAATCATTTATCTCTCCTGTCCTTTCCGCATTTCTCCATCAAGGCCGATCCCTGAATGCCCGTGTATACCGGCGACAGTGCCTGTCCCTGCCTACCAATACCTCGGCTGCCAGTACTTCACCCATGATGTCGCCATCAAGGGGATCAACAATGGCTGCATCGAGACCCGCATAGATTGCCATGTGCAAAAACGCCGCGTTCAGCCTATGCCGTTCAGGGAGCCCGTAGGAGATATTGGAGATGCCCAGGACCGTCTTCGCCTTGGGAAACTCTTTTTTGATCTCAGTGACTGCCGCAAGGGTTATCAAGCCCTGGTTGATATCCGTCCCAATGGGCATAACCAGGGGATCGAAAAATACATGCTCCATGGGAACTCCCCACCGCTCACAGGCCTTGACCATCTTCTCGCATGCATGGAGCCGATCCTGTACGGTTTTTGGAATACCCGACTCATCCATGGTCAGGGCTACCAGGGGAGACTTGTAGGTTGAGGCCAGGGGAACGATTTCCTCGAGGCTCTGCTGTTCCGCCTTGGTCGAATTTATCAAAGAGGCCCTGCCGTTTGTCTTCTTGAGCCCCGCCTCCAGCACAGCCGGGTCAGAGCTATCGATGCTGAGAGGAATATCCACCTCGCTCTGGATGGCCTCGACCGCCCACTCCATTGATCGAACCTCCTCCTGCTGCGATCCCACACCTGTTCCCACGTTTACATCGATAAAGCTGATCCCTGCATAGGTTTGCCGTTTTGCCAGCTCTGAAATCGCCCCTTCATCCCGATTCTGGATCATGGACCTAATAGAAGGACGTGTGGCATTGATCTTCTCTCCTATGAGAATCATCTCTCCTTACCTCCTCTCGCTACAAGGCCAAGATGAGGTCTCTGAGCCCCGGTATGTCGTTTTTTATCTTTTCTCGGATCCCCTGGGAAAGCACTGATTCCGCTGGACCGTCGAGAACCTCACGAGCCTTCTCGGCTGCTCGGGCGCGGGCATCCTTTCCGCTGCTCATCTCCCACTGATCCCGGTTTTCTCTGTCACTGAGCTGGGGTATGTACTGCTCTGAACGCATATGGCGCCGGGTGTGGCGGTTGGAGATGAAATGCCCGCCGGGTCCCACCTCCTTCAATACATCGAATGCCAAGGTCTCCTCATTCACCTCGATGCCCTCAACGGCCCGCATCACCATGCCAATGATCTCGTTATCGATCACGAGCTTGTCGTAGGAAGCAGTCATGCAAAATTCCAAGAATCCCGCGGCGTCGTGGATGAGGTTCCCGCCTGCCAGGGCCACCATGAGACTCGTAATGGCGGACTCATATCCCGCCTGCGCGTCATTGACCTTTGAATCAGACATGCCCGCGGTGGAATAAAGGGGAAGTTGGTAGAATTGGGCCATCTGCGCCGAGGCGGCGTTCATGAGACCCATCTCCACCGCCCCGGAAAGGTACTTCATGTCTCTGAGATCCGTAATCGAGGATATGCATCCATAGAGGGTTGGAGCCCCGGGGTGCGTGAGCTGTGTAAGCATGACACCTGCTAAGCTGTCCACATTCTGCACCACAATAGTACCGGCAAGCGTGATGGGAGCAGTAGCACCACAAAGAGGTTCTGCTGGAACCACCACGGGAATACTGTTGCGCGCCGCCTCCATGGTGAGTTCGGCATACCTCTTATCGAGTTTGAACGGGCTGATGGGGCAGGTGACCATTGAAATAAAGGGCCGTTCCCTGAGCTTTGGGGCAGAGCCCGCAATGTATTCCGCCATCTTGATGACGTTTTTCACCCCTTCCAACGTATACACGCCGCCCATTACGTGCTTCCGCGTCCACAGTAAGGCTGCACCGAATCTATTGACATCCACTTCCTCTACAGGAAGATCATTCGGATACACGTTCAGCATATAGAAATGGATATTATCCAGGGTCTCCACGAGCCGAGCCATGTTCATCACATCTACCAGCTTTGATTGCCGAGAATCCGTGGCCCCTGGATCCTGAACGTTCAGGGCTGTTCCCCCTGTTCCCATATACACCGCATCTCCACCGATCTCGCAATCAAGCTCGCCTTTTTCATCACGCCCGCAGAGCCGAACCAGGGAAGGGGCCGTCTCAATCAATTCCTCGACCAGATCCTGATTGACCTTGACGATTCGGCTGGCCTCATCGACCTCTGCTCCTGCGCCCCTGAAAAGCTCTCGAGCTTCAGTAAAATTTACCTCTACGCCTACCTCTGCCAAGACCTTGAGAGTCGTTGCGTGAATCTTTTGAATATCCTCATGGGTCAGTGGTTTATACTGACCGCCTGACAAACCCTTCCTTATCTTCATCTTTTTCCTCCAATGATAAAATCTCGTCGCGATGGTACGTGACGCGCCTTCGCCGCTCTAAGAAAAAATCTCTTTACGGTTAAACTTCGCGCTGGCCCGTGACCTCAGGCCCTTCTCGAGGGGCAATCGTTTTTGGGACACTCCACGCAAGGGTTATAGGGGGGTTGGGCGGAGCCGCCGGAAACGGGATACACGCCGAATACGGCCGAGATAGACTTCCGCGGCATCATGAGGCATGAGTCCATCAACTCGATGCCAGCGGTGTTCGAGTCAAACAATTCAAAGAGTTTTTTCTGTTCTTCAATCGACCAATCGCAATAGCCGGGGCTGAAGCGGAGCGTTACGGCCTTATCGTTCTCGCTGTATTGCCTTTCCATGCGCCGATGAAATTGCTCTGCTAGGCTCTCAACGGCCACTGATCCCAGGGCATCCATAACGAATGCCTCCGATAAACGGCCCTGCCGCATCATCCGATTGATTTCGAAATCGATCTCTGCTCCTATGGTGGTTACAAAACAGATAAGCTCTTCTGAATCATGCAGGGCCCGGGAAAGTTTTGGGCTTTTGAGGGTCACGCCGCCATGTAAATAGATGCGTCCGCGTTCAATCTTCTTGATTCGCTCTTTCGTAAATAGGAGGTGGGGGCTCATGAGCCGATACAGTGTACGAGCACAATGATGCACCTTACTGCGCAGTGACCGTGAAAAAGCGCGTTCTTTTCTCCCGCCGAGCCGTTCTATCAAGTCCTCCCTCTCGATAAGCGGATGTATAGGAAACGAATGTGTCAATTGAACCTCCTCTAAGATGAAATTTTTGCCTTGAAGCTCATTGCAGGAGAGAAAAATTTTAATCAAAAGAATTCCTCGATGCTCTGCATCGGGGTTAATAAAAATTCCTTTTGATACCTCTTAGCTCTGCTGCGGCGTAGTTCATTTATTATAATTATTATTACTACTTAAATCATTTATATTATGATTATCATAGTATAAATAACTTTTCGAGTCAAGTTTTTTTCTCAACGATTTCCTTGGCAACTCATGTACTAAGTGACTTACGTACATGAATAACGCCGGCGCAAAAAGAGGCAGGGTCATGGAGGTCATGCCTTCCTAAGACATACAAGAGCATAGAGATATTTTTTGGTATTCCCTAATGAATGATAATAGGCAGCGAGCTTCAGGCTGGATGGAAACACCCCACTGAAATCAGATTCGGTGCAGGGCGCACAAGAGCCTTCCTTGAGATGCACAAAAAATTGGCACCAGGAGCTCCTCTTTTTTAAAGCGATCCGGTGATCACGCGACTCACGTTTCTCTCTTCCACTGATTTCATGAAATATATTTGATGGTTTCGTAAAAAGTCGCCATCTGTGTCATTGCGAGCGACCTGCCCGCCATGCGAGTCCGCAAGGCGAGGCGGGCGGGAGCGAAGCAATCTCATTCAATGTAAGTACTTGAATTTACGAGATTGCTTCGTCGCTCCACTCCTCGCAATGACAGATAAAAAGACTTTTACGAGTTTATCATATTTGTGTCAGCTAATTCCCGGCAATACGGCCCTGTTGATAGGCCTTGATAAAGTTCTGGCAATACTTGTCCTTGCCGAGAAGCATCTCAACCGCCAGAAGCGTTGCCATAATCTTTGTGTCGGTCGGATCCAGGATGGCCGCTGATAGGCCGTATGCCATACCCAGGGCAAGGAAGTTTCTATTGATGAGATGGCGGTTCGGGAGGCCAAAGGAGATATTTGATAGTCCGCAGATCGTGTTCACCCCCGGAAAGTCGTTCATGATCTTCTGTACGGCGCCAAGAGAGGCCAATCCCATGCCGATGTCAACCGCCACGGGCTGCACCAACGGGTCCACGTAGATATCGCCGATGGGAATGCCCTTATCGGTGAGCTTACTGATAAGCTCTGAGCCTACCGAGACCCTTTCCTCAACCGTACGGGGCATAGATGTCTGGGCCATGCACAGGGCTACCACCTTACAGGGCTGAGAGGTAACCACGGGGAGAAGGGATGGAAAGCGGTCCTTTTCCAGGGAAATGGAGTTGATCATAGGATCCCCTTTGTGACGCTTGATTGCTTCTGACAAGGCCTTGGGATTGGGGCTGTCCAGGCACAGAGGCAGGTCAACCGCACTCTGCACCACCTCTACGAGCCAGCACAGATGATCGACCTCCTCGTCCACATAGGTTCCCGCATTGACATCGATATAGTGGGCTCCAGCCTGGGCCTGCTCGCGGGCTACGGTAGCTATGAACTCGGCATCCCGCTTGTCCAGGGCCTGGGCGATGCTTTTTCTGGTGGAGTTAATCTTCTCACCGACAATAATCATCATTTACCTCCTCGTCTAACAGAACCTGCTTTCGTTTGAAAAACCTCACGGCTATATGATCCGAGAATCCTCGGCGCAGTGCGTTTCCTAAACCTTGCTTTCCATGGTAATACCTAAGCCCTATGTACCATGTGGAAAAGAATTGTCAAGGGCGAAGAGGAAAACGAGGAGCGGGCGGCCCTTCACCGAAGCCTGGATATTTCTAATTGAGAAGGCATAATAGAAACGCTGAGTCAAATAGCTCAAATCCTTTCTCCCGATTCCACAAACCCTCCTAAAGGCATTTGCTTCAACCATTTTCGCTGTGATAGTATAGGTTGAACCCAAAGGTAGGTATTCGTCTGCAACCCAGTGAGGCTATTGGAGCGGCTTAACGCATGTGAGCCGATGGATCCGGTAAAGAAGGACTGTTATGCAAACGTATCTGTTGGTGTGCCTTGTTGTTTTCTTTGCAGGTGTGACACAG
>CAYMFC010000057.1:0-10666 GCA_964389665.1 uncultured Desulfobacteraceae bacterium | reverse complement strand
TGGTGAGGGTGGCGACAGAGCCATCGGAGTTGGCGTGACGGACGGTGATATCGCCGGTGACGATGTAGGGGCTTCCGGCCAGGGTCCATGTGGTATCCTCGGTAATAGGACCGCTGACTTCAGTCGCGGCATAGACCGCAGCTGGAGGAAACAAGAGGGATATCCATGCGAGCAGGAGAAAAGTCAGAATAGATCGCCTTGTCAGCTTGGAAAGGATTTGGATGATGAGTGGAGAATTTCTCCTCGGGTATTCAGACGCCCTGATGCCAAGAAGGCTGTTTCTTGTCATGATGCCATCTCCATTATTCATATTCAAGGACAAGATCTTCTCCGATATGGCCTCTACGCAGTCCACTGCCGTCTATGGTGAATGATGCCTCAATCTCTGGATCCACCTCATATATGCCGATAACAGCGTTCCACTTCCCGTCATAGGCGGTTATGGAGATGGGCCCTGCTGAACCAGTATACGCAAGGGTCAGTTCTATATAGTGCGGAGGCCCCTCCGGTCTCTTGGTTGCGTCAATCACCGTGCAGTCAAGATACCGATCCCCAACCTCAGCCATATTTCTCCCTGCTACACGAACGGCCTTGTGTCGGTGCCCGACCTTGAGATATACCTCATCACCTTCAACCTCACTTACGTCCACCGAGAAGGTCTCTCCCCGTGATACCTCATAGCTTCCAATGATATGATCTCCGCGGAGATCCTTATAGACCTTTACTTTTCCTCCTCTTCTGCCATCATATCTGAACGCAAGACCGGTTATCCGATAGCTATCATATCCTTCAGTGAAGTCCGTCACCTCAAAAGCACCGAACCTATCCCCTGCCTCAAGTCCGGGAGAGCCGGAGGTATTGATGCGCTGGTAGGTCTTATCGATATCGTAATTGGATGGTATCCTGCCCGTCAGTCCTATCTCATCCATGCCCGAGAAGGAACCGTCGAAGGTCTCCGGGTCGCTATCGAGCGATACGTCCCCTGTTAAGCTCACTTCAACATCAGGTGGCGGCGATATCACCAGAACCAGTTCACCATCAAGGAAGAGCATTGCATCCTTGGTCAATCTGCTGCAGTGGACGGAGAGATGCTTGTTGCGCCAGGACCGGCCGAATGTGTACATTGACATATCCTGTCTCTCGCCATCTACGATGAAGCACCTGTTTTCCCACGTTATCGGGAATGGCTCATCGTCAAATATCACGCGATCGCCAACAACAAGCTTTGCCTTTTCAGGATCGCCAAGGCCGGTGAGGATGAGGTGCTTCCTCGAATGCGTGTGCAGTAGTCTCACTCCCTCATAGGTCCTCACCTCCCAATCACCGCCTCTCACAAGGACTTCCTTGGGAAGGATCGAGATAGCATCAAATTCGTTGAATTGAACCGCCAATACCACTAACCGCACCTCGGGCTCTATGGTGAGGGCAAGCGCACCATCAAGGTATATCCTCGCCTTCTCCTGGAGGTTGTGGTGAATGACATGGAGCACCTCTCCGTTCTTATGGGCATACAGCCCCATCATCTGCATCTCTCCATCCTCTTCTAAGCTGAACCGGTCACGCCAGCGTATCGGATATGGTTCATCCTTGAAGATTGTCTGAGTGCCGACCTCGAGGGCTATCCTCTTCGGGCCCCTCAGGTTCGTGAGACATACGTGGTGAGATCCTTCCCTGGCTATGGTGAATGGCTCCTCGGCAATTACCCTTGACCGGTCAAGCTGCGATGGGTCTCTTGTGATCAGCTCAGCGCTTCCCTCTATGATGGGCACCTTGCCATTAAGGAGTATCGTCTCGGGTATGATGTCCGCTGCTGAGTACAGCGGCGGCTCGCATGTATAATATGAGAGCACGGTATAGCGTTCAAGGCGCTGTCCCTCGCCCGCGTCTATCGTGATGGCATCGCCCTCTTTCACATCGTAGAAGTCCCGGGTCTTGTTGCCTGATGAGGCAAGGATATTGACCTCATCGGTTCCTGCATACCTCAATGTGACAGACCTAATCTCTTTGGGTCCATGCCCGGCATCTTCCGCGGCAACCACCTTTTCAACGACAAAGTCGCCATATCCCTCGCCAACCTCGAGCATGGGAACCGCAAAGGTTGGGAGAATCGTCTCAACCTCGATGTTCTCAAAGTCGATATATGCCGTTACACCTTCCTTGTCTCGGGACCGGCCTCCTGATTCCCTCGATCCGGAATGATCAAAGGGGTTTAGCCGGCTCAGGCTCCATGTGTGTGGTGCGATATGCACCATGGCCGGTACCGGCCCCACTTCAAAGATAACTACCTGCTCGACCTCGTTGCCGGCTAAATCGGAGCCCTCGGCCTTGAAGGTATGGGTCCCATCTCCCAGCTTAGAGAGGTCTATAATCTGTCCGTCCTCTACACCCTCACCATCTAAGGTGGCGGCAACGCTCTCCTCAAAGAGTCCGCTTGAGACACCATTGCGAATGGGGTCTTCAACCTCAAAATCGATGGTTATGTCTTGGGTGTTATAGTAATACTTGTTTTTGGGCTCGGAGATAGTGATGACTGGAGACGTCTTATCGATGAGAATTTCCGCAGTCTTCGGCTCGCTTTCTGCTCCATCATCATCCTCTATCACCAAGCGTACGGTGTAGGCGCCTTCTTCTGAATAATGGTGTGTTGCCGTGATAGTTCCCATAGTATCCGGTTCCTCATGCTCTTGTACTACTTCGCCTTGATCCTGGGCGCCATCGCCGAATTCGAATGTGCCGCTATGGCTATCCAACCACCCTTTGTCCGCAAAGGTAGCGCTCAGGCATATCTCTTCGTTTGATGGGCTGTCGCTCATCAGGTTCGTGATGGTAGGCGCCACGTTTTCCACGAAAACAGTGAGGGAGCCTGATCCTGCTCCCCTATCATTGTCTGTGACCGTGAGGGTGACTGTGTATGCCTCATTGTCTCCATACCCGTGTGTTGGTGTCAGGGTCGCCGATGCGTCGTTCCCATCCCCGAAATCCCACTCAATCGAGTGGGTATCCGCACCCGGGTCGGTGAAGCTGCCATCGAAGCTTATCGCGGTTCCCTCATAAGCTGTTTGGTCATTGCCGGCATCAACGATAGGTGCAACATTGTTGACCGTCACATCTGTTGTGTCCGTGATAGTCAATGTACCATCGGATACCTCCACCACGGCCGGCCCAGAATGATCGTCGCCCCACGTGTATTCCGCATAAGGAACAACGTTCCACTCGGTATCCCACGTTCCATTGTTGTCAAGATCCCATCTGTATTGCAGTTCGTCATTATCGGGGTCGCTGGATCCGGAGGCATCAAGCGTTATGGATGTGCCTTCATCAGAGATATACGGGCCGCCAGCGTTGGCGACCGGCGCGTCGTTCACAGGGTTGACGGTGATTTTCACCGCGGCCTCGCTGGAGAGGTCGGTACCGTCATTAGCCTTGTAGGTGAAGGTGTCGGTACCATTGAAATTGGAGTTGGGTCCATAGCTGAAAGAGCCGTCGGCGTTCAGGATTAAGGTACCGTTGCTCACATCGGTCACCAGGACTGCGGTCAGGGTACTGCTGTCGATATCCGAATCATTCCCGAGTATGCCGGGGGCAGGAATGGTGAGAGCCATATCCTCATCAGTGCCATAGTCATCATCTGCCGGTACCGGCGGATCGTTGACATTTATTGCGGTGAATACAGCCACGTCAGCGTCTGAGAGCAGTCCGGGATCCGTGGCCGTGAAGGTGATGGTTTCAGAGCCGTACCAGTCGGGGTCAGGGGTAGTGACCGTGGCCACACGGGTAGTGACGTCGATACTGACCGAAAGCTCGTTATTACCGATGTAGGTCCAGGTAAGCTCGGCGTCTGTGTTATCCACGTCCGTGACATATTCATCAAGGTCGATGGCGGCGAAGCTCAAGCCCTCTTCAATGGTCTGGTCACGGATATCGCCTGCCACGGGCGGGGCATTCCCTGTTACGCTCGCTTCATCCGAATCATTATCCGCATTCACATCCGTTGGACTGGAGGCCGCCCTCACCGCCCTGTTGGTAATCACCCCCGACTGCTCAACCGCCGCCGCGATTTGAAGGGAAGCAGAGGTCCCATTGGCAAGCTCGCCTATAGTCCATAGACCTGTTTCCGGATCGTAGGTACCCTGAGAAGTGTCATTTGATTGATATCGCAATCCCAATGGGACCCGGTCTATTACCTGAACACCTGCGGCATCGCTTGGACCAGTGTTTGCGGCCGTAATGGTAAAGAAAAGAGTAGCACCTATGCTCTGAGTCGACTTGTCTACGGTTTTATTCACCGAAATGTCGGCTCCCTCCGTAAAGAAGCCCTGCTCCTCATTCTGGCCGGAGATGCCATATTCGTTGGTGCTTCTTGCGATAAAGTAGTAGGTGGTACCGGGGGTGAGATCTGCCAGGGAGATGCGGTGGGATTTGACATAATCCGGTTTTTCCTTGCTGTATACATAGTTCCCTGGACTTGTCCCGAATTCCAGCACGCTGTCGCAAGCCTGGTTGGTCTCCCAGGCGATGCGAGCAGTCGTTTCCGTGATCTCTTCCACGACAAGGTTCTTGATCTGAGGCGGTTCTTCCACCCCGTAATCCTTGACGAAGAAGGCGGCGGGATTGGTCCAGTCGCTCCCTGTGCCGTGCTCGTCTACGGCCCGAGCCCTCCAGTAGTACCAGGTGCTGTCGTTGAGGGCGGAAGGAAGGACCCACTGGAGGGCATTCGTCTCCTCCTCGACAATCAGATTGGTGAGAGAGGCATCTCCATACACCTCAAAGCGATAGACGAGGCCGTCGATATCCGGATCCTTGAGAGGATTGAGTGCCAGCCACGGGGTCGGGTCGGCAGTCGAGGCTCCCCACCCCGGGTTTCTCCGGGTGGGGGTTGAGGGAGGATCATTGGCCGTATTCACAAAGAAGCCACCCTGGCTCCAGGAGCTCTCCACAATGCCGTCGCTGGCCTTGACCCGCCAGAAATAATCGGTGTTATCCTCAAGGCCGGTGACCCGCCATGCGGTGGTATTATCCAGCCCCTCAGAAATCTCGCCGGAGGCTTGCCAGGCCACGCTATCAAAGGTGTTCACCTTGTCCAGCTCAAAGAAGTAGGTACAGGGGTCTCCTTCAGGATCTGATGCATTTCCCGCCACAAGCTCCACTTCCATGAACGCAACCTCGCTCCCGGGGGCAGGAGATGAGATGAAAGGCGCCCCCGGCGCGGCATTTTGGGTGTTTACCAGGAACGAGACAAGGGGGGTCTCCGCGGTGGCCCCCTGCTCATCAGTGACAATAGCCCGCCAGTAGTACGGTGTATGATCATTCAGTGAGGTATCCACCACCCAGGAGGTACTCCCCCCTTCGCCTGACTGGATATCCGAGCAAGAGGCGACCAGGGTGTCCATGGTGCTGTCCGAATAGACCTCAAAGGTGTAAGCGAGCACATCCTCATCAGGGTCACGGCTGTTGGTGACCTCAAGGGCAGGGGTAAGTGAGTCCACCTCGACTAAGTCACCGGGTCTGCTGATCCGGAAATCGCCTGGCGGATCATTCTCCGTGTTCACAAAAAAGCTGCCGTAAGCCCACAGGCTGAAGATTGCCCCGTCGGTCGCCCGGACGCGCCAGAAATACCGGGTGTTGTCGTTGAGCTCTCCCGGCACGATCCACGAGGTCCTTTCCATGCCCTCGGGCACACCTGGATCGCATGCTGCCATGTCGTTCATCTCCTCATCAGAGAAGAGCTCAAACACGTAGGTGATGGAATCGCCGTCAAGATCGGTGCTGTTCTCGATCACCAGTTGCGGCTGGAGGGATGCGAGCTCAGCCCCATCTCCTGGAGTACGGATCACGGGTATGGTGGGGGCCTGATTGGCTGCGGTGGGATCCGTCCCGTTGAGGAACTCATCCAGGTCTGTAATGCCGTCGCCGTCAAAATCACCGGTGCCGTCCCGATCCAGGGTCCCAAAGTGCTCCAGCTCCCAGGCATCGAGCATGCCGTCGTCGTCCGTATCGTCAATGGTTTTGACGGTGAGCACCATACGCTGGGAATCCTTGAGCCCGCCATCCGATGCCGTAAAGGTAATCTCATATCTTCCTGCCTGGCCCAGGGCCGGGGTCCATTCGAATATCCCGGTGCCGTCCCCCTGATCCGTGAAGCTCGCCTGTGCCGGGAGCGGCTTGGCCTCAAGGGACGGGGTGGTGCCGTCTGCGTCGGTAGCCTCAACAATGAAGGAGAGCTGTTCCTCCTCTACCATCGTCCTATCAGGGATATACTGGAGCACAGGGGGATTTCCCTCGGAAGGCACATCCCCAAATCTTACGGTATAGGAGCCGGTGCTGTTCGCATCGAAAAGGTTGAAGAAATGCTGCCAGGTATGATCCTCATTGCGGGACTTTGAGAGCCAGGCATTCTCCGGCTTGATGCGCTTGCCATCGGAGCGTATCACCTCTTTGATCACCTTCTGTCCCGTGTGGGGATCAGGCAGGATCACGTACATGAAGCCCGATGTCACAGGTGTTGACAGTATGTGGCTCTCCCCCGGGCCGGTAAGACTTGCGGCAGCGGATTGATCGGTGACCCCGGTAACAATATTCTCTGATTCATATACCCGGTAGACATCTCCATCCTTGGCAAGAAAGTCCCGGATCGCATCCCTTCCGCCAACATCCACGAGCACATCCCGGACCAGGAAATGCGTCTGTACTGCCTCCAAGAGCGAGGTCAGTTCTCCGCCCAGCTCGTCGGAATGGGAGTAGTTCGCGGTGAAATCCACGAACTGTCCCGAGAGGGAACAGGTCATTACCCACCGCGCCACCCTCGATTCATTCGGCCCGATGTCGCCGAGATCCGCCAAGAGACTTGGAACGGCAGCCCGCCCATGCACCTCGCAGCCCTCGATCACAAAGCCGATCAGGAGCCCCTGCTCGTTATCCACGATCGTGGGCTGGGCCGAGTCGATCTTCATGTCCTTTGCCGTACCCGAGCCATTGTTGAAGGCCCTGACGCCCAGTGAAAAAGGGACAGGGGGTTCGATCTCAAGGGTAAAGGCATCGTCGCCATAGACGTCTGAGGGAAGGAAGTAGTCCAGGGTGAGTTCGGGCATGGGTTTCACAAAGATATAGTCCGGGGACACACTGGTGAAATGTTCCTCCCCGCCAATGGTATAGGCGAGCGATGCCCCCACATAGTAGAGAGTGCCCTGGGGTATGCCCTTGGATGCCCCGGGGGCAGGAATGATCAGCCAGTGTATGTCCGCAGTGGCCAAGGGCTCGACGACACCGGTGCCGCTTACATTATCGATATGTTCCAGGGAATCCAGCCGGATGAAAAAGAGGGCAGCGGTATTATCCGGATCGGAGCTCGCGAGCACGCCGTTTCCCTCCTCATCGGAAAAACGAACCTCCACGTTCATGTTTTCCAGGGTGATGTGGCTGAAGCCATTGCTGATGCGCATGTGCGCATCAAATGCCTGGCGCTCCAAGGTCAGGTCCTGTCTGATCTCGAGTTTCACCCGGGCACACACGGAGTCATCCACCGCAAGGGCTGGGGAAGATAAGGGCCCTGCAAAAAGGCAGATGAGTGCAGGAAAGAAGAGAAAGACAAGGGAAAAACCCTGGTTTGAAAACTGTTTCTTTTTCATGTAATCACCCCGATCATCCGTTCATCTTGACCTTGAGACCTTCACCGGCATATCGAAACCGATGGAAATTGCCCATGGGATTTTCAGGCGACTGGGCAAGCACTTGCATCGCAATATAGTGAGATTGGTGCTGCATGAATATTTTCCTTTGTGGATCTGCAATCCTCCAGACACCATCGTGGTAAAACTCCGCCCAGTTGTGGTATGCGTTGGGTTTGAGCACGGCGTTTTCACGGACGAGATATCCTCCTATGCCCCTGGCAGGTATGTTGTTGGCGCGGCACAGGGCGGCGAAGAGGTACATGAACTCAGTACAGTCACCCTTTTTGTTTCTCAGGGCATAGAGAGCGCCACGTGGATTCCTTATGTACCCTGAGTACCTGACACTGCTCGCAACCCAGCGGAAGATGTTTTCAGCGGTCTTGAGAGGATCCGGTCCTTGGAGGCTTTTTGCGAGCCCCGCAATCTCAGGATTGCCGGACTCGCAATATCGTTCCTCTTGAAGAGAGGCGCGGAGGTCCTTTTCCGATATGCGGTTTGGGGTATCGGAGAGCAGGAGTTCTGCCTCGATGGTAATGATCCTAGTCGTGAAGGGAGGAAGTGCATGGAAGGTAAGATAAAGGATCTGGTTGCCTTGATCATCCAGGATAACCTGAAAGGGCTGGGATGCGTTCACGCTCATGCATTGCTGTGTAGGGGTGTGTTTCACCGGGGCATAGGTCCAGAACTCTACCCCTTTTATGATACGGCTTGTTCGGTTCTGGAGGGTGAAGCTGTATTGAATGTGACGAGGAATGACATAGGTGGATTTTGCTCCGAAATGCCGATCATACACCTTGACAACGATGAAAACACCCACAAGGAGGACGCACCCGGCAGTGATTATCAGATAGTTCCTCTTCATTGATCCCCTTTTCCCGGCCCCACTCTGTCAGATAAACACAAGGCGAGGCGCTGGATCGACGGGCCAGACTTCTTGGTCCACCAAACCGGAGAAATCGCAAAATTTTATGCTATGGGCACTGGTATGGGCAGCTGGTACATTTTTTAAGGGCCTTCTTCGAACTATGTGGCGCCTGTTTGATCATGGCCTGCTGTACCAATAATTTTTCGTATGCCTCGATGCCGCCCCTCAGAAAAAAGGCGTTCCCGAAGGCGGTTTTTTGAAGGATCTTCTCTACCTTGTGATATTGCTCGCCTTTTTCGCTGCATATCAATACCGAGATAAGCCGATAATGGGCCTTGTGTTGCCCTATCAATTTATTGAGAGCGGCGATGAATTCTTTCTCATTTCTCCTAAATGGTACGGAGATCAATCGAGGAATCAGGGAGCGGGATCGTGGGCGTGTCGATGGGGATACATCGATCATGAGCCAGTTTTCGTAGTCCTTTTCCTTGAAGAGCTCTCGAGAAGGCATCCTGTTCAATCCTTGCATGGCAAAGGCATCCCCTGTAAGGGGCATCCCTTTTTGTCTCCAATAGTACAATCCTCCATCCAGGATCCAGGCCTTAAAGCCTGATTCCCTCAAGCGTATGCACTCTTGCTCTAGCTGGTTGTTACTATATCCCTCATTGATAAGAACCAAGGGCTTGCGCTTGAGGAAGGGTTTTGTCTTTACGGCAAACAGGGGGATATGGATGGAGCCCGGAATCCTGAATTTCTCGAACTCGCTTCCCTTCCTGACGTCAACAAGGATGATCTCCTGCTTTTCCCTTGATCTTTGCACGACCGATTCCACCGAGATCGCCAGGGCGGGATTACGTTTCTTTAACGGGGGGGAAGCGAATTCTGGGGGAATGGTGAGATCTTCAGAGTGCTGCGATGCTGATAGAGTAAGGCCATGGAGCCCGATAAAAAGGCAGATCAGAAGTACAGCACCTGGTTTGTTGATGGTATACATCTTCTTTTAGAAACTAAAGGTTTTAATGGATTAGGATTATTTTAATAGTGAGAACACTATATTTTATTCTTCGAATTAGTAGGTCATTTTGGCAAAATATGTGCCATATATGAATTTCATAAAAAACGAATACTGCATGGATGGATACCGTTTATCCCGGGGGCCGGAGACCCTTGTTGGTAGGGGCTCTCAATAGGATCGTGCTAGATAATTGAAGAAAGTATCGGTGAGAAAGACGATGAGAGATTGAGGAATTTATATGGAACACGATAAAAAGATGCACAAAATTCCGGCATAATTACACAGATTTTTGTGCATCTTTTCAAAGCAGGCCACCGTTCGCCCGACCATTAGCATCCAAAAATGCCCCCGCTCGACGAAGGACCTTATGCCTCAGTGAATGGGACCTTCTTTTCTTCGACGACGCCCGTATCTTTCTCCGGGACGGGTGGGAAATAGAGGGTAAAGGTGGTCTCCCCTGAATGAAGGCAATCCTCCCTTTTTGTACAAAACCTGCATTCGCTGATCCTTCCGGGACAGATGTCGCCTTCCTTCGGGATAAACCTGCACCGTGTCGATTTCATCCCTATCGTAAAATTATACCGCTCCGAGAAGATCTTCATTCGCAGAAGATCCGCCCCTTTTCCCCCGGCATTGAAATCGAAGGGTTTTTTCGAGGAGTAGGCCATCGTTTCATGGGTGGTGAAGAAACCCTCGAATATCCTCTTCTGATCCTCCTCTCGAATGCCAACACCGTAGTCATGCACGGTGAATTCGGTCCCCTTCCCCTTTTTTCGAACAGAGATCTCCATCCTTCCCTCATCGGGGGTGTTTTCTATAGCATTCCTCACCAAACCATCAATGACCTTTTTTAATGGGTCCGCGGGCATATAGATGAATGGCACAGGCTCGATGTCAGTTACTACTTCCACCTGTCTTTCTGAGAGCAACGGCCTCAGGGCCTCGAGCCGTTGCTCGAGGAACCCGGAAAGATCAATTTCCCTGGGTACGACCTCCTTGGGGCCGAATAGATCATCGATGCGTCTCTTGACTCGTTCTATGACGGAGGCCTCATCAACCTCCTGGGCAATAAGGGTGGCGAGTTCATCGCTGCATTGATCAAAAAGGAATGAGAGAAGG
>CAYMFC010000056.1:0-10920 GCA_964389665.1 uncultured Desulfobacteraceae bacterium | reverse complement strand
GAATCGGCCTTGAGGCTCGCCCCTCCAATCAGGGCGCCATCGATATCAGGCTGTGCCATTAGCTCCTTGCTGTTGTCCGGCTTCACGCTTCCACCGTAGAGTATCCGGATAGCCTCTGCCGTATCCGGACCAAAGGCCTTATCAAGCCATCTCCGAATAAAAAGGTGCATCTCTTGCGCCTGCTCCGGGGCAGCGGTTTTTCCCGTTCCTATGGCCCAGACCGGTTCATAGGCGAGGATTAGATCCTCCGGGAGGCTTCCGGCCTGGCAACGAGTCCTCAGCGATTCATCCAGCTGCGTCCGGATAACGTCAAAAGCCCTCCCTTCCTCTCTCTCCTGGATCGTCTCGCCTATACAGAGAATCGGTATTAGCCCCACCTTGATCGCAGCCTCTGCCTTTCTGTTTATTACTTCGCTGCTCTCAAAGAAGTGGGCCCGTCTCTCAGAGTGCCCCAGGATCACGTGGCTACACCCTGCTTCCCTGAGCATAAGGGGAGAGACCTCACCGGTGAATGCCCCCTTTTGCTCCCAGTGCATGTTCTGAGCCGCGATAAGAATACCGGTCCCGGCCAACATAGTATGTGCGAGTTGTATGGTGGTAAAGGGGGGCGCCACCAGCACAGCAACCGTATCGAGGTCCGCCTGGGCCTCCTTTATCCCGGCCAGAAGATCCGTAGCCTCATCAAGGGAAAGATTCATCTTCCAGTTGCCGGCCATAAGGGGTTTTCTCATTTTCATGATCCTACAGCTTTTCACCAATGTAACGCGCTAGATCAACGAGCCGATTGGCGTAGCCGAACTCGTTGTCATACCACGCGAGCACCTTCACCATGTCATCCCCTATCGCCATCGTTGAGAGGCCATCCACGATGCTCGAGGCGGTAGTTCCATTGAAATCGCTGGACACCAGTGGCTCAGTAGTATACTCAAGAATACCCTTCAAACTCCCCCTTGATGCATCCTCAAACGCCTTGTTGACCTCCTCTGCGGAAGCAGGCCTCCCGAGCTGAACCACGAGATCGGTTAGCGATACATTGGGTGTCGGCACCCTCAGTGCCATCCCGTTCATCTTGCCGGCGAGCTCCGGAAGGACGAGGGAAACCGCTTTGGCTGCCCCTGTAGTGGTAATAACCATTGACAGCGCTGCTGCCCTGGCACGCCTGAGGTCTTCGTGGGGAAAATCCAGGAGCCTTTGATCCGTGGTGTAGGAGTGTATGGTGGTCATAAGGCCTTTTTTAATCCCAAAGACATCGAGCAAGACCTTACACACAGGGGCAAGGCTATTGGTGGTGCATGAAGCATTTGATATGATGTGGTGACTTGCTGGATGGTAGAGTTCATGATTCACTCCCATCACGATGGTGATATCCGGATCGTTTGCCGGCGCGGAAATGAGCACCTTCTTTGCGCCTGCGTCGAGATGTTTGGAGGCCTTGGCTCTGTCCCTGAAAATCCCCGTAGACTCGATCACGATATCAACGCCGAGATCCTTCCAGGGAAGTTTCCCTGGATCTCTCTCAGAGAGAATCCTTATCCTCCTTCCATCAACGACAATTCCGTCCCCCTCTACTTCGACTTCAGCACCCATCCTGCCGTGTACGGAATCATACTTGAGTAAGTGAGCAAGGGTTTTCGGATCAGTGAGATCATTAAGGGCAAGAAATTCTATATCATCCCTGGTGTATGCGGCTCTGAGCACCATTCTACCGATACGCCCAAATCCATTAATCCCAACCTTTATCATCATCTCTTCCTCCTTCCTGTTGGATACTTGATATTCGAAACGTGAAACTCGATGCTTCCTGGTTCTTGGTGGCGGTGTTTATTTCATCTCAGAAAACCACGTTCTGCGGGCGTGGTCAGAGAGGCTGGCGCTGCCGGTTATGGTTTTTCCCTTCGCACGGAGTAATGGAGTATTGAATATGTGGAGTATTGAAAACCATCATAGTGAATACCCCTGCACGGTTCATAGAAAATCTTGCTCGTGTAGCCTTCCTGCCTTTCAAAACCCTTCCTTCAATGTGAGACCATTACTCCATCACTCCATTCCTCCAACTACCCCGGGATCTGAGGGCACCCGTTTGGCCCCCTTCCAGGGAGCTCCAAACAAGGCCACATCCTCTGGGCGTGGATTCTTTACTATGTTCATCACGTCTCAGTGGGTTTAAGCAGTTCGCTCGCGAGTGATATACTTCGGTATCCGGCGTTTTTCGCGATTTCCGCAATCTGCGCGAGGCTGTTCTTTTCCCTGTTCTGGGCCACGGCGATTACCATTGGCAGGTTGACGCCGGTGACAACCTCTACCACGTCCTGCTGGAGAAAAGACAGGGCGAGGTTTGATGGTGTCCCCCCAAACATATCGGCCAACACAAGGACTCCCTTTCCTCGATTAAGAGACTGTATCTTCTTCGCGATGATGTCTCGCACCGTATCGCTATCCTTCGAGGTGTCGATCAGGACATAATCCGCGGCCTCGATAGAGCCCAGAATGAACTGCGCTGCCCCAAGCAGCTCCTCGCCCAACCGACAGTGAGTTATAATGAGCAATCCGACCATAAAAGAAGTTATACCTCCTGATCCTTTTCTACGATGATCCTGTAAATCTCGTCCTTTGATTTCGCGTCCAGTAAGCGCTGCCGAAAGTTGCTGTCCTTTAAAACCCTCGAAATCTTGGCAAGGGCTTGTAGGTGTGCACCGGGTGAATTCTCCGGCGCCACCAAGAGGAAGAAGAGGTAAGCGGGTTGATCATCGATAGAATCAAAGCTCAGGCCCTCGAGGCTTCTCCCGAAAGACACTAAAAGCCTGTCCAGTTTATTCACCTTGCCATGGGGCAAAGCGATCCCCTCGCCTATGCCGGTGCTACCCAATCTCTCCCTTTCCAGCAATACTTGAAGCAGATATCCCTTATTGAGAGAGGGTTCCTGATCGGTTATGACCCCTGAAAGCTCCTCTAGCGCGCCCTTCTTATCGTGGGCATGCAGATTGGCGATAATAGATTCAGGTTTTAATATATCTGAAAGCTTCATAAAATTTCCCTAATACATGTCTATTTGACTGCTGTGTCAATAAGGCCTAGATCGCCATCCTTCCGTTTATAGATGATGTTAATCTGTTTTGACCTTGCATTGGTAAATACCAAGAAATTTTGATTCGACAGCTCCATCTGCATAGCAGCCTCATTGATATCCATGGGTTTAATATCCGCTCTCTCGGCCTTTATTATTCTCGGCCCGGATTCAACCAGAGATTCCTGGGCCTCAATCATACTCTCTTCAAAAACCTCGCCCTTGACAGTTTCGAGTTTATAGTCCTTTTTCCTGGACATGAATCGCCTGAGCTGCTCCTCTATCTTGTCCATCACCTGGTCAATGGAGGAGTACATATCGCCAGTCTGTTCCACTGCCTTCATGGTGTTCCCATCGCTGGATAACGTCATATCAGCTATGTGCCGAAATTTCTCCACCTTAAGAACAATATGGGCCTCAACAGGAGAATCGAAATATTTCTTCACCTTCTCTATCTTCTCCTCCACGTAAGAGCGCAGCTCTTCAGACGGCTCCATGTGTCGAAACGTGTATGATATCGCCATACCACCTCCTGAAAAACATTACTATTTAACAATACTAGAATGAAAAGTCAAACATCAATCCAAGTTCTTGAAAACAACAAACCCCCTTAGAATTCCCTCAGGCATTGAACGAGCATGGAAAGCGAAACTCCTCTTGTAATCCATTTCCGTTGTTTGTGCCCTAAACATTCTAACGGGGGAACCTGCTAAGCCCGGCCTTAGGTATAGGCATTCTTTCGTTGATTTGACGGGAGAATTCCCAGCATCTCCCGGTACTTGGCCACAGTTCTTCGCGCTATGTCAATATTTGATCGTTTTAAAATATCTACGATCTCCTGATCACTATAGGGCTTTGACTTATCCTCATCCTTTACTATCTTCTTGATCCTGCCCTTCACGCTCAGGGATGCAACCCTATCCATCCCATTCACCGATTGAATACCGCTGTTCAGGAAATATCGTAACTCGTACACACCATAAGGAGTGTACATATATTTGTTATTCATGACCCTGCTTACCGTGGACTCATGCATCTCGATATCTTCGGCTACATCCTTTAAAATCATCGGTTTCATACATGAAGGCCCCGATTCAAAAAACCCCCTTTGGAACTTCACCAAGCTCTCCGCTACCTTGTAAATAGTCCGCTGTCTTTGGTGGATGCTCTTGATGAGCCAGGAGGCGCTTTTCAGCTTTTCCTTTATATACTCTTTCGTTGTCTGGGAGACTTTATCCTTTCTGGCAAAGATCTCCTTGTAAAATGAGCTGATCCTTAACTTGGGCAGGCCATCGTCATTGAGCACAATATGAAACTCATCGCCCATTCTGTATACATATACATCTGGGGTGATGTATATGGTTTCCTCATCATCATAGAAAAGACCCGGCTTAAGCTCAAGGGAGGAAATGATTGACACTGCATCCAAGACCCTCTCCAATGAAACACCGAGGCTTTTGGCAATCTGGTGGTACTGCCTCCTCTCGAGCTGCTTCATGTGATCGGTTACGATCTTCTCGGCGGTACTTCCCCCCAAGCCACGAAAACGAAGCTGGATGAGAAGACATTCACTGTTATCACGCGCTCCCACACCAACGGGATCGAATTCATGGATAGCATGCAATACCTCTACTACCTCGTCTCTCGATCTATTGGTGGCTTTCATAATATTTTCTATAGACGCGCTAAGATACCCATCGGGGTCGATGTTGCCTACGATGTAACTGCCGATCTCCTTCTCCGCATCATCGAGTTCACTTACTTGAAGCTGCCACATGAGGTGGGAGAAAAGATTCGTTTTGGGCGAGATGAAATTCTCAAAGGAACCTTTATCATCGCTTTCTTCATGGGGTGAGCTTACCCACGCGGTGTTATACTCGTTTATGTAAGATTCCCAATCGACATCCTCCCGTAAGGTCTCCTTTATCGTCACCTCACGAATGGGTTCTTCCTTGTGAGCGGACTCAGGGCTCTCCTCCTCCGGCGCTTTCTCGTCTTCTTGTGGGGGAAGTTCTTCCAGGAGGGGGTTCAACTCCATCTCCTGATTCACTGCCTGACAGAGCTCGAGCTGTGAGAGCTGCAAGAACTTGATAGCCTGCTGAAGCTGAGGCGTCATGATGATCCGCTGACTCAACTTCATCGATTGTTTAAGCTCAATCGCCATAGTACGCAGACGCAAACCCTATAGATTAAAACCTTCTCCCAGGTACTTGGACCTCACCACATCGCTGGCAATGATCTTTTCAGGTGCACCGGACTCGATGATTTCTCCCTCATTAATAATATAGGCGAGATCACAGACATCCAAGGTTTCCCTGACATTATGGTCTGATATCATGACCCCGAGGCCCCTTTCCTTGAGCCCGGTGACGATCTGCTTGATGTCATTGATTGCCAAGGGGTCAATACCGGCAAACGGCTCATCTAACAAGATGAATTTGGGGTTGGTGACCAGTGCCCTGGTAATCTCCAGCCTCCTCCTCTCACCGCCCGACAGCGAATAGGCCTTTTGTTTTGCCAGGGGAGCTATGTTCAACTCTGCAAGCAGCGCCTGAAGAAACAGCTGCCTCTTGTGCGACGGAATATTGACAACCTCCATGATCGCCAGCAGGTTCTGCTCAACCGTTAACTTTTTGAATACTGATGGCTCTTGTGAGAGATAATGGATACCCTGCCGTGCCCTTTTGTACATGGGTTCGCTGGTGATATCCCTCCCATTCAGGAATATCCGGCCTTCCTGAACAGGAATAAGGCCGACGATCATATAAAACGTGGTCGTTTTCCCGGCTCCATTTGGTCCGAGGAGCCCAACAATCTGGCCGATGTTCACCTCCAGCTCTACCCCATTGACAACGGCCCTCGTCCCATAGATCTTACGAAGATCCTTTACCTTCAAGCAACCCCTGTCCTCGGCCCGTGTCATTTATCCCCTTCCTGCTTGGGGAACAGGGTAGCCTTGACCCTTTTTGCCGCACTACCCTCTATAATGCTTCGATTCTCCTTTAGGTACAGTACGATCCGGTGTCCCTCAGCGAGATCCGGGCCTTGTTGAACCGAGGGATTCTCGGTAAGCACCACCTTTTCCTCATTCTGATAGAACACCGCCTTCCCGGCCCTGGCTATACCCCCATCCGGGCGATTTATTACCACATCCCCTAAGGCAATGATTTTTTCTATCCTCCCTGATTCCAGGCTGGATCCGTTCGACGGATTCTCATTGAGGTATACGATCATCTTCGTGCAATCTACCACGAGATCCTTGCTGCTCGCCTTTACCTTGCCTTCAAAGGTAATTATCCCCTGCTGCTGATCAAAGAGCAGGGTATCGGAATGAATGACCATGGGCTGCTCCGAGGAGATGCCCCCGGTGGCCTCCTTTTGCTGCGCAGGGCATTGCTGGCGAGGAGGTCCCGCACACACGAGAGCGAGCAAAAGGCACCATGAAAAAATGGAAGGGAGTATCCTCATCTTAAAAAAAATCTCCGCCCGTGATAGTCGTATCCACGTTTCTCCATACCTTGAATCTACTACTCCTAAGATCGACAGAAAGGCCATCTCCCTTTAGCTTGAAAAAAGGGCCACTCACCCGTACCGGTTTATCCGTTACCACCGATTCTTCCTTTTGTTTGTATGTTAATTGGCTCGTCTCGATCTGATAACCGCTCGCAGATCTACCCACCACATCTCCTTTTAGAACAATCTCCTCTGTTTTTCTACAATAATCACCCTCGTTGCCCCTTATTGTATAAGAATTGTCCGTTTTAGAGTTTACTTTTAGCAGCACGTCTTGTAAGGATACCATGTCTGCTGTGTCAAAGAAATGGGCCTCTTTAGCGATGAGCTCCCATGCCTGGCCATCCTCATGATCCTGGTCGAATTTGAGCTCTGACATGGTGAGTGATTCCCCGGGAACCAACGTGGATGCCTTGGTGGAAACCTGAGCGAGGGGTGTCCCCTTAACGATAAAGGCGGCAACAATGAGCAAGAGGGCGATTATCCCTGCTATTGGCCACATGATAAGGGGTATTTTTCTCATTTTCAAAGGCTCACCTATAAGAAAAGCAAAATAAAAATTTCAGTAGTATTTCAGCAAAGCAGTACAAAGATAGTTCTTTAAATTCATTTCTTGCATGCTGCATTTTTCATTTTGAATCTAGTCTGCCTGAGGCATAGGTATATGCTTCACTATCCGATGGATCTCCTTAAGCATAATTACGAGCGGCTCAACTCGATCAATGGGAAGGGAATTCGGGCCATCTGAAAGGGCTGAGCCGGGATCTGGATGTATCTCTAAAAAAACTCCGTCAGCACCTGCGGCAACCGCGGCCCTTGAGAGCGGGGCGACAAATTCACGCTGTCCACCTGATGACCTGCCCCTTCCCCCCGGCAACTGAACGCTGTGGGTGGCATCAAATACGACAGGATACCCAAAACCCTTCATCACGGACAAGGACCTCATGTCCACCACAAGGTTGTTGTAACCAAAAGAGGTCCCTCTCTCAGTCAGTAAAAGGCTGCTATTACCTACCGAAGCAGCCTTTAGGAGCACATGCTCCATGTCCCACGGCGAGAGAAATTGCCCCTTCTTTATGTTGACCGGCAGCTTGGTTCTGGCTGCCTCTATGATGAGATCCGTCTGACGGGATAAGAATGCCGGTATCTGGATAACATCAAGGATCTCCGCTGCCTTCTCAACCTCGCTCACCCGGTGAACATCCGATAAAACCGGCAAACCAATGGTTTCCTTAACCTCCTTGAGGATCTCCAATCCCTTGATTATGCCTGGACCCCTGTAGGATTCAATCGATGTCCGATTCGCCTTATCATACGAGCTCTTGAAGATAACGGGTATGTTGAGCCTCAGCGCTAATCCCTTGAGAAATCTCGCGATATCCATGGTTATCTCCGGGCTCTCTATCACACACGGGCCTGAGATCAAGAATAAAGAGCTATTTCCTCCCACGGTCATGTTTCCTATCCGAATGCCTTCGGTTCTCCTCATATCCCTTTTCTCACTCTGCATAGCACCTCGCCAGCCAATCAAGTCTATCGGAATTCACGGTTAAAATGCTCTTGAACCTTGAACCTTTGAACCTTGAATGGTGAACCCCTCAACCCAACCTTCAAATTCCATGCCTATTTTCGCCAAAATGAATCATAAAGTCAAGAATACCTTATTTTGTGAAAAGACATCAAGTTCGTGAACAACAGAGAGCAACTTTTTCTTGTAAACGGCTCACAATTTACCTATAGTGAGCCCTGATTTTTAGGGCTCTATGATGGCACGGCAAACGGCACAAAGGACAATCGAGGATATCAACAAGAGGATAAGGAACGGTACGGTGGTCGTGGTTACCGCCGAGGAGATGGTGGATATCGTCAGGCAGGAGGGAATCCACAAGGCCGCCAGAGAGGTCGATGTCGTGACGACTGGAACCTTTTCCCCCATGTGCTCCTCAGGGGCCTTTCTCAATTTCGGCCAGAGCAAACCACCCATACGGGCAAACCAGGTTACCCTCAACGGGGTCCCGGCGCATGCGGGGCTTGCCGCCGTGGATATATTTCTTGGCGCTACCGAACCAGCCCTGGACGATCCATTGAATAAGGTTCATCCCGGCCAGTTCAAATATGGAGGCGGGCACGTTATCCATGACCTGGTGAGTGGAAGCACTGTGGAACTGATTGCCACCTCTTACACCACCGATTGTTACCCGAGGAAGGAACTAAAAAAACAGGTGCGGCTCAAGGATCTGCCATATGCTGTGCTGGTCAATCCAAGGAACGCATACCAGAATTACAATTGCGCGGTGAACATGAGGGAAGATACCGTCTATACGTACATGGGCGTCTTGAGGCCCAGGGCCGGCAACGCCAACTACGCTACCTCGGGCCAGCTAAGCCCCCTTTTGAATGACCCCTATTGCATGACCATAGGGCTAGGGACAAGGATTTTCCTTGCAGGGGCCCAGGGATACATCACCTGGGCCGGCACCCAATGCAATCTATCGGTGCAGAGGGAACAGAATGGGGTGCCGTCTGAACCAGGCGCCACACTCATGGTGACGGGAAACCTAAAGGACATGTCGCCACGCTGGCTGGTTGGTGTGAGCATCCTTGGATATGGATGTTCCTTGGCCATGGGCATTGGTGTACCCATCCCAATCCTTAACGAGGATATGGCGAGGTATACCGGAGTTTCCGATGAGGAGATAGTTACCCAGATTATTGACTACGGCAAAGATTATCCCCATGGAAGGGCAAAAAGCCTCGGCAAGGTAAGCTATGCTGAGCTAAAAAGCGGGTTCATAGAGCTCAATGGTCAATCCGTCCAGACTGCCCCCATATCCTCCTACACGAGGGCCAAGGAGATTGCGGAGATACTTAAGCAGTGGATCCAAACAGGCCAATTCTACCTCAGCCACCCACAGCACCTCCTTAAGGACATGTGAAAAACCTTCCTATTTTTCGAGGTTTTTTTGTTCCCGCTGAGCACTATATAGAGAGATGATCGAGGTACAAAACCCAAAAACCGAAACATTGAAAGAAATCCTGGCTCACATGGGATCTGTTCTGGTGAGCTTCTCAGGCGGGGTGGACAGCGCACTCTTGCTTCATATAGCTTCTGAGGTCCTGGGAGAAAAGGTAAAGGCCGCCACTTTCATCTCCCCGATCTTCCCCAGGGTCGATCTCGCTCGGGCAGAGAACTTCACCGCTGTACTGAAGGTAGCTCACATCAAGATACCCTTCGATATCCTCTCTCAGAAAGACTTCCTGATAAATGATGGCACGAGGTGTCGTGTCTGCAAGATGAAGATGGTCGAGGGACTGAAAAAAGAGGCCGCAACACAAGGCATTGAGCATATCATCGACGGGGCGAATCAGGATGACCTGAGAGATTACCGGCCCGGTCTGAAGGTAACACAAAGGGCAGGCATCTGCAGTCCCCTGATGGAGTCTGGTTTTACGAAACAAGATATACGGGGTGAGGCGAAAAGCAGGAATATCGAGTTCTGGAATAGGGCGGCCTCCGCGTGCCTTGCCTCACGGATAGCCTATGGCACTCCCATAAAGGAAAGAGACCTCGATATGATTGATCAGGCGGAAGCCTTTTTCCATTACTCAGGATTCACAGAAGTAAGGCTCCGATACCATCCTCCTGTAGCCAGGATTGAGGTTTCGCCCAAAGAAATCCACCGGGTAACAGAATCACCTATGCGAGAAACGGTAATCGACTATCTAAAAAGCCTGGGCTTCACCTATATTACCCTCGACCTCTCCGGCTACAGGAGCGGCAGCATGAACGAGCTTCTCCCTTAGGCCTTTGCCTGCGCCTTTGCCTGGGCAATAGCCTCATCCTCCCTCTTCACGTCTTCCAGGGTCTTGGCCTTGACAGTATCGGGTTTTTCTTCTACCCCGTACTTCCACTTGAGGAACTGCTCTCCGGTAGTAGGATAGAGTGAATAGGTAAGAAGGTCTTCTTCTGTTTTTGCCAGATCCCCAATCTTTTTCCTGTTCTCATCAAGCTCCGGTTCAAGGTAGTCCGCCGCCCTTCCGGTGATAGGGGTCTCGCCCCGCTTGTAGCCCTTGAGCACGATCTTCTGAATCTCAGGATACACCGGGGTAGGCGTCTTGCCGTAGAGCCCGTAGACCAGATCCTTGACCTGGTTGGTGACCATCTTGTACTTGCCTAGCAGCACGTTCAGGACTGCCTGCACCCCTACGATCTGAGAGGTGGGAGTCACCAGCGGCGGGGTTCCTAATTCCTTCCTGGTAATGGGTATCTCCGCGTGTACCTCGGGGAGCCGGTGCAGGGCATTGGCCTCCTTGAGCTGGCTCACCAGGTTAGAGATCATGCC
>CAYMFC010000055.1:3841-11036 GCA_964389665.1 uncultured Desulfobacteraceae bacterium | reverse complement strand
CATCTTTAAAGCGCTTAATAGTTGACCAACGTTATCATGAATCTCTCTTGATATAGACTCTCTCTCCCTTTCCTGTATGTCGATAATCTGTCTGGATAGATGTTTTATTCGCTCCTCGGCCTTTTTCATCTCAGTGATATCCTGAAGGGTTTCTACGGCAGCAATGGTTCTTCCTTGAGAATCCTTGACCGGGGCTGCGGTAAAATGGAGCCATGTGCCATCCTGGCCAATCTGGGGAAAATAATCTATAGCCTCGTATGCCCCTTTTATCAAAAAAGAGTGCCTGTATTTTCCCGGATACCATTGATCAACATCATCTGTCTTTCCATCTACCAGCAGATCGGCCATGCATGGTCGTTTTTTATCGTAGAAGGCCTTCCAATGATGATCAGTGCGAACTATATCCTTTACCTTGATCCCGGTATATTCTTCCATAGCCCTATTCCAGTAGGTAATCCTGTGGGCAGTATCAATAACAAATGTCGGGATAGGCGAACCATGCAGTATATTCTTCAATTTCTCCTCACTTTTTATAACTGCCTGCTCCGCCCATCTTCGTTCAGCGATTTCTTTCGTGAGAGCATCACGAGAAACGGTTGTGGTATGTAAGTCTTGAATCATTTTATTAAAGGCACCAACAAGATCGCCTATTTCATCCTTTGCGTTATAGTCAATCACGATAGGTTTGAGATCTCCCCGTGAGATTCGCAATGCTGCTTCAGATACCTCTGTAATAGGTCTTGAAAACTTTTTAGAAATAACAACAGCAAGCAGAGATACCAAAAGGGCAATACCGAACGCCAAGAGAATCAATGCATAACGTATGGTAAATGCTGCCTTAAAGGCCTCTGAAGTAGGTTGCGTGACGATGATGCCCCAACCCCAGCCATCAAAAACGCCATCGCCCTTCAACGCATACCCGGCGCTTATGACATCCTCACCCCTGTCATTGGTATACTTCGAGATCCCCGTCCTGCCCGCGAGCAGATCCTTGATCACCGGAAAACCATGGAGACGGTGAACCGTAAGAAATTCACGTTCATCCGGTCCTGCGATTATCTCTCCCCGACGGTTGAGCAAATAGGCATGGTTATCGCCTATAGATCGCTCATCAAGCACCCTCACCCTCTCGATGATGTGATCCATGTTTACCCTCGTGGCCAAAACACCGAGGATATCTTTGCTGTGCTTATCGGTGATGGGTGTGTTAAATCCGATCACCATATCCCACCCTGCTGTTTCCGCACGATAGGCATCCATGGCCATCACCTCGCCGTGAGCGCCTTGTTTTGCTCTCTGAAACCACTCGGTTCCTGATCGCGATTCCCCTACGAGTTCTCGCAGCGTGCACGCTATAATGGTTCCGTAGGGATCAAGCACGGCGATCGCTCTGTAAAAGGGGTAGGCTGCATGCACCTCATCGATATAGGCCTGCACTGCCTGCCTGTTGTTGCCCCTCAGCACCTCGGCCTGGGAAAGGATCCTGATATCCTGATAGCGGGAGTTCACATAATCGGATATCTTCTCCCCGCAATCCCTTGCAAGGTCGCTTATATGTGCCCTGGTGTTTTTTTCACATTGATTTTTAGTGATATGGAATGAAATAATTCCACCGATTAGGATAGGCAGTAAAGACAGCGCTAAGAAGTAAGCGAGGAGTTTTTTGCCGATTCTAAATGTTTTACCGCTTTGTTCTTCCATTTCCTTGAGTTTGCCGGGCTTGTTATGAGCTCTTGCAACCAATGTAACCGAATAGACTAAGGCAACCTGTTATATGCCAACACCAGCGACAGAGCTTTTGCACGAGGGGCACCGTCCATCTTCCATTATTTTTTTGATTATGGAATAGCCCCACCGCTCGATCAATAGTGTTCCGCAATTGTGGCAGTACGTGTTCTCGTTTCCCCTTCCGGGAACGTTTCCCTCATAAACGTAGCGGAGCCCGGCCTGAAGACCTATATCCCTGGCCAGGTGTAAGGTCTCCACAGGGGTGCGGGGAAGCTTGGTCAATTGATACGTGGGATAGAATTGTGAGATGTGCCAGGGGATATCGGGATCCACCCCCTTGATGAATTCTGCTATCTGCTTGAGCTCGCTCTCGCTATCGTTAAGGGTTGGGATAACAAGGGTGGTTACCTCAACCCATATGCCGAGCTCTTTGGCAAGCTTGATGCTGCTCAACACCGGCTCGAGACGGGCGCCGCATATCTCCTTGTAGAATTTCTCGGTAAAGGCCTTGAGGTCGATATTGATGCCGTCGAGGTACGTCGAGATCTCCTTGAGCGCCTCAGGGGTCATGTACCCATTGCTCACGAAGACATTCTTGATCCCCTTTGCATGGGCAAGGGCGGCCGTATCAAAGCAAAGCTCGAAGAATACGGTGGGCTCCGTATAGGTGTAGGCGATGGATGTACACCCCGAGCGTTCGGCATCCCTTACGATATCCTCTGGGCTGATCATATCGCCGATGATGTGGCCCTTTTCCTCCCGTGTTAACTGAGATATGTCGGCGTTTTGGCAGTGCTTGCAGGTGAAATTACACCCGACGGTGGCAATGGAGTACGCCTTTGAACCGGGGTAAAATTGAAAGAGGGGCTTCTTCTCAATGGGATCTACATGGGCCGCGACAATCTTGTCGTAGACAAGGCTAAAAAGGGTCCCGCCGATATTCTGCCTCACCCCGCAGATACCGTAGCCCCCCTCCTTTATGATACACCGGTGGTGGCAGAGGTTACAGTGCACCTTACCCTCATCGAGCCTTTCAAACAGCATTGCCTCTTTCATGGTCACTGCCTCTCAAAAAATGGCATGCAGAAAATCCCCTGCATGGGATACCTCCTCACAATGCCATGCTAACTACCATAAATTACTTTCAAAACCGCAACCTGTCAAGGAAATGGTTTTGTTTTTTCCTTACCGGTTCACAGCGGAAGTCAGATGCTGATGAGTTTTCCTTGTTGACCTCGTCATCCCGAGTTGCTACATCATTATCGATTGAGGAAACGGTACACGATGTTAGACTTTTTGCTCTATTTGACATTCCGCTCATTCCTGATGACGGTTCACCGTCTGCCCTTTAGGTTACTCTCTCTACTCGGGAGGCTGGTGGGCAGGTCATACTACTATATGGATAGGAGCCGGCGAAGGATCATCAACGCCAATATCTGTGTGGTGTTCGGAAGGGCTTTGGACGAAGGAGGGAGAAAGGCCCTGGCAAGGGAGAGCTGTGAATACCTTGCCATTCATATTCTCGAGCTTTTAAAGCTCCATACGGTGGCGCATCTCGAGAACTACCGTACGTTTATCGAGATTACGGGGCTGTCCCATCTCATGAATTCCGTGCAAAGGGGTAAAGGTACGCTAGCGGTGTCAGGGCATTTCGGAAACTTTGTCCTCATCAGGTATCTGTGCTTCCTGAATATCCCCCCACGGGGTGCAATCATACGGAAACTGGACAACCCCTATCTTGAGCGATTCTTCAGCTCCATTGTGAAAGCTCATCATGCAATCGCCATACGGCCTGATGGGGCAATACAGAGAATCCAGGCCTTACTTCCCTTGAATACGGCTATCGCAACCCTTGCCGACCAGAAAGCAGGCGGCAACCCAAGGGTTGGGAGGCATGGGATTGTCGTGGATTTCTTTGACATCCCTTCACAAACCCATGTAACGGCCCCTCTGCTCGCCCGCCGTACCGGGGCCAGCATCGTACCGGTATTCGTGGTAAGAAAAGGAACCGGCAGGTACCGAATCGAGATCAATGAGCCCCTCGAGCTTGCTCATACCTCGAACGAGTCTCGGGACCTTGAGACCGATACCCGGAACGTAAACCGGATATTCGAGGGTTACATCAGGAGGTATCCTCACCATTGGTTCTGGCTGCACCGGAGATGGAAGGATATCCCCGGGCTTGAGGATCTTTACAGCACACACGATCCCCTTAAATTGATAGAAGCCTTCAAACGGGATCTCGGTAAATTTTAAATCTTAAGAGAACAATACCATGGATATAAAGGCTATACAGGCAGAAATAAGGCAATTGCTCGAGGAACGGCACGCCATCCTCCTCGTACATAACTATCAAAGGCCTGAGATACAGGATATTGCCGATATTACGGGAGATTCCCTCGGGCTGTCTATGGAGGCATCCAAGACCGATGCCGAGGTTATCGTCTTTTGCGGTGTTCATTTTATGGCCGAGACAGCCTCTATCCTCTGCCCTGATAAGGTGGTGCTGCTTCCTGTGCTTTCGGCAGGCTGTCCCATGGCCGACATGATAACCCCTGAATCATTGCTCGAAAAAAAGGCGGAGTTGCCCGGAGTGCCGGTGGTGAGCTATGTCAACTCTACCGCATCGGTCAAGGCGGAAAGCGATATATGCTGCACATCGGCCAATGCCGTCCAGGTGGTGAACTCCCTGACAGATAATGATACCATCCTCATGACCCCGGACAAAAACCTCGCACGTTATGCCCAGAGATATACTGATAAGCGGATCATCTATTGGGAAGGGTTCTGTCCTTACCACGACGCCTTGACAGCCGATCAGGTGAGAAAGGTCAAGAGGGATCACCCCCAGGCCCAGTTCTTGGCCCATCCTGAGTGCAGACCGGAGGTCATAGACCTGGCCGATGAGGTCAAGAGCACCTCGGGAATGCTCGAGTATGTAAGAACTTCCCACAATACGGAATTTATCATTGGGACAGAAATAGGGATCATCCATACCCTCAAGGTCCAGAATCCCGATAAGACCTTTATCCCTGCTGATGAGTCGATGGTGTGTGCCGATATGAAGAAGATACGCTTACCCCATATCGTGAACTCCCTTCTCACCCTGTCACCCGTGGTAACGGTTGAGGAACAAACCCGAATACAGGCGAAGAGGGCGGTAGAGAGGATGCTCAAGGTCCCGAGGGATTGAGCCGCAGAGCCATCCGCGAAAGGCCTTTTATGAATTTATACCGTGCCTGTATACCTTACCTGCATGCTGAGCAGGTGCGGGATTTTTTGCTTAAAAGAATCGTGTGCTCAAGGAGGCTGGAAAATTGAAAAGGGTTGAATCGAATCTCGAGTACCTTCGCAAGCTCTTTATCATGCCTGAAACCCCGGACAAGTTCATGGAGTTCGGCCATGCCGTCTTGGAGATGATCCATGACTTCGTTCAGGAGAAAGAAGGCCTCCACAGGAAGATCACGCTTCCTGAATTGGCGGGTATATTCAACCAGACATCCATGCCGGAAAGCCCTCACCTTATACGGGACGTGTTAGCGGAGATACGAGACAAGGTTACTATCCATTCCGTCAAGGTTGGGAGTCCTTACTATATCGGGCACATGACCAGTGCGGTCCCCTACTTCATGATCCTCCTGGAGATGATTATCGCTTCACTCAACCAAAACCAGGTGAAGATAGAGACTGCTAAGGCATCCAGTTTCGTGGAAAGGGAGCTCATCGCCTGGGTGCACAGGATGATCTTTAACCGGAGCGAGGGATTCTACCGGAAGAACATCCAGAATCCCAGGGTCGCTATCGGCAACGTGACCTCAGGGGGGACCATGAGCAACCTTACCGCATTGCTGGTGGCCAGGGAAAAGGCCTTACCTGCCGACCGACGTTTTCCCGGTGTGAGAAAGGCCGGTATGGAGCGCGCATTACGTCATTATGGTTTCACGAGGTTGGTGGTGCTCACATCCAAACGAGGTCACTACTCCATTAAAAAGGCGGCGAACCTTCTCGGCCTGGGTGAAGAAAACGTCATAGAGGTGCCCGTAGACATCCACAACCGAATCGACATCAAGAGGCTCAGGAGGACGATACGTGCCATAAAAAGGGATGACCAAGTAAAGGCCACACGGACAAAGATCATGGCCATAGTAGGTATTGCAGGCACCACCGAAACCGGCAATATAGACAATCTCACAGAGCTCTGCGATATTGCCAGGCAGGAGGACGCGTTCTTTCACGTCGATGCCTCCTGGGGAGGCACAGCCCTGATAATCGATGAATATAGGAATCTGTTTCGAGGCATAGAGGCTGCCGATTCGGTATCGCTGGATTTTCATAAGTTGGCCTACTGCCCGATGACCATGAGCATCATTGTGTTCCGCAATGAGAGGGACCTAAACAACCTAAAGCAGGTCTCCCAGTATGTCAATCGTCGGGAAAGCGTCGATACCGGACGTTTCACCATCGAGGGATCGAGGCCCTTTGCCTGTTTAAAACCCTGGGCCTCGTTGAAGATCATAGGCAAGGATGGCTATCGACTGCTCTTCGAGCAGGCTCATGAGGCGATGTTGACCTTTAAGATGATATTGGAGAATTCCGGCAACTTTGAGATACTGAATGATCCCGAACTCTTTATCATCAACTACCGCTTTGTTCCGCCCATTATAAGAAAAAAGGTGTACGAGCTGGCAGAGGCGTCAAAGCCCTCCTCAGACAGGACCGCACGGGAGGAGGCAAGGAACAAGATCAGAACAATTAACAAGACTCTGAATGCACTCAACGTGCAATTGCAGAAAGCCATCCGGCTGGATGATACTACCTTTGTTTCTCGAACCACCATTGAATCCACGCAGTATCAATACCAGAGGATCGTGGTCTTACGGGCTATCCTGATCAATCCTCTCATCAACGATACTATCCTTGAGGAGATCGTATCCACCCAGAACAGGATCGGGATAAGACTGGCAGATCAGTATGAAACAATCCTGAGAGAAGCGGTCGTCTGAGGCGTCTTCAGATCCTGCCTCTCTCCACGGAACCAACCATCCACTGAGAGACCGCCTTTATACCGTTAACCAGATACTATCCAACAACAAATAGCATCAGAGTTTTCCTTTTCCGGTTGAACCCAAAGGAGCGGACCCGGCTCGAAGCCTGTTTCATCATAGCTCCTTTTCCCCGTATTTATCTCCTGTGTTCTTAGCTATTATTTACCGCAAAGTTTCGCTTTTCAATATACCTGCAATCTGATAGTATAAGAGAGGTTCTCGTTGAAAACACACAGTTCATCTCCTGCTCTATCCATGAGTAACAACAACCCTTGTTGGAAGGCCTCCAGTGAAAGAACCCAAGCCCTTTGCCAAAGATATCCGGAGAGTGTCCTTGAATCACGATCTGGATCAGGACTTCGATCTCCTGAAGCAGAAGGAGGAGGATTACACCACGTACCGATTTAAGGCAAAGGAGACCA
>CAYMFC010000055.1:0-3741 GCA_964389665.1 uncultured Desulfobacteraceae bacterium | reverse complement strand
CTGAAGCAGAAGGAGGAGGATTACACCACGTACCGATTTAAGGCAAAGGAGACCATGGCGATCTTTGCCTTTTTCGATCTCGCCCAGGAATTCACAACCATTACCAGTCTTTACAGGATAGCTGTTGCGGTACTGCGCTACTTTTTCCGCTATGAGGCATGCATTTACACGATCAGGCCTGAAGATGAAACCCTGATGCTCCAGTGCTGCACAACAGAGGGTCTCCTGGATCCTCCCGTTCCAGCCAGAGCAGATGTGGTCATTCAAGAGAGTCCCTATAGGGTCGATTCCTCCTTTTTCTTTCCCATTATCGGTAAAAAGGCCTTTGCAGACAAGGTGCCCGTTTTTCTCGAGAACCAGATTATCGGCATGCTCGAGATATATCCTGTCAAGAGCCTGAATAAACATGAACTGCTCTTCTTCCAAAAATACGCCAACAGGGTCGGCTATAATATGCACAATAAGCTCGCTGTTGACCAGAACATAGAACACATACGGTTTATCAATGAGCTCGTCTCCGATATCGAGCACAACGTGATTACGCCGAACCTCTATTACAAGGCGTTTTTGATCAACATGAACAAAACCCTCCAGAAACATCTCGCCGCCTTAGACAGGCTGAACTCCGTCCTTTCCATAACCGATGACCGTGACCATATCAAGGGAAAGGAGATGGTGAAGGCCGCCTATGAGCTCAAGCGCATCCACAAGGACATGGAGAGCAAGATGGAGGATTTTAAAAGTCACTTTAACCACATAAGCCTCTTTATCGAAACACTTTTCAGGAAGGAACACTTCAAGGAAGGCGGCTATGTGCTCAAGAGGCGATCCTACCATCTTCTCGCCGATATATTCCTGCCGGAGCTTGAGCACTACAGGAAGAGATTGGCGGATAAGGGCATTGAGATCATCGAACCGGCAGGCCTTCCCCCTTATGAGGAGTTGACGATCTTTATCGATCTCGGTCTCAGTGCTCAGGTCTTTGCAAATCTCCTCTCCAATGCCTTGAAGTATTGTCGGCCTGCTCTAGATAAAGACGGTACCGATCGAAAGTACATCTCTTACGGAATAGAGGTCCTGCGGCAGGAGCCCCCAGAAACACGGAGCGCCCTCAAATTCACCTTATTTAACTCCGGCACGCCGATCTCCCAAAAAGATGGGATCCTCATATTTGAGGACGGGTACAAAAGGTCCCAAGATCACGATATCGAGGGCTCAGGGCACGGCCTGCACTTCGTGAAGCATATCGTTCAACTCCACGAGGGGTATGCGGGGTGTACGCCAAGAGAGAATGGAAATGAGTTCTATATCGTGCTCCCAAAAAGGGCGGCGAGAGGAAAACGTTAGTCCTCCAAGAACTTGAACTATTCGTTGCTTTTCTGTATATCCCTTGAATGCTCCCTATCATTGCCATAGTTGGTCGCCCCAATGTGGGGAAATCCACCCTTTTCAACCGTCTGACAAAGACGAGAGATGCCCTTGTCGGCGACATCCCCGGCGTAACCAGGGACCGCCTTTACGCCACCGTAGAATGGGACGGGAAATCCTTCGTGTTGGTTGATACCGGTGGTTTTGACTCCCTGGGAAAGGCAAGGCTATCGATTGAGGTCACCAGGCAGGTTGAAATCGCTATCGAGGAGGCGGATCTGATTATCCTTCTGTTCGACGGGAAGACCGGATTGACCCCGGGCGATGAGGAGTTATACCTGCTGCTGAAGCGATCCGATAAGAGGTTGCTCTGCGCTGTGAACAAGATAGATAGCCCTGAACATGAGAGGCAAAGCCTGGAGTTTTACTCCCTCGGCATGGACATGGTCTTTCCCATCTCCTCTGCCCATGGATACGGGATCGGCTCCCTTATGGATCAGGCCATAGGTGACCTTCCCTGTCTTGAAGGTCCTCAGCTGGAAGAAGGCAGGAGAGGGATTGCGATCGTGGGCCGGCCCAATGTGGGGAAATCATCGCTGATCAACAGGATAATCGGCTCCCAGCGGTTAGTCGTAAGTGAACAGCCCGGCACCACCAGAGACGCTGTGGACATATCCTTCGAGAGGAAGGGTGTATCCTACTTGCTCGTGGATACCGCGGGCATCAGGAGGAGAGCCCGGGTTAAGGAAAGGATAGAGACATTCTCGACCATAAAGGCGCTCAAGGCGATCAGCAGGTGTCATATCGCCCTCATCGTGCTCGATTCCAAAGATGGAATAGTCGACCAGGACGCAAGAATCTGTAGCTATGCCCTTGATCGAGGCTGCGGCATCATCCTCGGGCTCAATAAATGGGATCTCTTAAAAGGAGACCCCTCTCGTATTCGATCAGTGGGGGAATCCATTGAAAGGCGGTTGGGGTTTATCTCCTTTGCCCCTCGGCTACCCATCTCAGCCCTCACCGGAAAGGGGGTCGCAAACCTGTTTCCTCTTATAGAGAGGGTCTGGGAACAGCTGAACACCCGTATCCCGACCCCCGCCCTCAACAAGGCATTAGGGGAGGCTGTGAGGAGACATCCTCCTCCACAAACTGGCGGAAGGGGGCTTAAGCTCCTCTACGCCACGCAGGTTTCAGTTCATCCACCTATGATTAGTATCTTTGTGAACAGGAGGGACTATGTGCGCCGCACCTACGAGAGGTACCTGGTGAACCAATTCAAGGCCCAATTTGGCCTTGATCTCATCCCCCTCAAGATCGTTTTCAAGGAGAAATGAATCATGCATGTTCCTTGCAGGTGATGCCTCCGCTCTTTTGTTTGAAGCCTGAACCGATGAACTCATATTTTGAACGGATGTTGACCATGAAACGAATAATTGCCTTTCTCATTCCCATGCTTTCCATGTTGTTTCTTCTGTCCCGTCCCTCGGGACACGCATCCGAAACCAAGGGCGATCAGAGGCCGATCTTTATCGCGATCATTGCCCCCTTTTCAGGACCCCTGGCCGAATCCGGCCGCTCCATGCTCAGGGGCGCAACCTTAAGGGTGGATGAGCAGGGGAATCAATCCCATCCGAACAGAAAAGCAGTGAGGCTGATCGCCTTGGATGATAGGGGGGAGCCCACCCGTGCGCTGGAGCTTGCAGGGCACATGGCAGGCCACCCCACAATCGTGGCGGTGGTGGGGCACCTCACCACAGGATGTACGCTCTCAGCAATCCCTTTTTACCACGCCGCTCGATTAACCACCATTTCCCCGGTGGCAACGGGAAACGATCTCGATAGCGTCAAATCCCCCTATCTGTTCAGGACGATCCTCTCCGAACGCCAGCAGGCAATAGCGCTGGCACGCTACCTACACGGGAACATGGGCACGGGAACGGTAGCCCTCCTCTATGAGGACTCAACACTGGGCACCCAACTGAAAAACGCCTTTCTCCCTGCTGCAGAGGAACTCGGTCTCTCAGTTACGTCCTTCCCCATGGGAACTAATCCTACAGCCCGTCTCCAGGATGAACTGCACGAGATCGTTATGCTAAAGCCCCAAGTACTCTTCGTATCAGGAGGCCTGCATTCTGCCGCACAGATTCTCAGAACATGGCCGGAGGGGATTGAAAGGCCCGTTATCCTTGGAACACAGAGGCTCATATCCGAGGAATTCAGGGAATTGGTAGGGGATCAACAGAGGGGAATCATGGCAGCCCATCCGAGCATCTGGGCACCCGATTTCCAGAGGGCGATGGAGACAAGGGCTCGGTACGAGAAAACATGGAAATACCACATGGACTGGCTCGCGGCTCAGGCATACGATGCGGT
>CAYMFC010000054.1:0-11077 GCA_964389665.1 uncultured Desulfobacteraceae bacterium | reverse complement strand
ATCTCTGTTATTGCAACGAGATTGCCACGTCGCTACGCTCCTCGCAATGACAGCAAATGGCAGCGGCAAGGAATTACCCGAACTTATTGAGAAGTCGCGATGAAAAAATCCACGGCTAAAAAGCAATGGGTTTTAGATGGAGGTGATCTCAATGAAAACGAAAAAGAGCATGATATTATGCATGATAGCGCTTTTCCTCTTTGCCTTTGCTATCCCGCAGTACGTCCAGGCTGCCAGCATTGACGTGCGGGTCTCAGGCAGTTCTGACGATGCGGAGCAAAGGGTGAGTAACGGCTATATGTCTCGAGGCAGCTCGGACCTTGAGCTGATATATGATTCGTATGACCAGATCGTGGGTCTCCGCTTTCGAAACATACAGATACCCCAGGGATATACCATCACCAATGCCTATATCGAGTTCTCAGCAGATGAGACAGATAGTACGAGCACCAATCTGACCATCTACGGGCAGGCCATCGATGATGCGCCATATTTCTCGTCAACCTATAATAATATATCAAATAGAACCAAAACGAGCGCCTCGGTGAGCTGGTCCCCCGAGGCATGGACCACCGTGCATGCCACCTCCCAGACCACGGATCTCAAATCGATAGTCCAGGAGATCGTGAACAGGGCCGGATGGGCTCCCGGAAATGACATGGTTTTTATCATTGAAGGCACGGGCAAGAGAGTGGCAGAGTCGTATGACGGATATAGCTCAAAGGCCCCTTTGCTCCACGTTGATTTCGCCGCACCCCTTATGCACGTTATTACTGCCACAGCGGGCAACGGCGGGAGCATCTCGCCATCGGGGCCTGTAGCGGTCATCGACGGGGACAATAAAAGCTTTACCATCACGGCAGACGTGGGCAGCACCATCCAGGATGTTGCGGTGGACGGGGTGTCCCAGGGTGCGATATCATCATATACCTTCACCAACGTCACCACCGACCATACCATCGTGGCCTCCTTTACGCTTCCCCCCGGGGAGTGCCGGGATATCTCCGAGATCCCGCTGACCGCCCTGGTAAAGTCCGCCCCTGCTAATATCATGTTCGTGCTGGACGACTCGGGGAGCATGGACTGGGAATTCATCACCACCGAAAACGACGGGATATTTGAAGGGAAATACTATGTGTTCGATGACCCGGGGGATAACCTTCCTTACGGCAGTGATAAGATCTTGGGCTATTCGGACTCCACGCAACGATTGAAGTGGAAGTCCCAGTGGTCGGGCTACAACAAGATGTACTATGACCCGACTACCACCTATGACCCATGGCCCAACCTCACCAATGCCGATCCTGATACCCCCAGGTCCCACCCGGCGCATTCATCGCCCACCTTCAACCTGAACGGCACTTACACCAGCATCGAATTGGGCTACATCATCGACGACCAAGAAACTGATAAGTTCTCTAAAACCGGGGTGTGGGGGAATACTACAAACCCATCCGAGGCCTATGACTCTAGTTATTATTACACCAATAAGGGCAGCGGTACAGATGGTGCACAGGATATCACTGCAACCTGGACCCCGGACCTGCCCGCAGGGCAGTATGACGTGTACGCCAAGTGGGTTCATAATTCATATCGCTCAACAGTTGTGCCCTATACCATTACCTATGCAGGCGGCGCTACCGCAATAGTAACGGTAAATCAACAGAATGATGACGGCGGCTGGTACAAGCTGGGCACCTACAACTTCGACGCAGGGGCCGGGAGCGTGAGCATCGCCTACCATGTTAGTAATAACGATACTGAAAGAGTGTGCGCCGATGCGGTGAGGTTTGTATCGACCGCAATATCGAAACTGGACATCATACGGGCCCACTACTACGTGTGGTCCAGCGAGGAGGGCACGCCCTATCTCATCAATCTCGACGGGGACATAAAGTATTACACCTTTAAGGACTTAGATGGCGATGACATCGTGGATGCCGGAGAGCTATTGCCCACGACCTCGCCTCCTTCCGATGTCCAGGTGAGCGACTATACCGAGGCGCGCCAGAACTTTGCGAACTGGTACCAGTTCTACCGGAGGCGCGAACTCACCGCCACTGCCTCCATAGCCAAGGTGATCGCGGATATGCAGGGCGTTCAGATCGGCATCCGGACCATCAACGGGAACCTGGTGCAACCCGTGCTTAAAGTAAAGGTCGAGGGGGATGATGAATCAAGCGTCCTCTTAAATAACCTTTATAGCCTTGTTTTAAGTGCGGAGGGCACCCCCCTGAGGCTGGGCCTCAAGTATGTGGGGCAGTACTTTCACAATGATGACGGGGTGAACCCTACAGGGCTCGGCGCCTCGCCCTTTGCAGACGCTGCACAGGGCGGCGAGTGCCAGCAGGCCTTTGCCATCGTCATGACCGATGGGTACTGGAACGGGTCAAGCCCGGGTGTCGGGAACGAGGACGGAGATGGTGACACGGCTTTTGACGGCTCTCCATATGCTGATGGTTATTCGGACACCCTGGCCGACGTAGCCATGAAGTATTACGAGAGCGACCTCGTCTCGGGTCTCGATGATAAGGTGCCCACAAGCGATTTGGACACCGCGACCCACCAGCACATGGTCACCTATGGGGTATCCTTCGGGGTGTACGGCACCCTCAACCCGGATGACTATGACATCGAAGGCGGCATTTTTCCCACATGGCCGAATCCCGGCTCCGGCGACCAGCAGAAGATCGATGACCTGTACCACGCCGCCGTGAACGGGAGAGGAACGTTTTTGAGCGCCTCGAGGCCGGATGATCTGGTGAACTCGCTTCTTTCCATCATGCAGAACATAGAATCGCGGATCGCATCCGCCTCGGCGGTATCCGTGAACGGGGATGAGCTCTACGAGAAGCTCGGCGAGGATATCCTCATGTTCCAGGCGAGCTATAACAGCGACGGCTGGACAGGGGACGTAAAGGCCTTTAATATTGATACCGGAACCGGCGCGGTGATCACCACCTCCTACCAGTGGTCCGCAAAAGATGAGATCGAGGCCGTCAATTGGGATACGGGGAGGATCATCGCCACATTCAACGGCACCTCAGGGATTCCGTTCAGGTACGGGAGCCTTTCGGCCACCCAGCAGAGCCAGCTCAATGCAGATCCCACCACCGCTGAGAATATCCTGAACTACCTCAGGGGCGATAGAAGTAACGAGGAAGCGAACGGCGGTCCCTTCAGGAACCGGTACTGGATACTTGGAGATCTGGTTCACTCATCGCCCGTATTCAGGGACGGCATTATCTATACCAGCGCAAACGACGGGATGCTCCACGTCCTATCAGCCGAAACCGGTGAAGAGTTGTTTGCCTATGTGCCAAACCTGGTGTTTCAGGATCTCTACAGGCTCGCGGACACCGCCTACACCCACCGCTACTACGTAGACCTTACTCCTACGGTGAAGGAGACATCATCGCAAACAATACTGGTGGGTGGACTTGGGAAAGGCGGCAGGGGCTACTATGCCCTTGATGTGACAGATGCCGCCTCTATTACCTCGGAGACAGCACTGACCTCGAGGGTTCTGTGGGAGTACGGCAACGACGACGATCTGGGCTTTACCTTCAGCAAGCCCGTGATCGTCGATACCAACGACACCTCAGTCGGGTATGCGGTGATCTTCGGGAACGGCTACAGCAGCGTCAATGAGCACGCGGTGCTTTACGTGCTCGACCTCATGACCGGGGCTGTGATCAAGAAGATAGACACCGGCGTGGGTTCCTGCAACGGGCTATCGAGTCCCGTGTCTATCGATGTGAATATGGATCGAAAGGTGGACTATGTGTACGCAGGGGATCTGAAAGGCAACCTGTGGAAGTTCGACTTCACTTCCACCGGCCACGGCTCCTGGGATGTGGCCCATAAGGATGCTTCCAGCAATCCGCAGCCTGTGTTCCAGGCAAAAGGCCCCGGCGGCACGATCCAGCCCATCACCATAAAGCCCGATGTCATGCGGCACTGCGAGAAGGACGGCTATATCGTGCTCTTTGGCACCGGTTCATACCTGGGAGAAACCGACGCCTCCGATACCGGCACCCAAACCATTTACGGAATATGGGATTACGGCGATGACAGCGACGACACCGAATACCTGGGGAGCTTCGAGCGGGGCTCTACCCCCGAGCTCTCGAATCAGCCGGATACGGTGACCATGCTCCAGCAGACCGAGGTCGCCTACGGAACATACAGCGGTCAAATCCTCAGGACCCTGAGCGATAATGAGGCCTCCTGGGAGACCGAGAATGACGAAGATACAGGTGAATTGGACAATCCCTCGAGCACTGTTGCAACCAATGCGGGATGGTACTTTGATCTCCTGATCAGCGGCGAGCGAGTGCACGTTGACGTTATGATCAGGGACGGAAAGACGATTGTGATAAGCTACTACCCTGAAACCGCACCGTGCGGCTCCGGGGGCTACAGCATGGTTCACGAAGTCGATGCCTGCACCGGCGCCCGGCTTGCCAAGCCCCAGTTCGATATCAACGGTGACGGGGTAATCAATGATGATGACCTGATCAACGTCAATGGAGAAATGGTGGCCCCGAGCGGCGTGGGAAAACTGGGTGGGCTTCAGCCTCCTGCAATCTTGAGAATGGGTCAAATCGAAGTTCAATACTTCAGCTCTGATTCTGGAGAGATTCCACACCTTAAGGCGCGTCCACCGAGCCTGGGGATCACCAGTTGGAGGGAATACTCGCAGTAAGGTCTAAGATCATTGAATACGGAAAAGCTTTCCCGGATGCTTTTTCACAAATAAAAAAGCTAGATTGCTTCGTCGGCCGCAGGCCTCCTCGCAATGACATATAGATGGTGATATGGTCATTGCGAGCGACCTGCCCGCAACGCTCTCGCTTGCGAGGCGGGCGGGAGTGAGGCAATCCCCGGCCCAGACCTGGTATTTGAAATTATGTATCTGATAATTAATTCGGGAGGTGATTCACAGTCTAGGTTTTTATTTCAGCACCTCGCGCCAGGGCGGGCTCACAAAAGAAGATTATTTTACTACCAAATTTAGACTATTTATTAGAATGATTCCCAACTATGCAGGCAATACAAGAGGTCATTGCGAGCGAAGCGAAGCAATCTCTAACATCATGATATTGCATTGAGATTGCTTCGTCGCCATGCTCCTCGCAATGACAGGCAACTTGCAATGTTATTTTAGAATCATAATACTAGCAATAAGGAGGAAGCACGATGAGGCATGTAAGGATACCGCAGGCTCTCCTGGTCATGGTAGCGCTGTTACTCATAGCCGGCCTCAGCCTGCCGGGGGCCGTGTGCCATGCGAAGAAAGCGGCAACGGGGGAATGGGCCTTCCCCGAGTATTATCCCAAGAAGTTCAACGGGGAGGGCCATATCTACAGCATTGAGAAGGATGGAATCGTCATCGATGACTGTAGCTTCGGGTTTTCCCCCTTTGTGCAATTCTCAACGCCGACCAGAGAACGCGCATCAAGATCCCAGTTTCGTCCTGGCGACCTGGTCGGGTATATCGTAAATCAGAATAAGCAGATTGAGGGGCTCTACCTGCTCAAGAAGTGATTTAGGCCATACCCTTCAAATCATATGTGCGTTTACAAATAGCCCTATTATTTTGCCACCAAGACACAAAGTCACCAAGATTTTTGTAAAGTGCTTTTAAACTTTGTGTCTTGGTGACGTAGTGGCTAAATATTCAATTCACAAAACCGAAGATTCCCCCTTACCATTACCTGATCGGGCTCCCCGGTTTGCTTTCCTTATCAGGCCGCAACAGAAAGACCCCTGCCTCATCCACCGCAGCGAGGAGCATCCCCTGGGATTCGATGCCCCTGAGCTTGACCGGCTTGAGGTTGGCAATCACGACCACCTGCCTGTCCCTCAGCTCATCGATGGTGTAGTGTTCGGCAAGACCTCCCACGATTGTCCTTGTCTCTCCGATGTCGATGGTAAGCTTGAGAAGGGTATCGGAGCCGGGGATCGGCTCTGCCTTCTTGATGGCGCCGATCCGCAGGTCAAGCCTTTGAAAATCCTCCAGGCTCACCAACGCCGGCGCCTCCGCTTCAGGCTTCTCTTCGGGTTTTACCCGCGGAAAGAGTGCCGGCGCCCTGGATATTGGACGTGAAGGCTTTATCTTCCCCCACTCCTTGATGTCATCAAGGGGCAAGGCTAATCCCAATTCATTGTACCCGAGCTGCTGCTGAATCCTTTCCGCGCTCTGGGGCATAAAGGGCCACAGGAGGACCGAGACGATCTTTATCGCCTCTGTGACGGTATGAAGCACTGCTGCAAGGCGTTCCCGGTCCGTTTTTGCGAGGTTCCAGGGTTTGCTGGTATCGATATATTTGTTGAGCCTGCCGATTACCTCCCACACTGCGATCAACGCCTTGTGAAAGGCAAAGCCTTCCATCTCCGTCCTATACGCATCGACGGCCTTGAGCGTGGCATCCCTTACGCTGAGATCCTCCTCATCAAGCGTTCCGGGATCAGGAAGGAGGCCATCGAAATAGGTGCTCGTCATGGTTGTGCTTCTGCTCACCAGGTTCCCCAGATCATTTGCAAGATCCGCGTTGAGCCTCGTGACAAGGGCCTGCTCGCTGAAATCGGAATCCAGCCCGAATACCATATCCCTCAGCAGGAAGTACCGGAACGCATCCAGGCCGTACTTGGAGGATAAATCCATAGGCTTTACGATATTGCCCAGGCTCTTCGACATCTTCCCAGCATCGATGTTCCAATATCCGTGAACGTTCAGGTGCCGGTACGGCGGAATCCCGGCCGCTTTGAGCATACACGGCCAGAATATCCCGTGGGGCTTGAGGATATCCTTGGCGATAATATGCTGTGCAACGGGCCAGTACTTCTTGAACCGGTCCCCGTCCGGATAGCCCAAGGCCGATACGTAGTTGATCAGGGCGTCAAACCACACATAGGTGACATAGTTTTCATCAAAGGGAAGCGGAATCCCCCAGGATAGCCTTCTCTTGGGCCTGGATATGCAGAGATCCTCAAGCGGCTCCCTGAGGAAGGCCAGCACCTCGTTCCGATACCTCTCAGGCCGTATGAACTCGGGGTTCTTGCGGATGTGGTCTATGAGCCAGCCCTGGTATTTGCTCATCCTGAAGAAGTAGTTTTCCTCCTTGATGAGTGTGGGCTTGCTCAGATGTATCGGGCACTTACCCTCTACGAGTTCCGTGTCCGTGTAGAAACGCTCGCAACCCACACAATACTTACCCTCATACTCGCTGAAGTATATATCCCCTTTCTCGTATACCCTGGTGAGGATTTCCCTGACCGTCTCTATATGGTTCTCGTCTGTGGTGCGGATAAAATAATCATTGGCAATATTGAGCTTGGGCCAGGTCTCCCTGAAGATGGCGGCTATTCTATCCACATATGACTTGACTGTCTCTCCGGCCTTCTTTGCTGCCTCAACCACCTTGTCTCCGTGCTCATCCGTGCCCGTGAGGAAGAAGGCATCACATCCGGACAGCTTGTAGAATCTCGAGATCGTGTCAGCTACAATGGTTGAGTAGGCATGCCCGATGTGGGGCTCCGCGTTCACATAGTAAATAGGAGTGGTCACGTAGAACGTATTATCGCTTTTTCCTGCCATTATTTCCTCGATCGTTTTTCTTCTTATCCGCATAGAACTCGTGCTCAAAGGAAAGGCAACACATCAGTCTCCCGCATGCACCGGAGATCTTTTCCGGATTCAGGGAGAGATCTTGGTCTTTCGCCATCCGAATGGAAATAGGGTCAATCTCCGAGAGAAACAGCGAGCAGCATAATTGGCGACCGCAGTGCCCGATTCCGCCTACCATTCGTGAAAGGTCCCTGGCGCCGATCTGCCTCATCTCCACGTGCGCATTGAACCTCTTGACCAGATCCTTTACCAGTTCCCGGAAATCAACCCTCACATTCGCAGTATAGTAGAAGACAAGCCTGTTCAACTCAAAAGGGAGCTCCACTGCTATCAGGTTCATGGGCAGGTTTTTCGCCGTTATCCGCTCCTTGCAGTATTGCGTGGCATCCGCTTCAACCTGCTCATCTTTCTTCTTCTTCTCTATATCCTCCGGCGTTGCGAGGCGAAATATCTTCTCTATCGGCCTGCTGGGCATGCCGGCATGCCGGAGCTTGGGTTTGCCGCACACCGTGCCCAGCTCAAGCCCCTTTTTGGCCTCAACGATTACCTTATCCCCGTCATTAAGAACAAAATGGCCCGTGTAGAATTCATGGATCCGTCCATCCTTTCTGAGGCTCACATTCACGATCTTATTCAGGTTGTCATTATCCATTACTGCTATCCATAACTATTCAGGTTGATAGACTGAAGACTGAAGGTTGCTTATTTTGCAACGATCGAATCAAGCCATTCAAGACCTTCTCGGTTTCGACGATCTTCGGTTCGATCAGGGATGAATCCTGGTCGGGCAGGAAACCTAAGCGTTTTGCTAAACTGAGCTGATAGTGCAGTTCCCGTAATGACCCGAAGGCCATATGGAGGAATCGAAGGTAATCTGCCTGGCTATCACGAGCGCACCCTTCCACGATGTTAGATGCAACTGAAAGAGCTGCTCGCCTCATTTGAGACGTCAACCCATACAACTCTTCTCTCGGAAAACTTGCGGTCACACGGTAAACCAATACTGCCAGCTCATCAGCAAGCTCAAATGCCCTCAGTTTTGTATGATCGCGCATTATTTACCCCCTAAAAGTCTTCCACCTTCAGTCTATCTACCTGAGTATACGTTCATCCTGTAGTTACGATTTCCTTCAAGGCCAGCAGTGATCTCTCGAGAAGCAAAAGGGGGTTCCTGTTGTTCACGAGATCACGTTCGGCCCTGGATATAACCGAGATAGCTCCTATGAGTGCGTTTACCGTGTACCCTGCAGATGACTCTTCAAGGCGGCTGTCCATATCTGAATTAAATACCAGATCCCGGTTCCCTCCTTGCTTGATGAGCAACACGTCCCGATACCAGCTCTTCCAAATCCCCAGCATCAAGGCAATGTTTTCTTCCCTGGGCCCCGTCATGCCGGCATGAGTCGTTTTCTCGAGCATGGAGCACTTCTGTGCGAGATCGAGCAATTCATCCAAAGACCCCCCTACCACCTTGCTTAGCCTCGCCAGCCAGTGCGCCCTTTCCTCGAAAAGCTCATCGGTGGCGAGCCGTTGCGCCCTGCCAAGACTCCCCTCTGACAGCCGGGCCACAAGCCGTGCCCTCTCTGTATCCACATGCAACTCGTGTGTCAAGAAATCCTCGATATGCTCCGGGGCCAGGGGCTTGAATGGAACCCTTTGACACCGGGAGACAACGGTTGGAAAGAGGTCTCCCGGATCCCTCACCGTAAGGATAAAGACGTTACGGGGAGGCGGCTCCTCGAGCGTCTTCAAGAATGCGTTTGCCGCCTCATCGGTCATCCTCTCCGCCGGATCGATTATCATGACCCTGTATCTCGCAGATACCGGGGAAAAGGCGATGTGCCTCTCGACCTCCCGTATCTGATCTATCTTGATCGCCCTCCCTTCCTTCTCCGGTTCAATCAGGAGTATATCAGGATGATTCCCATCGAGTATCTTCCTGCACGAATCGCACTGCATGCACGCATCCCCATCTACGGGGTTCTCGCAATTGAGCAAGAGGGCAAAGGCGAGGGCAGTGGTTGTTTTCCCTGTGCCCTCGAGACCAACGAACAAATACGCCGAGGCAACCCTCTCGTTGGCGATAACTCCCCGTAAAAAGGCTATAGCGCTTTGCTGACCTCGTATATCCTTGAATGTTCTCATCATATTCAATCACTTCGTGATTGGCAGCTCTTTAGGTTGATAGGCTGAAGGCTAATTATTTTGCAAAGATCGAATCAAGCCAATTAAGACCTTCTCGGTTTCGACGATCTTTGGTTCAATCAGATATGAATCCTAATCGCTCAAAAACCTAAGAGCTTTGCTAACCTGAGTTGCTTAACAACGCCTTTAAACCGAAGATCGAAGTAGAAGAGTCCAATCATGCTTTCAATTCCAGTCAAGGCCCTGAGCTTCTCGAAGGGCCTTTTACCTTCAGTCTATCTACCTCATTAGTTACCGCAAATTTCATAAATAAGGCAATATTGCTTCCCTTATCTTTATCGCCACCTGCTCCTTGCCCAATGTGGAGTCGATGATGGTAAATCTCTCCCTGTGCTTGCTGGCCAATGCGAGGTATCCATACCGTATCCTGGTATGGAAATCGAGCGTTTTCCTGTCGAATCGGTCCTCTTCCCTCTCATCCCTTCTCCGCCCCTCTATCCTCCTCAAACCGATCTCTGCCGGGCAATCCAACAGAAAGGTTACCTCAGGCGTGATATGAGAGCAGGCCTCGAGGTTTAATTGCTCGATCAATCCCTCGTAACCCTGGAGGACCAAGCCCTGATAGACCGTTGTTGCATCATAATACCGATCGCAGATTACCCACTTTCCGGCCTCAAGGGCCGGCTTGATTACCTCGCTCACGTGCTGTGCCCGGTCCGCCTCGTAGAGAAAAAGCTCCGTAAATGGGGTCAATTGAGTATTGTTCACATCAAGGAGAATCTTCCTGATCGCCTCGCCTATCCTCGTACCACCCGGCTCCAGCGTTATCACCGGTGATATACCCTTGTCCTTGAGCATGGCCTCAAAGATCGCAATCTGCGTTGATTTCCCGCATCCATCTATGCCTTCAAAGCTGATGAACAATGCTAAACCCTCCGCTGGGGGCGTATTATACATAACCTTAATGGTCGAATCAAGCTGCGAACTGCCACGGAGGACGTGAACCGGTAAACCTCTCCACCCACAGGGCAAGGCACCCAAAACACTCCTCCCCACCTTGATCCTCTCCCCCTTGGGGCATAAGCGCTGACGTGAGGTCATGCGAACAATGGCCTGTTATGAAAAGGTGGGGTTGCACCTCATAGCCCCCTTTGAAAAAGGGACTTACACCTCAAAGTCCCCCTTTTGAAAAGGGGGGTTGGGGGGATTTGTTGAGATGTAAATCATGCTTCAATACAAGGTATAAGGTGACTACTCACGTAGTCAGTCCCGCCTTCGGCGGGATTTAGACTGAAGGCT
>CAYMFC010000053.1:0-11346 GCA_964389665.1 uncultured Desulfobacteraceae bacterium | reverse complement strand
ATCACATCGCTGATAGCGATCTTTCCCACGTCATGGACCATAGCCGCCATCCTGAGCACATCACGCTGGTGGTCCACCTGCTCAGCGGACATACTTCTGGTTCGCGCCAACTGATCATAGATCTCTAATGAATAGGTCCCCACTCTATTGACATGAGGTCCCGTCTCGCTGGGGTCTCTGAGTTCCGCCATGTTGATCATCCTCAGGATCATGTTCCGGTTCATCTGCGCCCGCTCCAAGGCGAGCGCCGCGCTCGTGGCGAAATGCATGATAAGGGACTCATCTGCCCTGGAAAAGCGAATCACGCTGCCCGCGTCGTCCTGGGCGTTGATCATCTGCATCACGCCAAGGACATCCCCACGGTGATTCGTCAGGGGAACCGTGAGCATGGAGCGGGTGGTATAGCGGGAGACCTTGTCGAACCCGGAATCCCAACAATAGGGCATGGCATTGCTCATGCCGTAAACGTCCGGGATACTGACGGACTCGCAGCTCTTGGCCACGTAACCCGCGATGGATTGCTTGTCGATGGGAATCGTGAAGGTTGCGTAGACGAGTTTCTTCCCCGGCCCCAGTCTCCTTTGCAGGGTGTCATTCTGTGTGTAGCTGAACCTGAGATGATCGCCTTCCTTGAGATAGATCGACCCTGCATCGGCATTAAAAATTTTTCTCGCGTTGGTGAGAATCCGTTCTAAGAGAAGATCCAAATCTTTCACCCGGTTGATATCCAGCCCGATCTGTGTAATGAGATCGATCTTTTCCTTTTCGCTCAGCATGTTACCACTCTCGCCGATGGTCCAGTTAGACATTCACAGTCGATATTTTTGCTCGTCTTTGCCACGCCGGCTTACATCCGCTTCTCCCTCAGTTTTCTTACCACTCCACCTCGACTCAGATGCTCGCGATAATCCTCGTCATGCTTGTCAAGCAGGGTTTTGAGATATTCTATATTCTTTTCAATGGCCTCCATGTATAAATCCCTGTTTACATTCCAGCATACCTTGAAGTGATAATGCATGTATTCATTGATGCCGCCCAATTCAGTGGCTAGTCGTTTTTTTATCATGTCGTAGAAATCCATAGTCTTCTTCAGAAGATCAAACTCTGAGTCATATCCAATAACTCTCCCCTCCTTGAATTCGTAGTAAAGAAACAGCAGTTTCTCGAGATAGATTCGGTCAGCCATCTGACCCAGGAGATCGGCTGTACCAAGCATCTTGCCCAATAACTCCGCCTCTTTGGATCGAAACTCTATCTCGCTCACCTTCTTATCGAGCCCGGTGCACATCAGGATTTGGGGGTAGTGCCTAAAATTCTCCTCTGGAAATCCGCTCTCACGTAAGTACCTATCCATGAATCCAATGCTGCGCCTGCTATCTATACGGGTATACTTCGCCCCCGTTCCATCATCATCATCAAGGGTCTGGATATACCCGGTATCATGCATCAAGATGCAGATGAGCCCCAGGTTTACTTGTTCTATGGTAAGTTCCCTTCCGCCGACCGTAACCCCATGCATGAGGCGAGCCATGGCGAGAAATGCATCGGTAGTATGCCTCAGGTTATGGTATTCCGTGTTGCACGTGCGGTATCCTGGATACTCACCGTTGAAAAGGCGCACTATATCCCTGAATACGCGATCTACCTGGTTGAAATCAAAGTGCGCGAACATCATAAGAACGATCGTCCTGACTTCCTCCAAAACGCTCAGCGGATTCCCCATGTTTACCAGGATAGAGAGCTGCAGTTCTGTCATTCGTATCCCCCCATCGATTTTGACATCTCTAATCGAAGCATTCCACGAGCGGCAGTGTTGAAGTCCTTTGATCCGTATCCGAGTGAGCACCTCACGCGGTTATTCCGAGGACCATACATGTCCATATCTGCGAATCGAAATAATCAGGCAGTCCCCTGGCTGAGATCTCATGCGAATCTCTTTCTGATGGGCGCCGTTCTGCAATTCAGCCTATACCAAGGATTGCTGTGCCTGTTTATCGACATCCTCATAAAGGCGAGTTTTACGGTGCGGCTTAAGAACAGGGATCCAAATATTTTATATCCCTTGGGAAAGATTTCTCTTAAAGCTCATATCATTTAGAGATTTCATATTCAACATCTTTTCCTCTTTTTTCCTAATTTTTTGCCACACCCTACCATAATGACATCAACACTGATATGCTAAAATCTCGGTTGATCGTTTCACCGTTCACGGTTCCCCGTTGAAGTGCCTATGAACCTCTATGCTTAGATTGTAACCTCTGAACCCGGAACCGCGTATTTGAGATGCACTCTGCATCAATGATCAGACGCACCATACATGAAACGCCGGGAATATGGCGGGGATGTGGTCCCGCACGGGGGAAAGATGATGGGGGATTAGCGGGAAGAAAGAGTTTATGGTGATCGGCAAGGAGGAAGGGTGTTATTTCAAAGGTCAAGCAGCCCTTATTATGGCCAAAAAGATCGGCGCAGGGCATAAGGCCAAAGGCAGCTTTACCTCCTGAGACACTATAGGCAAAATCCTGGCCGTTACCCCTATAAACCAGCAAAAACATAACAGAAATGGTACCATCTTGAGCTATGAAGACGTCTAGCATCGTGACAGGAGGTGTATAACGCATGAACGTTGCCATAACCCACATAATCTCCCCGAATATCGCCCGATGCGAGCTCAGCTTTATCGAGAGAAGCCCCATTGACTATGACCTGGCAGTTCAGCAACATAAAGCATACTGCTCGTTGCTTGAAGAGTGCGGGCTGCGGGTTATCGAACTCTCAGTGAACAGTTCCTTTCCGGACTCCACCTTCATCGAGGACACCGCGTTTATAGTGGAGGAGATCGCGGTGATGGCACGCATGGGCGTCGAGTCACGCCGGGCCGAGGTTCCCGCCGTTGAATCGGTGATGGCCGCCTACCGTACCATAGACCGTATCCTGCCTCCCGCAACACTCGAGGGTGGCGATGTGCTGCGGGCCGGAGGGAAGGTCTTCGTTGGAATCACACCCCGCACCAACGCAGCCGGCGCCGGCTCCCTTACCGCAATCCTAGAGCCCTTTGGATACCGGGTTATTCCGGTTCCCGTTCGAGGCTGCCTGCACCTGAAGTCCGCATGCACCCTTATCGATGCTGAAACCATACTGATGAACCCCCATTGGATTGACCCGAATCCCTTTAAGGGCTTTCGCGTTATCACCGTGCCGGAGGCCGAACCATGGGCTGCGAATGCGCTCTTACTAGACAACTGCGTGTGCGTTCATGCCGGGTTCAGGCGCACGATAGAGAGCTTGCACGACCTCGGCTTTCAGGTAAAGACGGTCGACATATCCGAGCTTCTCAAGGCAGAGGCCGGGATCACCTGCTCAAGTATTATTTTTAATGATATGCTATAATAAAATTTGGGGATTGAAAGATTTTATAAAAAAATCAAAGCCCCTGCAGCGTCGAGCATGATCGAGGAATTAGACCCTAGGAGGCGATATGGATACAAGATACTTAGAGGATCTTTTCCAATTTTCGGGAAGAGTAGCCGCGATCACCGGAGGCGGTGGCGTGCTATGCGGCGAGATGAGTCGCGCTCTGGCACGATTAGGGGCAAAAGTGGCAGTACTCGATATAGTGGAGGATGGAGCAAAAAAGGTAGCCGACGAGATCGTGGAGGCACATGGCGAGGCAATCGGCGTAGAGTGCGATGTACTCGATAAAACGAGCCTGGAGTCTGCCCGTGACGAGGTACTGGCACGGTTTGGCCGTGTGGATATCCTGATCAACGGCGCGGGCGGCAATAAGAAGCAGGCGAGCACCTCGCAAGAGCTATCGTTCTTTGAACTGCCCTCCGACGCTATTCGCTGGGTATTCGATCTGAACATTCTCGGTACAATCTTCCCCAGCCAAATTTTCGGCAAATCCATGGTAGGGCAAGGCGGGGGTTCCATTCTTAATATCTCTTCCATGAACGCCTTCCGGCCACTGACCAGGACACCTGCATACGCAGCCGCCAAGGCTGCTGTGAGCAACTTTACCCAGTGGCTGGCGGTACACATGGCCCAGGAGTACTCACCACATATACGCGTGAACGCCATTGCACCCGGCTTTTTACTGACAGAACAAAACCGGTTCCTTTTGACCGACGAGGCAACCGGAGACCTGACACCCCGTGGTCGCACTATCATCGAACACACGCCCATAGGCCGGTTCGGTGACCCCAGGGACTTAATCGGCACCATCATCTGGCTTCTCTCTCCTGACGCTTCTTCCTTTGTAACGGGGATTGTTGTTCCTGTAGATGGCGGATTCAGCGCATTTAGTGGGGTGTAAAGGTTCCCGGTAAAATGTTGCGGGCGCTTTTTCAGACGGGTTTTTCTCAATTGACACCCGAGTGACAATGCACTATGTTGAATTGCCTAAAAGCAAGACCTTATCGCGCATAGTATATTACTCATGAAATATGGGCCACAGTGGCTTGCCTTTTATCTCTAATGAAAAAATAATGGGCAATCATTCTTTCTTTTATAGCAAGCATCAGCCCGTATCTTGTAATAAGTCTGTTATATAAACTCGATACGAAATAAAGATCTTCGCTTTTATAGGCGTCTAAAAATGACTCAATAAAATCATAGAGGAGATCCTGAAGATGTCAAAGAAAGTGGTAACCTTTGGTGAGATTATGATGCGGTTGTCACCGCCGGGCTTTTTGCGTTTCGGGCAGGCTCGATCCTTTGATGTCATCTACGGTGGAGGCGAGGCCAACGTGGCGGTTTCACTGGCTAACTTCGGTGTGCCGATTGATTACGTCACCCGTTTGCCCAACAACGACTTAGGCGAAGCGTGCATCCAGTTCCTGCGCCAGTACGGCTTGGGCGTGGACAAGATCGTACGCGGGGGCGACCGGCTGGGGATCTACTTCCTCGAGATGGGTGCCGAGCAGCGAGGCAGCAAGGTGATCTACGACCGGGCAGGATCGTCTACTGCCGCTATTGAGCGTGGAATGATTGATTGGAAGAAGGTCTTTGCCGATGCCGACTGGTTCCACTGGACCGGAATCACACCCGCCATTTCGGCAGGCACGGCTGATGTGTGCGTAGAAGCAGTCCGGGCTGCGAAAGAGATGAAACTGACTGTGTCATGTGATTTGAACTACCGCGCGAAACTGTGGAAATGGGGCAAACAGCCGGGCGAGGTCATGCAGGAGCTGGTACGTTACTGCGACATCGCCATCGGAAACGAGGAAGATGCGGACAAGGTCTTCGGAATCAAGGCGCCCGACGCCGACGTCACGGCAGGCAAGGTTGAGGCGGAAAAGTACCGCTACGTGTGTGAAGAGCTTGCGAAGTCCTTTCCCAACCTCAAGACCATTGCCATAACGTTGCGAGGCTCGCTCTCTGCCAGTCATAACACATGGTCGGGAACCCTATGGGACCGCGGAGAACTCTACATTGGCCCCACCTTCGACATAATCCACATCGTGGATCGAGTAGGGGCTGGTGATGCCTTTGCTGCTGGGTTAATCTACGGCCTGCGCACCTATAGAGATGACCCGCAAGGCGCGCTCAATTTTGCAATAGCCGCATCCTGTCTGAAACATACGATTTTCGGCGACTTTAATATGGTAACCGTAGCCGATGTGGAGAAGCTCGCTGCCGGAGATACCTCAGGCCGGGTGTCGCGTTAAATAGCCTAGAAAGGAGATTGACAGATATGGCACAGTTTACAAGACTGGAAGTGTTCAATACCATGCTTTCTACCGGTCTGGTGCCGCTTTTCTACAATGCCGATGTAGAAGTGGCAAAGAAGGTGGTGGAAGCCTGCATGGCAGGAGGAGCCAGGGTGGTGGAGTTTACGAATCGAGGTGACTTTGCACTGGAGGTTTTCAAGGAAATTTCGCGATATTTTAGCAAGACTTCTCCTGAAATAATCCTGGGAGTCGGCTCAGTGATTGATGAGCCGACAGCAGCACTGTCCATTGCCTATGGTGCGAACTTTGTAGTCGGCCCCCTTCTCAATGAGACCATTGCCAGGTTATGTAACCGGAGAAAAGTCGCGTATATTCCCGGCTGTGGTAGCGTTTCCGAGATCTCCTATGCCGAAGAGTTCGGGGCCGAAATCGTCAAGATCTTTCCCGGTGACTCAGTTGGAGGCCCAGGCTTTGTGAAGGCGGTGCTGGGGCCCTGCCCCTGGACACGTATCATGCCCACCGGTGGAGTCGACGCCACTGAAGAGAGCATAAAAGCATGGTTCGAGGCAGGCGTGGCGTGTGTCGGCATAGGCTCTAAACTCATCCGAAAGGATCTGGTTGCGGCCGGGAACTGGGCTGAGATCACGGCTTTGACGCGCCGAGTGTTAGATTGGATTAAGAACGTACAATAAGAGCTGGTCTTCCTAAGATCGCCTTTCTCATCATCTGCCTTCCCTTTTCTACCTGGATGATGAAGGGCTTCATTGATAAGGTGCCCGACGAGGGGGACCTGTCTGCCATGGTCGATGGGTGCTAAAGATTAGGTATATTTTTGAAGAGTATCTTGCCGTGCGATTGAAACGGAGATGAGCGCCCAGTAGTCGGAGGAACAGTGGAAATCCATCATTGAGGCAATCCCTTTGAAGCGACTCGGCAAACCTGATGATGCGGCTGAGGCCGTCATCTTTCCGGCCTCGGATAAGGCCGACTTCATCACTGGGGAAATACTTGATGGAAACTGCGGGTTCCTCGGGGATTGAAAGGCTCCCGTCAGGTATCAGCTATGTATTCGTGATCACGGAGGTAATTATGAGCAGCACCATCCGTATCGGAATCGTTGGCAGCCGTTATGCAGCCGAGTTTCACTATGAGGCCTATCAACGTGTCACGGGGGTAGATATCGACGTGGTAGGCGTTACCTCAATTACCAGAGAGCATCGTGAAAAATTTGCGAAAGAACGGGGAATCAAGGCCTTTGACTCCCTTGATGAACTGCTTCCCGAAGTGGATGTGGTGGACAATTGCACCCCGGGATACGCCCATGAACCCATTTCCATTGCCGCTTTTGAAGCGGGAAAGCATCTGGTTATTGAGAAGCCATTTACAGGATATTTTGGTCCAACGGGAGATGCGAGTTTTAAGGGAAATACCTTCTCAAAGGAGAAGATGCTCGAGGAGGCGGTTGCCAGTGCCAGGCGCATTATTGCGGCTGCCTTGAAGAGCAATAAAAGGCTCTGCTATGCGGAGAACTGGATTTATGCCCCAGCGGTGCAAAAGGAAGCCGAGATTATCGCCAAAACAAAAGGCCAGATACTGTGGGCTTTGGGAGATCAGTCCCACTCGGGAAGTCTATCACCAGCCTATGGGATCTGGAGGCTCTCGGGAGGGGGATCGATTGTGGGCAAAAGCTGCCATCCGTTATCCGCTATCCTTTACCTAAAACAAATTGAGGGGCTCTCCCGCGATGGAAAGGCGATTCGACCAAAGGCGGTGAGCGCGCGAACTCATGAGATCACGCGCAATCCCCGGTTCATCGACAAGGGATTTCTCAGGACCGATTACGAGGATATCGAGGACTACTGTCAAATACATGTGGTATTCGACGACGGGATGGTTGCCGACGTCTTCGCATCAGAGCTGGTAATGGGTGGTGTGCACAACTGGCTTGAGATATGTGCGAACAACCACAGGGCCCGGTGCAACTTGAGCCCTATTAATGCCATGGAGCTTTACAACCCCCAGGAGGAACAGCTCGCCGATGTGTACGTGATGGAGAAGATCGGGACCAAACAGGGTTGGTCCACTCCTGCACCGGATGAAAGCTTTATGTTTGGGTACCCTCAGGAGATTCAGGACTTCATTGACGCCATTGCAACGGATCGAGAGCCCAAGTCGGGCCTCCTGGTAGCGAGCGATATCGTGGGCGTGCTTTATGCCGCGTACCTCTCGGCAGAGCGCAAGGGGGTTGAGGTAGATATACCCCTTGACCCTGCACTCTGAGCTGTAGCCGCAGACCATGTGCTGCGATCCCGGAGTAGAGTACTATCTATTCGGTCTTTGCCTTGCGAGCAGCGAACTGTCTTCTCCTGATGACTATCACAAACGGAAGAGCCTTTTCTGGTTCTCATACATCAGCCCCTTTACCGCCTTGGTACCGCCCTGCTTTGACATTTGTCCATCCGAAACCAGTTTGCCTATTGCTCTGCAAATCACCCTGTCAAAGACCTCGAAACGGCTGCCTACGGACAGGATCTTTCTTCCGTCGCACACGGGACCACCGCCCGTGCCGAGAAGAGATGCTCCCGCAGCGTGGAGCAAGTACTGCTCCATCACGTAGGGTGTGTCATTGTGCCACCATGGAAACCCAGCATGCACATGAGGAAAGGCCCGCTCAAGCATCACGTGAACATGGCCATAGGTTTGATTCATGGAGTACAGAAGGAGATGGGATTGATTCCGGGTTTCCCCGCTGAAAAATCTCGAGAGCAACGGCCTGAGGTTTTCCACCACGTTGACCGTATCCAGGGAGATATCCCCGCCAACGTCCGTACCCCAACTCTTGAATAGATACTCATTGGCATTTCTGAATGCGCCGTAATGGATCTGGGTAACCATTCCCTTCTCCTGGTTCATCTCACAGAATCGATGCATCATGTAGGAAATGAACTCCCGTGTTTCAACGGACCTGATCCCGTACCTTTCCCCTTTTCTATACGCGGCATAGAAGATCTCCTCCGCCCTCTTCTCGGTTACCTCCAGCCCGTAGGGCTCCAGCAGCCCGTGGTCGCTTGCCCTTGCCCCCCGTTCGGCAAAGTATTCGTGTCTCTTGTTAAGGGCCCGGACAAAGCCTTTGAGTGTCTCATCCTCGCCGGTTAATTGACAGATTCCTTCGACCTTTGATCGCCAATCATCGCTGAAGATGTTGCAATAGGAATCCGGCCTGAAGGTTGGCAGGAACGTGATTCCCTGTATCTTTCCCGCCATTTCGTGATAGCCCAAGTCGTCCGAGGGATCATCCGTGGTACAGATAACCCTTGCACGAATCCTCTTCAGTATGGCCTGGGGCAGCATATCCTTTTCCTGTAGGCGCATATTGGCCGCCGCCCAGATTTCATCTCCGGTATCCCCCTTCAGTAGCAAGCCGATACCGAACATCCTCCGCAAATCCAGATGCAGCCACTGATGAACATGATTACCCTCAAGCTCAGGGAAGACCCTGCTGAGGGCCATCCACTTATCGTAATCGGAGATCTCAGGGTCCCGGGCGAGGGCTTGTGAAAACCCGCTGACCTTGGCCGCGAGCTGGATAATATAGTGATCGTTGTTCTCATATTCTTCTCGGAGCTCAAGCACCTCGGCCCTCCAGATATTGGGGAAGGGGCGGTTTTCGACGATCTGCCTGAGATTGTGATGGGTATGCGTGTCGATGATGCCGACTTCTTCTCTCAAGGGAACTGCAACCTCATGATACAGGCCTATTGCCTCCTGAGTGTCCAAGAGCCAATTCGCGCCAAGGAATTTTTCCTCCTCAGGCATCTCCTCTCCTCCCAAGAAGATGAGGCGTATCCTCTCCTCAAATCTTTTGCGTACGTCCCAGGTTACCGACGAGCAGCTGATCCCATAACACCTCTTCAGTAGACTTATCGAAGAGGTGCATCTGGTTCATATCGACCAAGAATTCCATCTCGGCCAGAGAAACTCCTTTTGAAGGGTTATCTCAGCATTACAGAAATTCATCTGTCCGATTATCATCAACCGAGCATCAGAGGAACAATTGAGTTGACTTCGCTCAGACTGGAGATGGAACACCAAAATCCTCACCCAGTTTTCGAAGCAGGGCAGCATCTTGTTCTCTGATGGGACACCCCTCATTCTCCCTTTGAACCTTTGTTCGCAACTCAGGCTCACCCGGTATCAGAATCTCATCAACTCCATTCGCTCTCGGCTGGTTCTTTAGCTCGGCAAAAAGCTCATCCATGCGCCTCTTAAACTCCTCCACAGGGCAGAATGCCGAAATGTCTATTGCCTGAACGTAATGCCCCATAAAGGCCTTATTGTCCCAATCATCAAATTTGCGTACGATATGGGCACCGTACGGCATCCCCGTAAACCGGCTCGAAAGGATTTCGATCATCAGGCCAACGGCATACCCCTTGGCCCCACTCATCGGCACCACCGCATATGCCTTGGCGGCATCGGTCACCGGTTTTCCCTCCCGGTCCACCGCCCAATTCGGCGGAATCGTTTTCCCCGCCTCTGCCGCCGCACGCACCTTACCGAAGGCCACTTCGCTGGTGGCCATATCCATGCAAAACCAGGGATAGGCTCCCGAAGGGATACAGCAGCATATGGGATTGGTGCCGAGAAATTTCTCGCGGCCTCCAAAGGGAATCACATCACACTCCCCATCCGACATGACTAACCCGATGCAATCTTGTTTCGCGCAGTACTCCGCATAGTAGGCGCCCGCACCGAAATGGTTGGAATTCTTCACCGCAACGATACCTACTCCGGCATCCCGGGCGAGCTCCACGGCTTTTCGCGCTGCCTCGAGGGTTGAGAGCTGGCCCAGAGAGAAATCCGCATCCAGAATTCCCACCCCTGCTCTCTTTTTCTCGAAGGAGAATTGGGGGGTTGGATTCATTAAACCCTGTTTCAGCCGTCGCACGTACAGGTTGCTGAGATAGATACCATGGGTATCGACGCCCCTTAGATTGGACTCCACCAGGATCTCTGCAACTATTCTTGCATCCTCCTCGGGTACCCCCACTTTCTGAAGCACCCCCTGGCCAAAGGCCCTTAATTTTTCTGCTGCAATGAGATATGGAGACATCACAAACCCCCTTTTCCTTGATTCATAAGTGCTGCATCTGGTTCGCTGAAGGATGCGCCGATAATCGTCGTAGGAATCGGTGATACCGAATTTCTTGGCAAAGGCCTCCGCATGATCTTTGTTCTTCGAGGTTACCGCAACGACATTTACCTTATTTCCCCTCAAGGTTGCGAGGCTGTGTAGCTCAAGATGGGCTGCGAGCTGAGAACCGATCAATTCCGAGTCTCACCCTCTCCATCTTCTCTTTCGCTCCTTTCTCACCTATCGGCGATCACCTCATATACCTGGACAGCACTCTCCTTATAGAGCGCTTTGATCTTAGGGGAGAGGGCCTTATGATCCGCCGAGTCTCTCCAGGCGGCCGCTGTTTCAAGAGATTGAAATCGAATCGTCATCTGGTAAACCGCCTCTTTTTCATGTTCTTTAAGAAGTGTCACCGAGACAAACCCAGGTTGCTTCGACATAGCCACGCCGTAAGCCTCTCGGAAGAGCGCCTCAAAGTCTTTTTCCTTTCCGTGGATAACATTGAAAGTGACATGCCTTTCGATCATTTCAATCCTC
>CAYMFC010000052.1:0-11427 GCA_964389665.1 uncultured Desulfobacteraceae bacterium | reverse complement strand
GATCAAATCCCTTTCCACCGATAAATGTCCTCTTCATCTCATCGGATACCGGTTTACTGTTGATGGCGTTTTCGGTGAGGTTCACATAGAGGGTCCTGTTGTTATAGCCCTTCTCGATAGGATGAAGGGGATACTCGAATCTCGCACATTCTCTCCTGTTATTATCTCTAGATGACACCATAGTATGACCTCATAGCTAAGTGCATATCTCTGAATTCCTACAGGTTGTTAATACAACGGTCTTTTTCGGGCTCCTTCGCCCTACGGATAACGCTCCTGATGCAACCGGCAGTACCAATTATTTGAATACCTCCTCACGCTCGAGATTACGATAGGGATCGAAATGCTCGAGGATCTCAAGATCTTCCCGGCTGCAGGCTCCGGTGAACACCCGGTAGATCATCTCCGCCATGCCCGGTCCGAGCATGAAGCCTTGGCCGCACATGCCGACAGCCTGATAGAAGTTCTCAAGCTCCCTCATCCTGCCCACGATGGGAAAGCCGTCGGGCGTCATGGGGTAGAGCCCCCTCCAGGTTCGCCGAACCCTGAGGTTCGCGAGCATGGGCATGATCGCGATCATCCTTCTGGCAATCATCGGTAAAAAACGCGAGGTGGACCGACAATCCGTGCCCCAAGCCGGAGGATCAGGGGTCAGGCAGAACACCACTTGGCCCTCAGTATTCTGGTAGAAGTAGAAATTCTTCGATCCCGGCTCATTTCGCATATCCACTACCATGGGCCCCATGCAGGGCTTGATGGGCTCCGAGATACCGGCCTCATGGGAATCCGGCTGCACGGGAATATCAATTCCGGCCATGCGAGAGACCTCCCGCGCATACGACCCGGCGGCATTGAGCACATGGGCTGCATGATATTGATTTTTATCCGTCTTTACTACAGAAATCCTGCTTTTATCAATGCTAAATTCCATCACCCTCTCATGAAACCTGAACTGTGCTCTCTGCTCCATTGCCTTAAAATAACACGACTGGGTAAAGAGCAGCGGCGATGCGGACCCGTCTCCCGGAGAATAGGTGCTCCCCCTCAGCCCTCGCATGCATATTCCGGGATTGAGTTCCCGGTACTCCTCTGGCGAGAGCCATTGAATGGTAAGGCCAAAATCGTGCTGGATACCCATAAGCTCTTTCAGCAGTGTTTCATGTTCTTCCGTGTACGCAGGAAACGAATACCCGTTGTTTTTCCAGGAAATATCTTCTCCATAGAGTTCCTTCCAGCCTGAGAAGATCTCGATACTCCTCTGGCAGACCCGTATCTTTCCCTTATCCGAATGGCTGGCCCTGATACCACCAATCGCCTTTTTATCCTCTCCCTGCCCGGGCGAGGAGAGCGCGTCAAGAACCAACACGGAGTGATTCTTCTTTGCAAATTCCAGGGCAACAGGGACACCGATCGATCCCGCGCCGATTACAATCAAATCGTATGATTTATTCATCTTCACCACCGGAACCGAAGCTGCAAAACACGCCGAGGGGCGCCTCAATAAAGAGCGGCCGTATCGTGTGCGGTGTGACTTCCTCTACGGGTATCCCTTCATCCTTAAAAAGCTGCACTATGAGATCACCGCACGTCTTGGAACCGCAGGCACCCATGCCCGCCCTGGTGATTGCCTTGATCTGGTTCAGATCCCGTATGCCCCTCCTGATCCATCTTCGAATCTCTCCGGCGGTCACCCTCTCGCACCGGCACACTATGGCGTCATCGGGAATTCTCTCCGCAAAGGGCTTTGCCATGGGCAGGGTGGCCTCCTCTCTCTGAACCCTGAATCCCGCCACCTTCCTTGCAATCCCCTTTGCGACCCTGACCTTTACGATTTGCGTCTTGCGCGAGGCCTTGTTGATCACAACCTCAATAACCGCTGCCTTCTGAAGGGGATTGCCCTCGTAGTCTGTCAACAGGATCGTATCTCCTTCTTTAACCTTGTAGTTGTAAAGCTCATAGGCAAGGGAAACCAACGGATTGTTTGCATCCCGGCGATAATCGACGAGCGTTATCGCCAGGCCCGGGCAGACCAAGACACACTTGTTGCAGCCGATGCACTGATCATTCTCGATCCTGGGCCTTCCCATAAGGGAATCTCCCGGAATTGAAATGACCCCTTTTGGACACACCGATACACAGGGGTTGCAGGGAATCTCCTGCGCGCAGTGGAATACAGGGGTGATTTTCCGATCGGGCAGGGGATCATAGACGGGCTTTTCAATTGGGCCAGGAGGGCCTTTGAGGATTTCCGCCTTCTCATGCCATTCCGAAGGAATTTCTATTCCCTCTGCACCCAGCTCGCGCGCGATCTCCAGGCCGGCGATCTTCCCGGCGAACATGGCAGAGGAGGCCTCGGCGATCTCCCTCGCATCGCCTGCTGCGAAGACTGTTACCCCAGCCTGTTTTGCCTCCTCGAAGAATTCGTTCACGGGGCTAAGCCCTACCGCGATCAACACAGTATCGCAGGCATAAGTCTTCTCAGTACCCGGTATACGCTTAAAATCTCCGCCGATCTCGCACACCGTGATCGACTCGACGTGCTCCTCTCCATTGGCGCTCATAATTGTGTGGCTCGTATAGATGGGAACACCGAGGCGCCTTATTTTATCCGCATGAACCTGGTATCCACCGCATCGGGGAAGGGCCTCAACGATCCCCACCACATCGATGCCGGCCTGTAAGGCATGATAGGCGGCAATCAATCCGACATTACCCCCTCCCACCACAAATATCCTCTTTGAGGGCTTGATGAGATCTCGGTTCACCAGGGTTTGAAACGCCCCTGCCCCGTATACGCCGGGCAGGGTGTTTCCGGGAAATATCAGGGACTTCTCCCGCGCCCCTGCCGCGTTCAACACGACCTTTGGGTTGACAATCCTATAGCGGGTGTTGTTCGTGACAATACCCACCTTTTTATCGCTGAACACATACATCGTTGTGCTGTTGAGCCATACCGTTATAGAGGGATAGCCCTGAATATTCTCTTCCAGGATCTTGGCTATATCGGTGCCCCTGGTTCCCGCGTAGCAATCCTCGATTGAGCCGAAGAATTTGTGGGTCTGGAGCACCAATTTGCCGCCTAACCGGTCCTTATCGTCCACGATGAGGGTGTCAATCCCTCGTTCACCAAAGGCAAGGGCCGCTGAAAGGCCTGCGGGCCCCCCGCCGATGATCAGCACATCGGTTTCCCGTTCCTCAAGAGGCGAAAAATGCCGTTCCTCCATCGTACCTGGAAGAACTGGGAGGCCTTCAAGGCTCTCCACGACCATATTCTCTTCCACCCTGGTCATGCAGGACTTCACCGGGATCCCATTGGCAATCACCATGCATTGGGCGCACTGGCCGTTGGCGCAAAATATCCCCTGGGCCGATCCATCCTTTGCATGATGGCCGAACACATGGATCCCGTTGGCAAAGAGTGCAGATGAGATCACCTCTCCAGCATTGGCCTGCAATCTCCGTTTGTTCCAGTAAAATCCGACCTTCTTTCTCTTGGGAATGCTCAGGATCGGATGCTTTGTAATCCTCCTATCAGGCATATCGCCGTTCCCTTAAAACCGGCCGGTACTATTTTAAAGCCTCAGATGTTAATCTGATAACTGTTGTCTCTAGTTACTAAAAACTCGAAGCACGAAATCCGAACTTCGAAACAAAATCTAAGAAGGAAAGTTGATGAACTCGTAAAAAGCCATTTTTTTTAATTTTTCTGTCATTCCGGCGGAAGCCGGAATCCAGAATCCAGTAAATTCAATAGGATCTAAATGCCGTGTCAAGTCCGGCATGACAATTAGATGAGTTACGAAGCCATCAAAGTTAAATTACGGAAACATATGCTGAATCTGGAGTTTTTCAAAATATCTAATCGTCAAACCGCCTAAATCAAGAGTCCTGCCGGGTGCTCTGTCCATTGGCAAAAAAGGTATCTCCCTGTTCTTTTGTATCAAGTTACTCAGGAGCGCATGGCCCTGGCGCTACGCTTCAGGGTTATTGATAAGAGAAACTTACTTAGGTTTCTCAGGAGGTTAAGGTATCTGGAAGACAAGCAAGGGCGGCGATTACAGTTCAAGCCATGTGCCGATGTTGCGCTCCACAGCTCTGTTGTAAATCTTTATGGCCGTTGCCATATCGTCCATGGCCAGCCCGAGGTTCGCACAGATGATCCTCTCATCACTACTTTGCCTGCCGGGCATCAACCCGGCGGCTATCTCTCCGAGATCGGCGTGAATCTCGGGTATGTGCTGAAAGTATCCCAGGGATTTATAGTAGAGGCACTGGTCCGTGTCATCGGTCACGAACTTGTCGCAGGTATCAAAGGCGGATTTCTTGAAGTAGGAATCGAAGTCAACCGGAGAGGAAAACACCCCTGCCTTCAGCCACTCGCCCTCAATGGCCGGATTCGGGGTCTTGAGGATTGGGCCGGCTGTCACGATGATATCCGAACCCTCAACCGCCTCAAGGGGGTTTCCCACAATCGTAATATCAAGCCCGGTTTCTCTCTTCATCTCCTCGCCATACCTGCTGGCTGCATCGTCCGATATATCGTAGGCCTTCACCTCATGGAGCGCTGGTAAGACGATCTTCAGGGCCTTGAGGTTGGTTCTGCCCTGGACCCCGCAACCCAGGATTCCTATGGTCTTTGATTCCGTGTTTGCCAAATACTTTGCCGCCACAGCGGTGGCTGCTCCTGTTCGCATGGCTGTGATCCAGGTACAATCCATCACCGACAGGGGAAAGCCCGTTTCAGGGTCGTTCAGGATGAGCAGCCCGGTGATATAGGGAAGGTTTCTCTTGTAGTTCTCCGGATACCCGCTCACCCATTTGATACCGGCTGAACCAAGAGAGGGAATGTAGGCGGGCATTGCATGGATGAAGGCATCAGGCATGGTATGAATCCCCGGCTTTGGCGGCATCTCTATCCTCCCATGCCCCTTTTCCCTGAAGGCCTCATCCAGGGCCTCTATGATCTTCTCCATGGGTAACCCTGCTGTTTCAACATCATTTCTCGATAAATAAAGCAGTCGTTGCGTTTTCATATCCTCACCCCTCTTCCCTAAAGAGCGCCTATCGATTGTAAGCACCTAAAACTATAGAGAACCATCTCCTCGTGTCAACACAATTTAGCTTTCTATGTTGACCTTAAGGGAAAACTCAACTATACCTCTTGGTCAATCTCCTGCGCCTGAAAAGGCATAACGAAAAAGTTCTGGCAAAAATGTATTAACAATATCATAATGATTTTAGTATCGCTCACCACGGTAGAACTGCCCTCCGAGAATACATCAAGACATGATGAGAGAAAAACACTATGACGTTTGCGCAGGTTGTAATCAATAGCATCGTGAGGGCCTCTGAACTAACGCTCCTGAGCCTGGGGCTGACTATCGTGTATGATATATTGAAATTCGCGAACTTCGCCCATACGGAGCTTGCTGTGGTAGGTGTCTACCTGGCCCTCTTTCTAAACGTGACTCTAGGATTACCCATCATACCTGCTGCACTATTAGCATCGATTATAACGGGATTTCTCTCCATCGCACTCGATCGGGCCGTGTTCAAACGGATGAGAGGCTCCAGCGGCATTATCGTTATGGTGACATCCCTGGGATTAGGCATCGCCTTGAGAAATTTGATACGGGCGATATGGGGAGCTGATGCGCAGAGCTATTCAGTTCCCATACAAGCCCCGATCATTACCGAATATTTTCGAATTACCCCTCTGCAGATCTGGATCATCCTCGTAGGGGTTGCTGCCATGTTCTTCTTTCACTTGCTGCTTCATCACACCACCTTGGGCAAGGCCATGCGGGCCTCCTCTGATAACCCGGAGCTCGCCCAGGCGAGTGGTATTGCGACCGAAAAGATCATCACACGGGTCTGGTTTATCGCTATCGCTTTTGCCTCTCTTGGTGGCATCCTGATGGGATTGGAAACCTATATTCTCCCCTATATGGGATTCGCCATTATCGTGCCGGTATTCTGCGCCACCATATTAGGTGGAATCGGCAACCCTTACGGGGCCATGGTGGGGGCCCTAGTACTCGGATTCGCTGAGAACTTGGGCCTGTATATCAACTTCGGTTCAATACTGAGCCTTGGAGGGATACTGGGCTTCTCAAAGGATCTCTTTATTCCCACGGGATACAAAGCGGCCATCAGTTTTATCATCCTGATCGCGGTCCTGCTCATACGTCCTCGCGGCATTCTAGGAAGGAAAAAGGAAGGATGATGGGTCTTGTTAATTTTTTGGCGTATCTGGCCATAATGATGGGCATCTATGGCATCTTGAGCCTAAGCCTTAACCTCCAGTATGGCTTTACCGGATTAGCCAACTTCGGGCACGTAGCGTTTTTCTGCCTGGGAGCATATACTTCAACCATCCTGGTGCTGGTATTCAAGATGCCGTTCATCATCGGCCTTTTGGGGGCAATGGTCATTGCAGGTCTTTTCGGGTACGTGATCTCCATACCCACGGCCAACCTAAAGGAAGACTACTGGGCAATTGCCACGCTCGCCGCAGCGGAGGTCGTTCGCATATTCTTTCTCAACGAGGATTGGGTTGTCGGTGGGGGGCCCTACCAGGGAGGATCCTTTGGCATTGGGGGAATCCCGCAGCCCCTCAGATCCCTTTTCTCAGCCTACGCGTACCCCTTCTTTTATCTGTCTGTTGTCCTCGTATGCCTGCTGGCAACCTACTTGATTATCAATACCCTTACCCAATCACCCTTTGGCAGGGTAATAAAGAGCATCAGGTCCGGTGGCAACCTCCCCCAAACCCTGGGAAAGGATGTGAAAGCATTTCGCATGAAGGTAATGGCCATAGGAGGTTCCTTTGGCGGTTTAGCTGGATGTCTCTGGGCTCACTACCATGGTTTTGTCAGCCCCGATCAGTTCTTGCCCCTGGAGACCTTTATCGTCTGGGCCATGGTGATCGTGGGGGGAAAGGCCAACAACAGAGGAGCGCTCATAGGGGCGGTGATTATCATGGCATTCTACAATTCCACGCGCTTCCTCAAGGATTACATCCCTATCGAAGAGGTCACCTTGGCAAGCCTCAGGATGGTTGCGATAGGGGTTCTCATTGTGGTTGCCATGATTTTCATGAAGGAAGGGTTGATCAAGGAGAAGAAGCCGATCTACTGATAGCCATCCCGCTGAAAGAAGCGATAAAGGCAGTTGAGAACGATACCGGATAGAAAATTGGAAGAAAATATTATACTAAAGATAGAAAAGGTATACAAGAGCTTTGGTGGCATCTTGGCCCTCAATGGGGTAAGCTTTACCGTGGAATCCAATTCCATTACAGGGCTTATCGGGCCAAATGGATCGGGAAAGAGCACGCTCTTTAGTGTAATATCCGGGTTTTACCGAAAGGATGGCGGTGAGATCTATTTTCAAGGGGAGAAGATCGAGTGCCTTGAGCCATGCAAAATAGCGATGCTGGGGATCGGAAGGACGTTTCAGATAAGCGAGATCCCGGAAAAAATGACCGTTCTGGAGAACCTTCTCCTGGCCCCCAAGAGACAGTGCGGGGAGGGGATATGCAATGTCTTTCTGAAACCCCAGCGGATAAAAAGAGAGCACGAAGGTCACCTCAACAATGCCCTTGATATCCTCGAGCTCGTCCAGCTTACAGATCTAAAAAACGAATATGCGGAAAACATCTCAGGGGGACAGAAAAAGCTTCTTTCCCTGGGGAGGATACTGATGTCTGAGCCGAAGCTCCTTTTGCTGGACGAGCCAACCGCTGGCGTGAACCCAACGCTGGTGAAGGATCTGATGGTTGCCATCAGGAATCTAAGGGACGAACGGGGGATAACCATCCTCCTTGTAGAGCATAACATGAGGGTGATAAGCGAGATCTGCGATAGAGTCATCGTGTTGGATTTCGGTCAAAAAATCGCTGAGGGAACACCCGAGGAGATACAAAGGAGTAAAGAGGTCCTGGAAGCCTACCTTTCAGGAAGTTCCAAACGAGATCTGTTCCGTGAAGATTTTTGAAGCCAACAATATTGTTGCTGGATATGGAAGATCGGAGATTCTCCATGGTGTCTCCATCTATCTGGGTGAACAGGAGGCAATCACCATCATTGGCCCCAATGGGGCCGGGAAATCCACCTTGCTTAAGGCAATCATGGGCTACATATCCATCTTTGAAGGATCTATCTCCTGGAAAGGCGAGGACATTACCCGTCTCCACCCTCATGAAAAGGTGATCCGAGGATTCGGCTATGTTCCCCAACTTGGCAATGTCTTCCCCTCACTGAACGTGAGGGAAAACCTGGAGATGGGCGGTTTTATTCAGGCCAAGGATAGAATCAAGGAGAGAATGGAAAAATCCTTTCAACTCTTTCCTATACTGGCCAAGAGGCTGAAGCAAAACGCCGGTACCTTGAGTGGCGGTGAGAGGCAAATGCTGGGTATGGCCCGAGCCTTGATGTCAGAACCCGAACTTCTTATGCTGGATGAGCCCTCAGCAGGGCTCTCCCCCAAGATGGCTGAGGAGGTCTTCATGACGATAGCGGATATCCATAAAAAGCTGGGCAGGGCTGTCGTTATTATTGAGCAGGATGCCTACCAATCGTTGAGTATATCAGATCGAGGGTACGTACTGACAATGGGCAGGAACGAATTTGAGGATCGTGCGGACAAGATACTCTCCAATCAGAAGATCCGGGAGGCCTATTTAGGGGGGTGAGGGCTTAGGGCTTCGCCCCCATTGGAGTAATGGAGCAATGGGTGAAGTTGTTCTGATTGACTTTATTCAGGATAAGGTTGAAAAATGAAGGATGAAAAAGCGATTCTTTTCTATGCATAGGGACATTACTCGATTTCTCCGGATTCTAAATCAGCATCCAGGGGGAATCCTATAGAGAGTCCCTCAAGGATTCAGCGGAAAGGGGGTGGGAACAAATAAAAGAAATATTAAACGGCAGGGGGGATGTTATCAATCGTTAACCAACAAGAAGGGGGTTAGAATGAAAAGGGTTACCTGGTTTGTTATGGCAGTATCATTTTTTGCTGCGATCGTAATCGCCGGAGTCTCGTCTCCAGTTTGCGCAGCCGAGCCGATCGTGATCGGCTCTATCAATCCTTTAACCGGAACGAACGCGGTTCAGGGTCTCGATATGAAACGGGGGGAGCAGCTTGCGCTGGAGGAGATCAATGCCGCCGGGGGGATTTGTGGTCACCCTCTGAAGATCATCTGGGAGGATACTGAATCCAGCCCCAAGGGAGGCATGGATGCGGTACACAAGCTTGTGGAGATAAACAAGGTGCCGCTGATCCTGGGGGCTTACTCGAGCGGTATTAGCCTGCCAACAGGACAATGGACGAATTCAAAGAAGGTAATCCAGATCGCCGAGGCCTCTACCAGCCCCAAGCTTCGAGAGATTGGACCTTACTTCTTTAACATCATAGGGCTCGATGAGGTGATGGGCAGCAGGTTGGCTGAATTTGCCCTTGAGAGCGGAGCCGGAACATTTGCCTCGATTACCGTGAATAACCCCTTTGGAATCGGGATTGAGATCTGGACCGAGAAGACCGTGAAAAAGGCCGGTAAAACCTGGCTTGAGGCAGTCAGGTACGATGAGAAGAAGATCGATTACCGGGCTGAAATTGAGCGTTTGTTTGCGAAAAAACCCGAGGTAGTATTCTTTACCGCGTATGGGACAGAGAGCAAGCTGATTCTAAAGCAAGCCTACGAGATGGGGCTAAAGCCCTCTAAGGGCTGGTATGCGGATTACCCGACTATGTGGAGCAATGAGGTCATCCCGGAAACCGCTGAAGGGATATTCGGCCTTGAAGTTGGTTTAACAGGCGGATTGCGCCTAGAGAACTACCAAGCCGCGTACCAGAAAAAATATGGTAAAGAGGCAAAGCAGACTGCTTTCGGCGCCTATGCCTATGATGCCACCTGGGTTGCTGCTTTAGCCCTGAGTATGGCAGGAAGCATGGATACCGATGAGATCGCTAAGGCCTTGCACCTGGTGAGCACGGTTTATAGCGGAGTGACCGGTGACAAGAGCTTCGATCAAGAAGGGATGCAGGTGACCGACTACTACCAGAGAATGGTTTACAGGGGCGGCAAGCTTGCCTCATATAAATAAGGCATCATATCTTGATTAGATAATCGGGGCTATTTTGGCCCCGATTATCTAACTATGGTCCTCTCTGGCCTTCCTCTTCCACTCAAATACTGAACGTCATTCCCGCGGGAAGGACAATTAAAGCCCGGGAATGTCTAATTCCATGCTTTCGTAAGGTCATCCATTAAGGGGCGAGCTCGCCTTCTCCTCCGAGTTGGGGCGAGCCCTCGCGAGCTGGGATTGGCTGAAGCAACGTACTCCCGGATATAGGATTGGGCGAAAAATCAGATGTGCCGCAGTAAAGACGGGCCGGACCAGTTGATACCCTATCTCCTCATCATAGGTGCCGCGATCTTATGGGCATCGGCCGGGACAACCTCGAAATATCTGTTCAACGCGGGCATGAGCCCCTATATCCTTGCCCAGTACAGGGTCAGCTTTTCCTCGCTTCTCATATTCGGCTATTTGCTTCTCTTTAGCCGGCGCACATTGAAAATCAACCTGCGAGATCTCTGGTACCTCATCGTGTTAGGTGCATTGGGTATGGTCGGGGTGCAGGTGACCTATCTGTTTGCGATCTCAAAGATCAAGGTGGCCATTGCCATCTTGCTCCAGTACCTGACGCCGTTTTTCGTGGCTGCCTATAGCTGGCTTTTCTTGCGGGAGAGGATGGATCGATGGAAGGTGCTCTCAATTCTTCTAGCCTTTGCCGGCTGTGCTCTCGTGGTGGAAGTCTATACGGTTTCCTTTTTCTCCTTGAACATCGAGGGGGTTATTGCCGGCCTGCTCTCAGCTGTTTTCTTCAGCTTTTACAGCCTCCTCGGAGAAAGGGTCATGCGGAGATACAACCCCTGGACGGTTCTCTTCTATGCGCTTGTCTTTGCGGCAGTCCTCTTGAATATCTCTATGCCGATAGAGAATGTCATCCTCTGGAAGGCAGATCTTCGATGGTGCCTATCGGTTGTCTATATCATAGTGTGCGGAACGGTCATCCCGTTCGGTCTCTACAACATGGGCATAGAACATCTCCGGAGCACGAGGGCCTCTATTGTGGCTACGCTTGAGCCCATTTCCGCGGGATTCCTCTCCTACATCTTCCTGGGGGAGCTCTTAACTGGCTGGCAGATATTTGGGGGGCTTCTGGTAATCGCTGCGATTGGCATCATCCAGTCTCGAAGGGAGATCGACCTCGAGGCACCTATCTACAAAAAGAAGGTTCGCCTTGCTCAGGAGTAGCCCCTTGAGTTTATTGGGATAGATTTTTTGTAACTATCCAGCCACCGATCTACGCTGATTACCGCTGATTATTTTCTTTTATTATCATATAAAAACTTCTAAGAAT
>CAYMFC010000051.1:0-11648 GCA_964389665.1 uncultured Desulfobacteraceae bacterium | reverse complement strand
GGCCCCCTACTCTCCTCCTGAGCGCATTGGCGATTGCGATCCCCGGGAAGAGATGGCCCCCGGTACCTCCGCCGGCGATGATCGCTCGATATCCGTTGTCTGGTTTCCGGTTTCCGGTTATCATTGGTAATTCAGCTTCTCTTTCATCCGGTGAAAATTATCGCTCTGAAACGAGCAACGAGTAACAAGCAACCAGTAACAGGTTACGTTTCTCATTTCCTTGTTCCTTCAAAGGCCTTCCTGGAGATGTTCATCAATATCCCGATGCCTAGCAAATTGACGATGAGCGAGGAACCTCCGTAACTTATGAAAGGGAGCGTAAGCCCTTTGGTAGGCAACAGGGCCATAACAACTCCCATGTTCACCATCACCTGTATCGCCAACATGCAGCTGATCCCCATGGCGAGATAGGTCCCGAAGAGATCCGGGGCACGCAGCGCAATCTTGATTCCCCTCATGACCACGATGGTGAATAGGATCAACAGGGCGCTCACCCCGATGAAGCCTATCTCCTCGGCTATGATCGCCAGGATAAAGTCCGTGTGCGGCTCCGGCAGGTACAGGAGTTTTTGCTTGCTGTTTCCAAGACCCGCTCCCAACAGTCCCCCGGAACCAAAGGCCAGGAAGGAATGTATTATCTGAAAACCAATCCCCTGGGGATCATCCCATGGGTTCAAAAAGGCCCACAAACGATTCAGCCTGTAGGCCGTGTGCGTGACCAGGTAATACAGGATAGGCGTGGCGAGCCCCACCAGCACGATGAGATGAGCAAGGTTCACCCCGCCGATAAGTAAAAGGACCACCATCCAGGTCCCTATGATCACGGCAGTGCCGAGATCGGGCTGGAAAAGGATAAGCCCTATCACGATTGATCCCGCCAAAAGGTGCGGCAGGAGCCCGCGGGAGAATGATCCCATGACCTCGAAGTTTTTCTGCATGCTGTAGGCCACAAACATCGCCATGGAGAGCTTGGCTATCTCTGATGGCTGGATCGAGATAAAACCGAGACTAAACCATCTCTGGGCTCCCCCTACCTTCATCCCAAGGCTCGGCACCAGGAGCAGCGCCAAAAGGATCATGCTCGATATGAGGAACGGATACACGAACCTCCGGTACACAAGATAGTTGATGTTCTTCGCGATGATCATAACCAAGATTCCAAACAGGCAGAACATGAGCTGCTTTCTCAGGTAGAAGTAGTGATCCCCGTACCTCTGCTCCGCAAGGATCGAACTGGCGCTGTACACCGCCACCAATCCGATACCGAGCAGCAGTATCACCGCGGTGAGGATCACCGGATCGAAGTTGTAATGAACTTCCCCCTTAGCTGCCATCTCTGATCCTTCTCACGGCCTCTTGAAAGGCCATCCCCCTCTGCTCGTAGTCTCTGAACATGTCGAAGCTTGAGCAGGCAGGAGCAAGGAGCACCACATCCCCCTCCCGGGCCCAATCATAGGCGATGCTCACCGCATCATCCATGCTCCCAGCCTGGCTCCAGGGTATCTTCCCGTCGAAGGCCTCGGCTAAAAGGGCGCTGGACTCCCCCATGAAAACGGCTGCCTTTACCCTGCCTTGAACTGCATTGACCAGGGGAAGGTAATCGCTTCCCTTGTGCCTTCCGCCGGCAATCAACACCACCGGCCCGGAAAAACTGGTAATGGATTTTATGGCCGCATCGATATTGGTTGCCTTGGAATCGTCATAGAAGGCCACGCCCCTGAGCTTGTCTACCAACTCGATCCTATGGGACAATCCCTTAAAGCCGTCGATTCCCTCCTGTATGGCATCAGGAGGGGTATCGATAGCCAGAGCTGCGAGGATCGCGGCCATGACATTTGCATGATTATGGATGCCCGGCAGGATAAACCGATCAAGCTCGAAGCTGAGTCCTCCCTGCCCCGGCATCTCCGCCACAATCCTTCCATCCTCAATGAAGCACTGCCGGTCATCTTCCCTCTTGATCCCATACCGATACACCCGAGCTCCGCCTTTCATCTCCAGTTCTCCGAGCACGGGATCGTCGTCATTGAGGATCAGGGTCTGCCCTGGTCCCTGGTTTGCGAATATCCTCTGCTTGGATTGTATGTAAGCCCCATAATCCGCGTACCGGTCGAGGTGGTCTGGGCTGATGTTGAGAATCAACGACACGAGCGGTGAGAAGGTGGCAATGGTATCGAGCTGGAAGCTGCTTACCTCCAGCACCACGTAATCGGCATCCTGAGCTCCCCCTATGTAATTCGTCAGGGGAAGGCCGATGTTGCCTCCCACGAATACCCTCCTGCCGGCTCGAGATATCATTTCCCCGATGAGCTTCACCGCCGTCGACTTTCCATTGGTGCCGGTTACCGCAATACTGGGTGTTCGTAAGTATGTCCACGCCAGCTCCAGTTCTCCTACAACCGGCACGTCCCTCTTTGAGGCCTCGACCAGGGACTTGATATCCAGGGGAACGCCCGGGCTGACAACGATGAGATCCGCCTCCACAAAGCTCCCCGGCCTGTGATCCCCGAACTCGATCTCGATCCCCTTCTCTGAGAGCTCACCCAAGAGCCGGCGATCAAAGGCGGATTTATCCCGGACCTCGCTCACCGTTACACGTGCTCCCTGCCGCGCGAGCCAACCGGCTACGGCCAACCCGCTCTTGCCGAGACCCACCACAAGGACCCTCTTCCCGATTTTCGATTGACGATTGGCGATTGACAATTGACTACCTCAACTTCAACGTACTCATCGAGAGCAAGGCCAGCATAATGGCAACAATCCAGAACCGAACCGTCACCTTTGCCTCCGGCCAGCCCTTTAGTTCGAAGTGGTGGTGGAGCGGCGCCATCCTGAACAGGCGCTTACCCCCGGTTATCTTGAAGTAGCCGACCTGCAAGATCACCGACAAGGCCTCTACGACGAACAACCCGCCGACGAGAATGAGCGTTATCTCCTGCTTTGAGACGACGGCCATCATCCCCAGGGCAGCACCCAGGGAAAGCGAGCCAGAATCCCCCATAAATACCTGGGCCGGGTAGCTGTTGTACCACAGAAATCCCATCCCGGCCCCCACCACCGCCCCGCATACCACGGCGAGCTCCCCTGCGCCCTTCACGTAAGGGATCTGAAGGTACTGGGCAATCTTTACATGCCCCGCGAGGTAAGTGAACGCGAGGTAAGTGAGAAAGGCGATGATGACGGGCCCGATGGCAAGGCCGTCCAACCCGTCGGTGAGGTTCACGGCATTACTGGCACCTACCACCACCAGGACCACCAGCAGTATGTAGCCCACCCCAATATCCGGCAAAAAGGCCTTCACAAAGGGGAAGGTGAGGTTCGTTTTAAATCCTGGGTAATAGTACAGGACTATTCCCGCAAACAGGGCGATTGCGGTTTGCATGGAGAGCTTGCTCCATACCCGCAATCCCTTGCTGCTCTTCCTGAGCAGCTTGAGATAATCATCCATAAACCCTATGAGGCCATAAAGAACGGTGACGAGCAGTACCAGCCAGATATAGAGGTTGTTCGGCTCCGCCCAGAGGAGCGCTGAGATCAGGATTGCGCCAAGTAAAAACGATCCCCCCATGGTGGGGGTGCCCACCTTATTCTTGTGGTTCGGGGGGCCGTCATCCCTCACATACTGGCCGATCTGAAGCCTCCTGAGGTTGGGGATAATCCAGTAGCCGAGAACCAGAGAAATCAGAAGGGCGGTCAGGGTTGCGTAGATGGTCCTGAAGGTGATGTATCGAAATACATTCACCACGGAGAATTGGCCATAAAGCATATAAATCAACTTATAGAGCATTGTCTGCATCCTTGCTCATGCCGAAGTACTCCTTGAGCCCATCAACAACCGCATCCATGCCGACCCTTCGTGAGCCCTTCAGAAACACGATATCACCTTGCCTCACGTTCGCCTTGATCGCCTCGATCATATCCGCGTGATTGGAGGCGTAAACGGTCTGTGCCGGCTCCATACCCTCGTTACGGGCACCCTCGATAACCTCATTGCCATGCTCCCCTAACACGGCGAGAAATCTCGTCCCCATAGCCCCGATGCGCTTTCCGGCATCCAAATGGTACCGGTGTGTGTCAACGCCCAGCTCCAGCATCTCTCCCAAACCCACCACCAAGCCCCGGCCCTTCTGCCTCAATCCCCCAATCGTCTGGAGGGCTGCATCGAGAGATGATGGATTGGAGTTGTAGGTGTCATCAATCACCTGGATTCCACCCTGAAGCCCCAGTATCTCAAAACGGCCCTTCAGGGGCCGAAATGCCCCTAATCCCCGGGCAATCAACTCATGCGGCAACGATAGACACCATGCGATCGCTGCACCTGCAAGCGCATTGAGGACATTATGAACACCCGGAAGGTTGATCGTGACAGGGATCCGTTCGCTGCCTATCCTGATAGTAAAGGATTGGGTGGAGTTTCCAGCCATGCGGATATCCTCTGCCCTTACGCGATTTGCCCTCCCCAGCCCAAAGGTAACCGTCTTCCCCTTGAAGGCGGAGGCCAATCCTCTCGTCAGTTCAGTATCCCCATTAAGGATCGCTGTGGACCGGGTTGACATCCCCCGCAGGAGCTCGCCCTTGGCCGCAGCCACCCCCTCGAGATCGCCTAATCCCTCAAGATGGGCGCTCGCTACATTGGTGATTACCCCTATATCCGGCCCTGCAATCCGGGTAAGCTTTGCTATCTCCCCCACCGCGTTCATACCCATCTCCAACACTGCCACCTCGTGATCCGGCTCCAGGGCCAAGATCGACAGGGGCAGCCCGATGAGGTTATTGAAATTGCCCGGGCTCTTCAAGGCCTTGACCTTGAGAGAGACAATAGCGGCTGCCATCTCCTTTGTGGTGCTCTTGCCGTTGCTCCCCGTAATGGCGATCACCGTTCCACCCCACCGTTTTCGCCACCACGATGCCAGGTCGCCCAAGGCCTGGAGGGTGGATGACACGCTGATCACTGCAATATCATGGCCTGCTCCTCTGTCTCCGAGGGGCCTGCCTGCCTCCACGACAAGACCCCCTGCCCCGGCCCTGACAGCCTCTCCCAGAAAATCGTGACCGTCATACCGCTCGCCTTTGAGGGCGAGAAACAGGTAGCCGGGAACCATGGACCTGGAATCGGTGCAAAGCCCTTCAGCAGCCCTATCCGGCGAGCCGGAGATCTGGTGTCCTCCTATGGCTGCTACGATCTCCCCGATGCTAATCTCCCCCCACCTCACGGCCATCTTTCTATTGTTTTTTGAGTTTGTTGTGTTTATTGAGTTCATTGGGTTTTATTCGTCTGCCGCTTTTCTTTATTCTTCTGTTTCAGGAGATACCAAATAAGCCGAAAATCCACTGCAAATCCTCCAACTTTTTGATCCAAACCATAAAAATCCAACGCAACAAACACAAGAAACCCCATGAACTCAACAAACTAACTGGCTGCCCTCTCTACCTCCTCTACGTCATCGAATCGCACCCTCCTATTTCCGATGATCTGATACCTCTCGTGCCCCTTACCCGCAATCAAGACAATATCCCCCTCAGCAGCCGTATTGATCGCCTCGCAGATTGCCTTTCTTCGATCCAGGATTATCCTGTATCCCCTCTCGTTCCCGGAGAGATTCTTCTCTATCCTCTCTAATCCCGCATCCCTTACCCCCTGCTCAATCTCCTTGGCGATCTGAGCCGGGTTCTCATTCCTCGGGTTGTCCGAGGTAAGTATAACCAGATCGCTGAGCTCACCGGCGAGCTTTCCCATCTCCGGCCTCTTGCCCTTATCCCTGTCGCCCCCGCATCCGAACACGGCGATCAACCTGCCGTGCACAAAGGGCTTGAGGGTTTGGAGCGCCTTCTCCAGGGCGTCCGGACTATGGGCATAATCAACGAACAACAAGAGCCCTTTGCGGTTTTGTACAGGCTGAAGCCTGCCTGGAACATAGGCGAGCCCCTTTATGCCCCTCGCAATAACTTCAAGCTCCCGATCAAGGCTGTAGGCGGTGGCTGCTGCCCCGAGGATATTGTAGACATTTATCAGGCCCAACAGGGAGGAGGTGATCGGTGTCCTCCACACAGGGGTAACCAGGGTAAACCGTACGCCATCCACGGCAAGCTCTATATCCACAGCCCTCACCATACAATCCTCTCCAAGGCCGTAGCTCACCACAGGCATCGCGGTCATCTTCTCTAATATCCTTCCCTTGGGGTCGTCCACGTTGATGACCGCAACTGCCCGGTCCTTCCCTTGATCTCCGCCCAAGGAGGTAAAGAGCCTGGATTTTGCCTGAAAATACTCCTCCATGGTCGAGTGATAGTCCAGGTGATCCCTGGAAAAGTTGGTAAACAATGCCCTTGACCACTGAAAGCCCATCGTCCTTCCCTGATCAAGGGAATGGGATGAGACCTCCATGATAATATCGGTTATCCCTGCATCCTTCATCTCCCGGATGATCCGCATCAACTCCAGGGAGTCAGGCGTGGTAAGCGGCGCCTCAAAGGAGTTCCCGTTAAACCGGTACCTGATGGTGCCAATAAGGCCTACCCGAATGCCGGCCTCCCTCCATATCGACTCCAGCAGATAGCTGGTGGTTGTCTTGCCGTTCGTGCCGGTGATGCCGATCAGGCGCATGCCCGTCGTGGGATACCCATAAAACCTGGCGGCGAGCTCAGGCAGGGCAAACCGCGTATCGGGCACCCTGATAACGGTGGCATCGCCGAACTCCTTCTCTGCCTGCTCCACGACCAATGCACGGGCTCCACCCTCCACGGCACGGGCGAGATAGCGATGACCATCGTGTTCGTGCCCCCTGACCGCCACAAAGAGGTAGTCTTCCTGCACGGCTCGTGAATCGTTGGTCAGCCCCCTGACTTCGATATCCTTCCTTCCCCGCATCTCCAGGATCGAAAGACCCTCTAGCAAAACATCAAGTTTCATATCCCCTTTCAAACGGCTACGACCCCATCAACAGCTCAGCATGGCGGCCTAAAGGTGACCACCAGCGGTGTATCGCCATGTAGCGGCAAGCCCGGCGTAGGGCTCTGTTCAGCGGCCATCCCGCTACCCTTCACGATTACGCGCAACCCCAGTGCCTTTGCCTTCCTTACGACCTCCCGTACCCCGAGCCCCCTTACATCGGGCACCAAGCCCGGGAGATCCAAACCGCGGGCTACCTGCTCTCCTTCCGTCCTTGATGGACGGTCATTGCCGGATGGTGCTCCCATCTCACGGCTCGCAGTTGCCGTGGTGACCGAAGGCACCACATTGAGATGATTGAGGGTCCAGCCACCCACATCGCTGAATACAGGGGCCGCCACAACTCCCCCATATGGCCTACCCTTTGGTTCGTCGAGTGCCACCAGGATCGCAATCTCCGGGGAGTCCGAAGGCACAAACCCGCCAAAATAGGCCACGTACTTCTTATTCGAGTAGGTTTTCTCGATCGGATCAACCTTTTGGGCGGTACCCGTTTTACCGCCTGCCCTATATCCTTGTATTGCGGCTCTGGGCGCGGTACCGTCCTTGTCTACCACGCCCTCCAGTATCGCCTTAACCTTCCTTGCGGTCATCTCTGAGATAACCCTTCTGCGCGTCTGGGGGTAATACTCATGAATTGGCTTGCCTCCTTGATCAACGATCGATTTCACCAGATACGGCCTCATGAGGCACCCCCCATTGGCTATGGCACCAAAGGCCGTTGCCAACTGAAGGGGAGAAACGGAGATACCCTGGCCGAAAAATAAGGTATGTTGATCCACAATGCTGGCATACCTCATGGATTTGAGGGTGCCAATCCTTTCTCCCGGAAAATCGATTCCGCTTCGCTCACCAAACCCGAACCTCTGTAAATACTGGTTGTACCGTTCGGCACCCAGCCTCCGCCCGATCTTGATCGCTCCGATGTTGCTCGAATACTTAATGATCTCGCTTACGGTCAGGTTTTCATAGGCCTTGCTGTCATGGATCACGTAATCGGCAACCGTGAGCTCACCCCCCTCACAATCGAGGACTGTGTTCGGGGTGACCACACCCTCTTCAAGGGCAGCCGCTACCAGGAAGGCCTTTAAGGTTGAGCCCGGTTCAAAACAATCGGTAACCGCCCTATTCCTCCATTCATAGGGTTTGTGGCGCCAAAACACGTTCGGATTGAACTCCGGCACCACGGCCACGGCTAAAATCTCACCTGTCCGGGGCCTCATCACGATGCAGATACCGCCCGCTGCCCCTGATCTCTCCACTGCATCCTGAAGGCTTTTCTGGGCCTTATAACTGATATCCTTATCCAGGGTGAGCACCAGGTTAAACGGGCCCGGGCTTTCCATCCTCGGCCTATCAAAGAGAAGGGGCCTGCCAAGGGCGTCGTGAATCCTGTTAAAGGTCGTCTCCCGTGCCTCCAGGTAGCCATCGTACTGTAGCTCAATCCCCTCCAGGCCTTTATTATCCTGGCTCGCGAATCCCACCACATGGGCGGCTGTTTCCAAACAGGGATAGTAACGCCTGCTCTCCATGGTAAAGTCTATCCCGGAGATGGCAAGCGCGTTCACGCGGCTGATCTCCTCCGGCGTCACCTTTCTCTTGATCCACACGAACGCCCTGGAATCCTGCAGCCTTTCGAGCAATGCAGCCCTATCTATTGAGAGGGCCTGAGCCAGCAGGGTTGCCGCTTCCCGCTTGTTAGCTATCTTTTGAGGGTAACCGTATATGGAGCTTACCTCAATGCTGAGAGCGAGTTCGTTTCCGGCCCTATCGAATATGGTCCCCCTCGGGGTGGTGAAGGTAAGCTCTCCCGTATATCCCTTCTCGGCCAGGCTTGAAAGGTGGCTTGCCTCAAGGATCTGAAGCTGGTAGGCCCTGAGAAAGATGACCGTGAACGCCAGGAAAAAGAAAACCCCAGTCATGGAGATCCTGATCCTCATCCACATTATCTTCTTGGCCCTCATGGCACGTACACCACCTGTTTGGGCGAGGGCTGCCGCAATCCAAGCTCTTTCATGGCCTTATCCTCTAGGTGTTTGGGAGATTTTAGATAGGCCATCTCCAGCTTCAGCTTTCGGTTGTACTCCTCCTCCCTCGCTATCTCTCTTTTCAACTGGCTCAATTCATAGCCTGTTTGGGTTCTCTTGAAATTCACCCAAACGTGGGAAACCCCTGCTAACAAAACAATGGAAAATAGGGCTGCGAGGAAATGGATAAACCGTATCGGTTCTCTTTTCTTCTTTCCCTTCACCTCACACCCTCTCCGCCACCCTCATGATGGCACTCCTGGACCGCGGATTTCGATCGATTTCGGCCTGACTGGGTTTTAGCGCTCCTTTGGTTACCGTCCTCATCACGGGTTCGCAGGATTGATGGATCACCGGCAATTTTCGAGGCTGCATCTTTTTTCCCTCCCATTGGAGCATGGCCCGTTTCACAAGCCTGTCCTCCAGGGAATGATACGATATAACTACAAGCCTTCCATCTCTCGCCAGGACTGAGGGGGCCTTGTTGAGAAAATCAGCCAGGTTCTGCAGCTCCCTGTTAATCGCTATACGGATTGCCTGGAAAACCCTGGTAGCAGGGTGTATGTTTCGAGGACGGTACCTCCCTGGTATTGCACGTTCAACAATCCGGGCCAGTTGGAGACTCGAGCGTATCGGGTTGTTCTTCCGCTCCTCGGCAATAGCCCGCGCAATACGTTTGGCCCATCTCTCCTGCCCATATTCCCACAGAATCCCCTCAAGCCTTTCAATCGAGTTTCCGTTGATGAGCTCCCCTGCGCTTATGCCCGCATGCTGGTCCATTCTCATATCCAAAGGCTCATCCTTGCGAAAGCTGAATCCCCTGCCGGACGACTCAAGCTGATACGACGAGATACCCAGATCCAAGAGCATGCCGCTCATCCGTTCAACCCCGAGCTCCTCGAGTACCCTATCGATATCAACGTAGCTCTCCTTGAACAGGGTGACTTTTTCGGCACATGGAGAAAGCCTGTCTCTCGCTATCTCAAGGGATGCTTGATCGACATCCAGGCAAATCAACCGCCCGGCAGGGGCCAAACTCTCCGCGATCCTAAGGCTGTGTCCACCCGTACCGGCTGTTCCATCCACATAGGTTCCCTCTGGATTGCTGATCAGGAATCTCATAACCTCATCAACCATAACCGGTTGATGAGTAACGACCATATCGCCCTCCATTCAAATACCAAGATCTGAAAGAGATTGACTGGCGTCTGGAAATGCCTCCCTGGCCCTTTCGAATTCCTGATCCCACCTCTCCTTATCCCAGATCTCAAACCTGGTGAGATGGCCCACGAGGACCACCTCTTTCTTTAATCCGCCCAACTCCCTTAAGTCGGGAGGAATCAGGATCCTGCCCTGTTTCAGGGAACACTCAACAGCACCGGATACAAAGTAGCGGAAGTAGATATTTGCCGAAGTATCGAACATAGGGAGGCTTACCGCCTTCTCCTTTATCCTCTGCCAGTCCTCCCCTGCAAAGGCCACGAGGCAGTTGTTCAGATTGGTGACCACCAGGGAAGAATCACCCCTGTTCTCCAACACCTCCTTGAAACGGGTTGGGATGGCAAGCCTTCCCTTTTCATCAAGGCTATGTCTCGATCTTCCCTCAAAGAAGTCATGTAAAGGCTTTACCATAAGTTTTTTCCCACTTTGTACCACTTTATGACACTTTCAAGGAAAAAAGTTCCTTTGTCAAGAAAAAAATGAAATTTTTCTTGAAATCTTAATAGGTTCTCCTCTGTGTGTCATTTTTACATGGGAAGATAGAGGGGTAGTGATTCCATCCAAGTACCTATGGGAAAAGAGATCCAGCTATGTCACCCTTCAGGTAACTATCTCAAAATACGTATAAATTTCATTTTTTAGCCTACTGATTCATAACACCCGCCATGAGTTTTCAATGTTAGATTGAATTATTGAAAGGCTCCCCTTTTAAGAATTCACATTACTTGATATACTTGTGAAAGTATGACCTCATTGTATAAAGAGGAGGGATTTGGATGGCGCGGAGGCCTAATCCGTTTCTGGAGGAGTTCCTGGATCCAGGCCTTCCCCTGCCCACGATCCATTGGGAGACGGTACCTGCTGGTGTAAACCCGTACGAGGTATGGGATGGTTATGATGAATGTGTGGATGGGTGGGTGCCCATATGGTATCCCACAGGAGACCAAAAAACCGGAATTTCCTATGGGGAATTCGAGCGATCCTATTACTTCAATGATGATCTCGAAAAAATCCTCAAGGCCATGCATCGCTGGCCACTGTGGGGGAGCCCCGTTCAGAAAAAGCACGCCGCAGCTTTCGCACTTTTGCAGTTGTTCTGCGAGGTGATGGGGCTTTGCCCGAGGGTCTGATCCCAATCGTCAAGGACTAGTATTGCGTTTCATCTAAACCTTTACACTGTCATTGCGAGGAGCTAAGCGACGAAGCAATCTCGACAAGACTTACAAACTACGCCGCGAGATTGCTTCGCTAACGCTCGCAATGACAACTTTTTAATGAAACCCTATACTCGGTACTGGAAAGGAGAACAAAGAATGATTCGGTACTGCTACATCGAGAGCATGGTGGGCCGGCTCCTGGTGGCCGGCGATGAGGATGGCCTCAGATATATTAGTTTCATGAAGGGGAAGAACAGGATAACTCCGAATGTTGATTGGAAGGAAGACCAGCCA
>CAYMFC010000050.1:0-11674 GCA_964389665.1 uncultured Desulfobacteraceae bacterium | reverse complement strand
GCAACGATTAAATTGCAGGTAAAGGGTGGGCAGGCAAATCCCTCACCACCCGTTGGTCCTGCATTGGGGCAACACGGTGTGAACATTATGGAGTTCTGTAAGGCATTTAATGCGAGGACTCAAAACCAGGAGGGTATTGTTATCCCCGTAGTCATCACGGTTTACGTGGATAAGTCCTTTTCGTTCATCACAAAAACTCCACCCGCCTCTATACTTCTCAAGCAGGCGGCGAACCTTGCAAAGGGCTCGGCTGACCCCATGAAAGAGAAAGTGGGAACCGTGACGAAGAATCAGGTAGAGGAGATAGCTCGGCAGAAATTTCAGGATCTTAGCGCTGTTGATATGGAGGGGGCAATAAAGATTATCGAGGGTACGGCCCGATCCATGGGCATCAGCATTGTATAATGAGGACGTGTTGTAGAGGAAGGGAATTAGTGAGATGCCGAAAAGGGGAAAGAAATATCGAGAGGCCGCCCAAAGGGTGGACAGGTTAAAGAGGTATTCCTTCCAGGAAGCAATCGAGTTGGCAATAGAGACCTCGTATGAGAAATTCGACAGCCCTATTGAGGTGGCGGTTCGATTAGGGGTTGATCCGCGCCATGCCGATCAGATGGTCAGGGGTACCGTTTCCCTTCCCCATGGCGTGGGCAAACCGGTAAGGGTGGCGGTTTTTGCTCAGGGCGAGAAGGAAAAGGAGGCTCAGGAGGCCGGGGCTGATGTTGTCGGTTCCGAAGACCTCGCTCAGAAGATTCAGGGAGGGTGGCTCGATTTCGATAAGGCCGTTGCTACCCCGGATATGATGGGTATCGTTGGAAGGTTAGGCCGTATTTTGGGCCCGAGAGGAATGATGCCCAACGCAAAACTCGGAACCGTTACCTTTGATGTGGCAAAAGCAGTGAGAGAGTTGAAGGCAGGACGAATCGATTTCAAGGTGGATAAGGCAGGGATACTCCATACCACAATAGGAAAAACCTCCTTCGGAGTAGAGAAGCTGCTTACCAACGGCGCCCACTTACTCGATACTATTATTAGGTTAAAGCCATCCGCCAGTAAAGGAACCTATGTGAGGAGTGTGGCGATATCAACAACCATGGGGCCAGGCATTAAGGTAGACCCGATAAGCATTCGAGATATAGTTCGATAGAGCTCTCGGAAGGCGTGAGCTATGGCTTATGCCTTGCGCCCAAGAGAGAGGTGGAAGCCCTTGGAGAAAGGGCAATACCTCGGTTCGAATGACATGCAGGATGTATGAGAACGTATCTCATGGGTGGATTAGATGATTACTTTCCGCTGAGAGGAAAGGAGAGGTGAGGTAGCCTGTGGACAGAAGCGCAAAGGAGAAGACCGTAGCGGATCTGAGGGAAAGGCTTGAAAGGGCCTATGGGATCTTTGTGGTTGATTACCAGGGTCTGAAGGTGGAGGAACTCACGAGATTGAGGCGCGAGCTCAAGGAGGCCGAGGTAGAATTCCAGGTGGTAAAGAATAGGCTGCTGGCGATTGCGTGGCAAGATACTGATGCGGCGGTATTATCAAACCATCTCACCGGGCCTTGTGCTCTAGCAGTAACCTACGATGATGTCGTTGCGCCGGCCAAGATCTTGACCAAATTCTCGCAGGATTACGAGAAGTTAGAGATAAAGATTGCTCAGATACGAGGCGATATCGTCGAGGTGCCCGGCATAAAGAGGTTAGCCCAACTTCCAGCAAGGGAGGTGCTCATTTCACAGGTTCTCTTCGCGCTCTCAGGGGTGCCAACTTCCTTTGTAAGGCTCTTATCCGAGATGCTCAGGAGGGTGGTCACTGCGCTGGAGGCCATCAAAAGGCAGAGGGAATCAGATTGAATTATCGAAACACTCGGGTAGAAGGAGCAATTCTTAGGCCGTAAATCTTAAGAAGGAGGAGTTTGGATAGCGATGGCAACGAAGATAAACAAAGAGGATGTAATCGAGTTTATTTCCAGTATGACGGTCCTTGAGCTGGCTGACTTGGTAAAAGAGCTTGAGGAAAAATTTGGCGTTTCAGCTGCTGCCCCGGTTGCAATGGCAGGAGGTCCTGCTGCAGTCGAAAAGGCTGACCAAGCCGAAGAGGCGGAGAAGACGGAGTTCGACGTTGTATTAACCGCAGTTGGCGACAAGAAGATTCAGGTGATCAAGGTAGTGCGATCTGTAACCAATCTTGGACTAAAAGAGGCAAAGGATCTCGTCGAGGCTGCGCCTACAAAGGTAAAAGAGGGTATCTCCAAGGAGGATGCGGAGAATATCAAGGCACAGCTCGAAGAGGTGGGGGCCGCGGTTGAGGTGAAATAGGGATTTTATAAGGGGCGTATTTCTCGTTCCATGTTTTGATGCCAAAGCAGACAACCTCATAGGAGGAGATCGTATTGTGGACAGATACGATAGCGTAAAAAAGTACCCACGAAAGGGTTTTGGGAAGATCACATCAGTTATCGAAATACCCGATCTTATCGATGTTCAGAGGGATTCCTATGAGCGTTTCCTGCAGAGGAATCTCTCCCCTGATGAGCGCAAGGAAATCGGGCTTCAAGGAGCATTCAAAAGCGTCTTTCCCATCCATGACCTGAACAAAACATGTTCGCTCGAGTTCGGTCGGTATTTCTTTGAGGAGGTAAAATACGACGAGGAAGAATGCCTTAAAAAGGGACTCACCTATGAGGCACCTATCAAGATAGTCGTACAACTCCTGGTATTCGACCTTGATGAGATAACCAACACCAGGAGCATTCGCGATATCAAGGAGCAAGAGATCTATTTTGGCACCCTGCCAATGATGACGGGAAGGGGCACCTTTATCATAAACGGTGTAGAACGCGTGGTGGTGAGTCAGCTTCATCGATCTCCCGGGGTCTTCTTTGATAACGATATGGGAAAGGCGCACCCCAGTGGGAAGCCCCTCTATTCAGCCAGGATAATCCCATTGCGGGGCTCTTGGATTGACTTGGAATTCGATTCCAAGGATATCCTGCATGTGAGAATTGACAGGAGGAGGAAATTTCCGGCAACAATCCTTCTCAAGGCCTTTGGTTATTCCGAGGAGGAGATCCTGTCCTATTTTTACCCCGTAGAGAGACTCAGCGTTGATAAGGGCGCCCTTCGTTGCATGGTGGATGTGAAGAGCCTTCAGGGGCAGAGGATTACCGAGGATGTCGTTGAACCAACAAGCGGAGAAGTCTTGGGGAAGAAAGGGGATAAATTCAGCAAAAAGCTCTTAAAGAAACTCATTGATCTCGATCTCAAGGACATCCCCGTCAGCCCCACCTATGTGGTGGGCAGAGTTGCTGCACGCGATATAGTCGATCCTCAAACGGGCGAGGTTTTGGTAAGAACGAATCAGGCATTTACAGAGGAAGATTTCGACAGCATCCAAGAAAGGGATATCAAGGAGATTGAACTATTGGTGCTGGATTTGCCAGGTGTGAGCAACTCTATACGAGATACCATGTTTCTGGACAGGGTTGTCACCAGTGACGAGGCCGTTCTGGATATCTACAGAAAGCTTCGTCCGACGAGCCCCCCGACACAGGAGATGGCCGATGCCTATTTCAGAGGCCTCTTTTTTAACCCGTCCACCTATGATCTCTCTCCGGTAGGTCGTCTGAAGATGAACTACAGGCTTAACCAGGACGTGCCCCTTGAGGTATGCATTTTGCGAAGAGAAGACATCCTGGAGACCGTCAGGGAGTTAGTGCGATTGAATGTTGAGGAGGGGACGGTCGATGATATCGATCACCTTGGCAACCGTAGGGTGAGATCGGTTGGGGAGCTTCTGGAGGAGGAGTACAGGGTCGGACTCATTCGAATGCAGCGGGCCATAAAGGAGAGGATGAGCCTCCAGGATGTCGACACGTTGATGCCTCGTGACCTGATTAACTCGAAGCCTGTCTCCGCGGTGATCAACGAGTTTTTTGGCTCGAGCCAGCTTTCACAATTTATGGATCAGACGAATCCTCTCTCCGAGATTACCCATAAGAGGCGGTTGAGTGCTCTTGGACCAGGTGGACTAACGCGCGAGAGGGCTGGTTTTGAGGTGAGGGATGTGCATCCGAGCCACTATGGTCGAATCTGCCCTATAGAGACGCCTGAAGGCCCGAATATCGGGTTGATCGTATCCTTGAGCACCTATTCCAGGATAAACGATTTCGGTTTCATAGAAACCCCCTATAGGAGAGTCGAGGATGGCGTAGTCTTGAATAAGATAGAGTACTTGACGGCCATGGATGAGAGAGACTATCCCATCGCGCAAGCCAATGAGCCCCTTGATTCCGATGGACGTTTTGTTCACGATGTTGTCGCAGCGAGAAAGGGCGGAGAGGCCTGCATGATTCCAGCCAATGAGGTTGTATACATGGACGTTTCGCCGAACCAGCTGGTAAGCATCGCTGCAGCATTGATACCCTTCTTGGAGCATGACGATGCGAACAGGGCACTGATGGGGTCCAATATGCAGAGACAGGCCGTACCGCTCATGCAGGCGAGGTCCCCACTCATTGGGACCGGGATCGAGGAGATAGTAGCCAGGCATTCAGGCGTTGCAGTTCTCGCCAGAACCGACGGGATAGTGGAGAGCGTCGATGCCTCTCGGATAGTAATTCGATCCGAAAAGGCAGAGGAGGGGGTTGAAATATATAAGCTCTTGAAATTCAAACGCTCAAACCAGAGCACTTGCTACAATCAGAAGCCGGTTGTGAAGCAGGGTGAAAGGGTGAAGAAAGGCCAGATCATCGCAGACGGACCAGCAATGGAATATGGCGAGCTCGCCTTGGGAAGAAACGTTACCGTCGCCTTTCTCTCATGGGGTGGTTACAATTTTGAGGATGCAGTGCTCGTGAGTGAGAGGTTGGTGAGAGATGATGTCTTTACCTCCATCCATATCGAGGAGTTCAGCGTTGCTGCCAGGGATACCAAACTGGGTCAAGAGGAGATCACGCGAGATATACCCAATGTAGGCGAGGAGGCCCTCAAGCAACTCGATGAGAGCGGTATCATTCAGTTGGGCGCAGAGGCGAGGCCCGGCGATGTCCTGGTGGGAAAGATCACTCCCAAGGGCGAAACCCAACTTTCGCCTGAGGAGAAGCTTCTGAGGGCTATCTTCGGGGAGAAGGCCGGCGATGTGAAGGATAGCTCGCTCAGGGTACCTCCCGGTGTAGAGGGTATCGTAATCGATGCGCAGGTGTTCTCCAGGAAGGGCGTTGAGAAGGATGAGAGAACAAAGACCATCCAGGCCGAGGAGATCAGGCAGCTATCGAAGGATAGGGACGATGAGCTTGAGGTTGTCAAGCGTAATGCCCAGGAGAAGCTGTCGCCGCTTTTGCAGGGAAAACAACTGAAATCCGATCTAAAGCACCCGGACACTGGTGAGGTGCTCGTGAAGAGGGACCAGGTACTCGATGGCGAATGTTTAGGGGGTATACCCTTTGCGTGCTGGAAGGGTGCAAACATCGACGCTGAAATGGAAGTGATCGAGAAGATGGAGTCGGTAGTGGCGAGGTACCGCGAGCAGGCAGAGAGGGTAAACGAGCGCTTCCAAAAGAAAATAGAGAGACGGGATACGGGCGATGAGCTATCGCCTGGGGTTATCAAGATGGTAAAGGTGTTCATAGCCGTTAAGCGGAAGCTGTCGGTTGGCGATAAGATGGCCGGTCGCCATGGAAATAAGGGTGTTATCTCGCTTATACTGCCAATGGAGGATATGCCGTATTTTCCTGATGGCACGCCTGTCGATATCGTGCTTAATCCACTTGGCGTTCCATCTCGAATGAACGTAGGGCAGATCCTGGAGACCCATCTCGGTTGGGCTGCGCATGAACTCGGACAGCAGATACGTCATTTGGTGGAAAATCTGAAGGATGATAGATCACTGAGGGAGAAACTCAAGGAGCTCTATTCCGAGCAATACGATCGGATGGTTGCCGGCCTCTCGGATGAGGAGCTCAGGGAGAGCGCCACGAATATAAGGGACGGCATTACCATGGCCTCACCTGTCTTTGATGGGGCAAAGGAAGAGGAAATTTATGATTCCTTACAGTGTGCGGGATTGCCGGTAAGCGGCCAGGCAGTGCTGTATGATGGGAGGACAGGCGAGCCTTTCGAGCATCAGGTTACCGTAGGCATTATGTACATGATGAAGCTCCACCACCTTGTCGATGATAAGATCCACGCTCGATCCATCGGTCCTTACTCCCTTGTCACCCAGCAGCCGCTTGGCGGTAAGGCGCAATTCGGAGGACAGCGCCTGGGCGAGATGGAGGTCTGGGCGATGGAGTCGTACGGAGCAGCGTATGCCCTGCAGGAGTTCTTGACCGTGAAGTCAGATGATGTGGCCGGTCGAACACGGATGTATGAGAAGATTGTGAAGGGGAATAATCTCTTAGAAGCTGGCCTACCGGAGTCATTCAATGTCCTGTTGAAAGAGCTCCAGAGCCTCGGTTTGGAAGTGGAACTCAACGAGGATGGTGGGCCAGAAGTTCTTCTGGATTATAATTCAAGGAGCTAACAAGGAGGATACTTTGGAAGATCTCTATGGTTTTTTTACAAAACCGAAGGATCCATTAAGCTTTAACTCGGTGCGGATATCCATCGCGTCTCCGGACAAGATTAGAGAGTGGTCGCATGGCGAGGTGAAAAAACCGGAAACCATTAATTATCGGACATTTAAGCCCGAAAGGGACGGGCTATTCTGTGCGAAGATCTTTGGTCCTATAAGGGACTACGAGTGCCTCTGCGGAAAATACAAGAGGATGAAGCATAGGGGCGTGGTCTGCGAGAAGTGTGGCGTGGAGGTGACCCACTCCAAGGTGCGAAGAGAGAGAATGGGCCATATTGAATTGGCCTCGCCGGTGGCACATATCTGGTTCTTGAAGTGCATTCCCTCCAAGATCGGCCTCCTCTTAGACATGACCCTCAAGACCTTGGAAAAGGTTCTCTATTTTGAGAATTATGTGGTTATCGATCCAAAGGATACACCCTTGATTAAGGGAGCCTTGTTGACCGAGGAACAGTATCTCAAGGCAAGGGAGGATTACGGGGAGGAATTTAAGGCCGAGATGGGGGCTGAAGCCGTTCAGGGCATGCTCCGGGAACTCGATCTCGAGGAGCTGTCCGCGAAGTTAAGGCTTGAGATACACAGCACAAAGTCGGATGCAAAGAGAAAGAAGCTCTCCAAGCGCCTCCGTATTGTGGATGCCTTTCGCTTATCCAAGAATAAGCCGGAATGGATGATGTTGGATGTAATCCCGGTGCTGCCACCGGACTTACGGCCCCTGGTGCCTCTCGATGGGGGGAGGTTCGCCACCTCGGATCTCAATGACCTCTACCGCAGGGTGATCAATCGGAACAACCGATTGAAACGGCTTTTGGAGTTACATGCGCCCGATATTATTATTCGAAACGAGAAGCGGATGCTCCAAGAGGCCGTTGATGTCCTGTTCGATAACGGCAGGAGAGGAAAGACCATTACCGGTGCAAACAAGAGGCCGTTGAAATCCCTTAGTGATATGCTTAAGGGAAAGCAGGGCAGGTTTCGACAGAATCTGCTCGGAAAACGGGTTGATTATTCTGGAAGATCGGTTATCGTCGTCGGCCCTGACCTCAGGTTACACCAATGCGGGCTTCCAAAACAGATGGCCTTGGAGCTTTTTAAGCCGTTTATCTACAATAAACTGGAGGAAAAGGGGCTTGCAGGGACCCTCAAGAAGGCAAAGAAACTGGTCGAAAAGGAGACGCCGGAGGTTTGGGATTGCCTCGATGAGGTGGTGAAGGAGCACTGCGTGTTGCTCAACAGGGCACCAACGCTTCATCGGCTCGGCATACAAGCCTTTGAGCCCGTTCTTATCGAAGGCAAGGCCATTCAAATCCATCCCCTGGTCTGCACTGCCTTCAATGCTGATTTCGATGGAGACCAGATGGCTGTTCATGTTCCCCTTTCCATCGAGGCCCAGACCGAGGCAAGGGCGCTGATGCTCTCTACCAACAATATCCTCTCACCGGCAAACGGTGAGCCCATTATCGTTCCGACTCAAGATATCGTATTAGGCATCTACTATATGACCAAAGAAAGGCCGTTCTGTAAGGGAGAGAAAAGAACCTTCGCCAATGTTGAGGAGGTTAGGATGGCCTACGATGCAGGGGAGCTTGATTTACATGCCTCTATCTACGTAAGAATGGATGGGAAGATTCTCAGGACAACGACCGGGAGGGTAATCCTCTACGAGATCTTCCCCAGCGAGCTGCCCTTTGCCCTCGTCAACAGCGTCATTACGAAAAAGGAGCTCAGCAATATCATTAACGAGTGCTACCGAATGCTGGGAACTAAGGCGACTGTTATCCTCGCTGATAGGCTGAAGGATATAGGGTATAAGTATGCAACCATTTCAGGTATTTCCATTTCGAGCAAGGATATGGTTACCCCTGTAAAGAAAGCGGAGATCATAGGGGAAGCCGAGAGCGAGGTGAAGAAGATCGAAAAACAATACAGCGATGGACTGATTACCCTTGGCGAGAAGTACAACAAGGTCGTTGATATCTGGACAAAGGCCACTGAGTCAATCTCATCAGAGATGATGAACGAGATGGCAATAGAGGAGATGGTGGACAGCAATGGTCAAAGGGCAAAGGGGGATAGTTTTAATCCCATCTACATGATGTCAGACTCAGGAGCACGGGGCAGCAAGGATCAGATGAGGCAGTTGGCAGGGATTAGGGGGTTGATGGCAAAGCCCTCTGGCGAGATTATCGAGACGCCGATCACTGCGAATTTCCGTGAGGGCTTGACGGTTTTGCAGTACTTTATCTCCACCCATGGCGCACGAAAGGGTCTAGCCGATACGGCATTGAAGACGGCGAATTCAGGATATCTGACCCGTCGGTTGATAGATGTAGCTCAGGATGCCTGTATTAACGAGGAGGATTGCGGCACCATGGATGGAATATGGGTAGAGGCACTCACCGAGGCAGGCGAGGTGATACAGTCTGTGTCGGAGAGAATACTCGGCAGGGTACCCGCTGAGGATATCCATGATCCGATCACAGGAGAGCTGTTGCTTCGGTACAACGAGGAGATAGATGAGGAGGCAGTTGCGAGGATAGAGAAATCATGGATTGAGAGGGTAAAGATTCGATCAGTTTTGACCTGTAGGACGAAGAGGGGAGTTTGCAAAAAGTGTTACGGACGGGACCTCGCGCATGGCAGGGAGGTTGACATAGGTGAGCCGGTCGGTATTGTCGCAGCCCAGTCCATTGGTGAGCCGGGGACACAGCTCACCATGCGTACCTTCCACATCGGTGGTACCGTGAGCAGGAAAGTAGAGCAATCCACTATACAGGCCAGGAACAGTGGTAGGGTGAAGTTCTATAACCTCAGAACCGTGATAAACCAGATGGGCAACCATGTGGTCATGAACAGGAACGGCGATATCGGGGTGGTGGATGCGAACAACCGCGAACTGGAGCGGTATCCAGTGATATATGGAGCCGTCATCAAGGTGCATGACGGGCAGGAGATAACCTCAGGTGAGCTTGTGGTCGAATGGGATCCCTTTACGATACCGATCCTGACCGAGGTATCGGGAAGACTGAAATTCGGCGATATCGTTGGGGGGAAGACCATGCAGGAGAAGCTGGACCCCGTTACCGGTAGATCGAGTAAGGTGATTGCTCCCTCTGGCGATCCCGATGTAAGACCCAGGATATCCATCAAGGATAGCGGTGGCAAGACGATTCAGCTTTCCGGGGATTCGGCAGCCGCGAGATACTTCCTTCCCGTAGGCGCCATTATCATGGTCTCAGAGGGTGGCGAGGTTTATGCCGGCGATGTCCTTGCGAAGATACCGAGGGAGACGACAAAGACCAAGGACATCACCGGGGGTCTGCCACGGGTTGCGGAGCTGTTCGAGGTCAGGAAGCCAAAGGATCACACGCTGTTGACTGAGATTGACGGGACCGTTTCTTTTGGGAAGTACTCATCGGGCAAAAGGAGGGTGATCATCACGCCTGAGGTTGGAAAGCCCGTTGAATACGTAATACCGAGGGGAAGACATGTGAGCGTTTTCGACGGGGATTACGTGAGAGCGGGAGAGGCGCTCATGGAGGGCTCGGCCAATCCCCACGATATATTGAGGATAAAGGGTCCGAGGGAGCTCTCCCGGTATCTCGTTGATGAGGTTCAGAAGGTATACCGGCTCCAGGGCGTGAGGATTAATGACAAACATATAGAGGTGATTGTTCGGCAGATGCTGAGAAGGGTGGTCGTGAAAGAAGCGGGAGACTCCGATTTTATCCTTGGCGAGGAGATAGAGAGATGGAGGTTTGAGGAGGAAAACGAGCAGATTATTGAGCGAGGAGGAAAACCGGCTGCAGGGGAACCCCTTCTGTTAGGGGTTACAAAAGCCTCGATTAATACGGAGAGCTTTTTATCCGCCGCCTCCTTCCAGGAGACAACGAAGGTCTTGGCCGACGCGAGCGTTGAGTCAAGAGTAGATTACCTGAGAGGGCTCAAGGAGAATATTCTTATGGGCAGACTTATCCCGGCAGGCACGGGATTGGGTGTTTACAGGGGTGTGGATATCGAGGTGGACTAAAAGGTATCATAAAAGGCTTGCAATAATATTTTAGATAGCATAAAAGACGGTCGAAGCTGAGACCCGGGAAACCGTATCAAGGGAGAGAGATGCCGACGATTAATCAACTGATAAAAAAAGGCAGGCAGAAGGTAAAGAAAAAAGAAAAGACACCTGCCCTGAAAGGAAGACCGCAGAAAAGGGGCGTCTGCATCAGGGTATACACATCTACCCCTAAGAAGCCGAATTCGGCCCTGCGTAAGGTTGCGAGGGTACGGTTGACAAACGGGATAGAGGTTACCTCCTATATCCCCGGGATCGGCCATAACCTCCAAGAGCATTCAGTTGTGCTGATCAGGGGCGGGAGGGTGAAGGATCTGCCTGGTATCAGGTACCACATTATTCGTGGCACCCTCGATAGCTCAGGTGTGGAGGATCGCAGGAAGAGTCGTTCCAAGTACGGGACAAAAAGGCCTAAGAGCATTTAGGCTATAACAGGATTTTTTTAAGGAGCCGGGATGCCGAGAAAAGGAGAGATCGTAAAGAGGGAGATCTTGCCTGATCCAAAATTCAAAAACGAGCTTGTGGCGAGATTCATCAATGGGGTTATGCGGCGAGGCAAGAAGAATCTGGCACAATCGATACTCTATGATGCTTTCGACATAATTCAGCAGAAGACCGATGAGGATCCCCTCGCGCTCTTTCACAAGGCGGTCGAAAATGTAAAGCCTGCCGTCGAGGTACGCTCGAGAAGGGTTGGCGGCTCAACCTATCAGGTCCCCACCGAGGTCAGGTCCTCGCGGAGGGCCGCGCTCAGCATCAGATGGATACTGACCAATGCGAGACAGAGGGGAGAGAAGGGAATGGCGGCCAAGTTGGCAGGAGAACTCATCGAGGCTGCTCGGGGAAGAGGCGGTGCCTTTAAGAAGAAAGAGGACACGCACAGGATGGCAGAGGCGAATAAGGCCTTTGCACACTATCGCTGGTAAGGTTATGTTGATTAGCTGAATAGCTGAATGGCCAACGAGGTAACGGGTTGACCATTAGAGAAGGAGGTAACTACCATGGCCAAGGAGAAATTTATGAGGACGAAGCCTCATGTTA
>CAYMFC010000049.1:0-11687 GCA_964389665.1 uncultured Desulfobacteraceae bacterium | reverse complement strand
GTATACGTACCAGGCCCGAAGATCTCGGCGATCCCGGCTTTTTTAAGCTCTGCGATATCCTCATCCGGGATAATACCTCCCCCGATCACGAGCACATCATGGACACCCTTCTCCTGTAACAACTCCATGATCCGGGGAAAGAGAAAATCATGGGCACCGGATAGGATGCTCAAGGCAATGACGTCTACATCCTCCTGAATAGCCGTCTCCACAATCTGCTCGGGGCTCTGCCTCAAGCCGGTATAGATTACCTCCATCCCTGCATCCATCAGTGCGTTGGCAATGACTTTTATGCCCCTGTCATGGCCATCGAGTCCAGGCTTCGCGGCCAATACCCTGATCTTTCTCGCGCTTGTCATCGCTGTCAACCTCCAAGGGTGCTCACTGGTTGGTATTCTCCAAACACATCCCGAAGGGCGTCACAGATCTCCCCCAGGGTTGCATAGGCTCTCACTGCTTCAAGAATGACGGGCATCAGGTTCTTGCTCCCCTCTGCAGCGCCCCTGAGATCGCTTAAGATATCCTTCACCTTTTCATTATTGCGCTCCGATTTGAGCTTTTCCAGCCTTTCGATCTGAGAGATCCTCACGGCCGGATTTACCCTGAGGAGATCTTTGGGCGGTTCTTCCTCTACCTGAAATCTATTTACACCGACTACCACCCTCTCGCCCTTCTCGATCTCCTTCTGGTAGCGATAGGCGCTATCCTGGATCTCCCTCTGGATGTAGCCCTTCTCAATAGCGGCTGCTGCCCCTCCAAGCTCGTCGATCGTATTGATATAGTTTCGAGCCCTGTCATAGATCTCGTTTGTCAGCTTCTCGATATAGTATGAACCGGCAAGGGGATCCACGGTATCGGTCACGCTTGTTTCATGGGCGATAAGCTGCTGGGTTCTGAGCGCGACCTGAACCGCCTCCTCACTGGGCAGGCAGAACGCCTCGTCCATGGAATTAGTATGGAGTGACTGGGTGCCCCCGAGCACGGCAGAGAGCGCCTGGAAGGCAACCCTCACGATGTTGTTTTTCGGCTGTTTCGCCGTTAAAGTGCAGCCCGCTGTCTGCGTATGGAACCGCATCATCATCGACCTCGTATCCTCGGCCTTGAACCTCTCCCTCATAATCACCGCCCAGAGTCGCCTCGCAGCCCTGAACTTGGCAACCTCCTCTAAAAAATCCAGGTGGGCGTTGAAGAAAAACGAGAGCCGTGGCGCAAACTCATCTACATCCAGGCCTGCATGAATGGCCGCCTCAACATAGGCGATGCCGTCGGCTAAGGTGAATGCCACCTCCTGAACGGCCGTTGATCCCGCCTCCCTGATGTGGTAACCGCTGATACTGATGGAGTTCCACTGGGGAACCTCTTTCGAGCAGAAGGCGAAGATATCCGTGATAATCCTCATGGATGGTTTTGGGGGAAAGATATAGGTTCCCCTCGCCGAATACTCCTTGAGTATGTCATTTTGGATAGTTCCTCTCAAGCCCTTTGAAGCCACGCCCTGCTGTTCGCCTACCGCGATATACATGGCCAAAAGTACAGCCGCAGGGGCATTGATGGTCATCGAGGTGCTCACCTTATCCAGCGGAATCTGGTCAAAGAGGATCTCCATATCCTGCAGGGAATCGATAGCTACCCCCACCTTCCCCACCTCTCCCTGGGCAAGGGGATGGTCCGAGTCGTACCCGATCTGTGTGGGGAGATCGAATGCCACCGAGAGCCCGGTTTGACCCTGCTCCAGGAGAAACCGGTACCGTCGATTGGTATCCTCCGCGGTGGCAAAACCGGCGTACTGCCGCATCGTCCACAATCTTCCCCGGTACATGGTTGGCTGGACACCTCTGGTGAAGGGGTACTCACCCGGGAGGCCGATTTCATCCATGTAATCTGAATCGTCGATATCCATGGGCATATACATCCTGTTTACGGGAATGCCCGAGGTGTTCACGAAATCGGGTTTTCTCTCGGGGCTCTTTTTCAACGAGGACTCAAGGTTATCCGACCATCGCTTGTGTTCACTTGCTATCTCCTCCAACATCTTTCGGTCAAACATTGGACTAACTCCCTTGTTCTAAATTCACCCTGCCATTCCGAGAAATATGCCGGCGGCAACCACCGTTCCAATGACCCCCGCCACATTCGGCCCCATGGCGTGCATGAGCAGGAAATTCTTCGGATCAGCCTTTGCGCCCACTACCTGGCTCACCCTGGCAGCCATGGGAACTGCGGAAACACCCGCCGAGCCTATCAATGGATTGATCTTTTCCTTTGAAAAAAGGTTTATCAGTTTGGCCAACATGATCCCGGCCCCCGTGGAAAAGGCAAAGGCAATCAGTCCCATGATAAACACAAAGATCACCTGCGGCTTGAGGAAGGCCTCGGCCGACATCGTGGCGCCCACGCTGATACCGAGCAGTATAGTGACGATATTCATGAGCTCATTGCCCGCCGTATCCGAGAGCCTCTTTACCACGCCACACTCCTTGAAGAGGTTCCCCAGCATGAACATGGACATGAGCGGTGCCGATGCAGGCACGATCAGACAGATCACCACCACCGTCACCAGGGGAAACAGGATCTTCTCCCTCTTGGAGACGGGCCTCAACTGCCTCATCTTGATCTTTCTCTCGCTCTCGGTGGTGAGCAGCCTCATAATAGGAGGCTGAATAATAGGAACGAGTGACATGTAGGAATAGGCAGCCACCGCCGTTGCACCCAGGAGGTGTGGGGCGAGGTGAACGGTAGTGTAGATCGTGGTCGGCCCATCGGCCCCTCCGATGATCCCGATGGAACACGCCTCGGGGATATTGAAGCCGAGCAAGAGGGCGCCGAAGAATGACACATACACACCGAACTGTGCTCCGGCCCCGAGTATGAGGGTCTTGGGATTGGCTATCATGGGCCCAAAATCCGTGAGCGCACCGAGCCCGAGAAAGATGAGGGGCGGGATGATCTCCCACTCCAGCCCGTAATGGTAAAACTTCCATAAGAGCCCCTCTCCCTCCTTCATGAGAAAGGTGAGCGGCAGGTTTACCACCAGGATGCCGAACCCGATGGGAACCAGAAGCAGCGGCTCGTAGTTCTTCACAACAGCAAGGTAAATAAACAAAAAGGCGATGAGCCACATCACCAGATTACCCACGGTCAGATGCACCACGCCCGTGGTCAGCACTAAATCCAACATAATTTACCCTTTCTCGCTCATTTTTTCTCGATGTTCCGTGCGATCCTTCCAAATGCATAGATTGCTGCGATCAAGATCGCGAGTGAGCCGAATACCGCACTCAGACCAAAGATGAATATCCTTGTCGCGAGACTCCAATCAACCATAGGATCTTCTCCCTTTACGGTGAGGCCATTTCATTCTCAGATTACCCGTTACACGAGATACGATGCGCATCCGTTCAATGGAACACTGAACGGATCTTAAAAAAAATGCCCTGCCGGTGACCGGACAGGGCACTTGATTTGTGCTGTGCAAAAATCAGGTCTCTATTCGATCACCATCAAGACATCATCGGCTCCAACCGAGTCCCCTTTCTTGCATTTAACCTCCTTCACCGTTCCTGATGCGGGAGCTACTATGGGCATCTCCATCTTCATCGCCTCAAGGATAATGAGCTCGTCGTTTTCATTCACGGCAGCACCAACTTCAACCTTTACCTCGATTATCTTTCCCGCCATGGGAGATGTTACATCGCTCACTTCTCATACCTCCTTCTCTTTTAGATCATCACGTATAAACCTTGAACATCCTTGCTCAAAACAACCGATCTTCAAGCAGTTCTATGTTTTAGTGTTGATACTTTGAGCTCACCCCCGTTGTCAAGAAAAATAAATATCCATAGGTTACCGCATATCCCTTTACACACTGCCGGCTGACACTAGGATGCGGCATCGAAAAACCGGAAGGGGGATATAGGTCTGAGATGAATGTTTATGGTGTAATGAGGGTGAGACCTAACTCGTCGAGCTGTTTTTTATACACCTTTGAGGGCGCGTCCGTAACAGCACAGGTTGCTCGCTGAGTCTTAGGAAAGGCAATGACATCCCGAATAGAGTCCGTGCCCACCATGATGGCCACTAATCTGTCAAATCCAAGGGCAATACCCGCGTGCGGTGGAGCTCCGTACCCCAATGCCTTGAGGAAGAAGCCGAACTTCTCCTCCATCTCTTCCTCACGCAATCCCAGCACTCGGAAGATCAGATTCTGGAGCTCTAAGGTATGAACCCTCACGCTGCCTCCACCTATCTCAGTTCCATTAAGCACCAGATCATACGACCTCGCCCTCACCTCCTCCGGCTGCTTCTCGAGAAGCGGCACATCCTCTTCCGCAGGAGCCGTGAATGGGTGGTGGACAGCCACAAATCTCTCTTCCTCGTCGTTGTACTCGAGCAACGGGAACCTCGTAACCCAGACAAATGAATACTCTCCCTGCTTTATCAACCCGAGTCTTTTTGCCATCTCGATCCGCAGGTTTCCCAGGGCCTCATTGACCTGTTGAGCCCTGTCAGCCACAAATATGATGAGGTCCCCTTCCTCGGCCCCCAGCCTCTCCTCTACGGCATGCCTGGTCTCCGGGGTCAGGTGCTTGGCCACGGTGGACTGCCAGCCTTCAGATCCGATCTTGGCCCACACCAGCCCCCTGGCGCCTGAATCGGTCACGGTGGAATCCAATGAATCAAGCTCCTTCCTGGAAAAAGAGGCCCCTTTTTCTACCTTTACCGCCTTGACCAGTCCCCCCTCCCCAATGGTGCTGTTGAATACCTTGAAGCTCGATGAGACGAGCAGATCAGTGAGATCCACCAGTTCCATGGTGAACCTGATATCCGGCTTATCGCTGCCGTAGGAATTCATTGCTTCGGTGTAATCGAGTACCGGAAAGGGCCTGGGAACCTGAAGGCCGAGGACGGCAGAGAACAGATCGGCCATCATTTCCTCGATCACACCCATGACCCTTCGTTCATCAGCAAAGGACATCTCGAGATCCACCTGGGTGAACTCCGGTTGCCGATCGGCCCGCAGATCCTCATCGCGGAAACACCTGACGATCTGGAAATAGCGCTCGAACCCGGCCATCATTAACAGCTGCTTGAACAGCTGCGGGGATTGAGGCAAGGCGTAAAATAATCCCTTGTTCACCCGGCTCGGCACGAGGTAATCACGTGCCCCCTCAGGGGTGCTCTTGGTGAGCACCGGGGTTTCTACCTCCAGAAACCCCTTGCCATTGAGGAAATTTCGTATATGTAAGGCGATCCTGTGTCTCATCACGAGGTTTTTGAGCAGGGCCGGCCTTCTGAGCTCTAAATACCGATATTTGAGGCGCAGATTCTCAGATGCGTCAATCTTCCCATCAACCTGGAAGGGAGGTATTGCGGATTCGTTTAATACCTTTAGCTCCTTTACCTTTACCTCGATATCCCCGGTTGGAAGCTCTGGGTTCTCCTGGCCGGCCAGCCGGGCACCGACCTCCCCCCTGATGGCGATTACCCACTCGTTTCTGAGGATTGCCGCCTCCTTATGGGCCGCGGCATCGGTCTCCTCATCAAAGACGATCTGCGTCAGGCCAAACCTGTCTCTCAGATCGATAAAGATGAGCCTTCCCAGATCCCGTCGCCGGTTCACCCATCCCATGAGCACGACCACCCGGCCGATGTCGTCCTTTCTCAAGCTGCCGCAATCGTTCGTCCTTTCCCAATCCCCCATGGTATCTATGCTCAACTTCGCTCCTTCATCGCTGCTACCTCATCGACCACCCTGCCCAGAGAAACTTCTATCTGTTCCTTGGTGGACATATCCCTCATGATACCTATCCCCCTGGCCAGCTCATCATCCCCCACGATGAGCACCCGTTTGGTGTTCAGCCGGTCCGCATGCCTCATCTGGGCCTTAAGCCCCGATGATTGGTACTCCATCTCGCACCTGAGGCCTCTCTTTCTCAGCTCGTGCATCCAGACAAATGCCTTATCCTCGGCCTCCTTGCCGATGGCTGCCAGAAAGATATCCGGCCCTGGTTCATCGAGCCCTGCATGCTCCTCCAAAAGCTCAACGACACGCTCTTCACCTATGGCAAACCCGATTGCTGGAGTGTCCGGTCCGCCGAAATCCCTCATCAGGTTGTCGTACCTTCCTCCGCCCGCGATCGCACTCTGGGCGCCCAACTCCCGTGTCTGCACCTCAAAGGTGGTCCTCGTGTAGTAGTCAAGCCCCCTCATGAGGTGTGAGTTCACCACGTACGCCAAGCCTAATTGTTCGAGATACCGTTTAAGGGAATTAAAATGCCCGGTACACTCATCGCACAAAAAATCGAGCATGGTGGGGGCATCGTTCATGATCTCGATGCATCGCTCCACCTTGCAATCGAAGACCCTCAAGGGGTTGGTCTCCATCCTTTCCCGGCAGTCAGGACAGAGCTGCGAGGTGTAGCCCTTGAGGTAGGCCTTGAGCTCTGTGCGGAACGGCCCCCTGTCATTGGGGCATCCCAGGGAGTTGATATGGAGCTCAAGATCATCGAGCCCGAGAGAGGAGAAAAGCTGCATGATCATAGAGATGAGCTCGCTGTCGGACCGAGGCCCAGGATCCCCGATGATCTCCACATCGATCTGATGGAACTGCCTCCTCCTGCCCTTCTGCGGCCTTTCATACCTGAACATGGGCCCCATGGTGTATACCTTGTGCACCGAGGATTCCGTATATAGTTTGTGCTCGATAAAGGCCCTCAGGATCGAGGCCGTTGCCTCCGGCCTCATGGCCACATGGTTGCCCCTTCTGTCCTGAAAGGCATACATCTCCTTTGATACGATGTCCGTTGCCTCCCCGATCCCACGGGCGAAGAGCTCCATGCTCTCCAGTATGGGTATCCTGATCTCCCTGTACCCGTAGAGCCCAAAAATCCGCTTCGCCTCTTCCTCAAGCCTTCTCCAGGCCCCCACCTGATCGGGGAGTATATCCTTAAAGCCTCGTACCGCCTTATACTGCAAGGAAGGTTCCTTTCTCTTTTAGCATTCCTCGGCTATCTATTATTGACAAAGTCGTAAAAAGTCTTCTAATCGTCATGCCGGACTTGATCCGGCATCCAGAACCTATTGAATTTACTGGATTCCGGCTTCCGCCGGAATGACAGAAAAATGGAAAAAATGACTTTTTACGAAACCATCATTATTCGTTAGCCGTTGCCTGTTTACCGTTAGAGCAAAATCCATCACCATTGATTATCAATCATTCTAGTATTCCAAAAAGAGCGGAGCCTTTGCCCGCTCTTTTCACCCAACCTTTTTCTTCTATCAGAGCGCGTCCCTTCAGTCAATATGTATGGGGAGTATGGGAGAACAACAATCTCTGTGGGTCATAAAGGGAGACAAGGCATAGGATGAAAGCAGGTCCCTGTGCAGGAGGCTCACTCATCCAGCACCTGTCTCACCTTCCGCAAAAGAACCTCTGGTGAGAGAGGTTTATAGATGATATGTATCCCCTCATCAATGATTCCTTGCTCATGTATAATATCCGAAGTATAGCCGCTCATAAAGAGCTTCTTGATATCAGGCCTTATCTTGGCTATTTCTTCATATACCTCTTTTCCATTTTTCTTAGGCATCACGACGTCAAGCAGAAGAATCCGGATCTTTTCCTTATTCTCCGTATATTTCCTCACCGCATCGTCTCCATCTACTGCTTCTATGACATCGTAGCCGTATCCCTCAAGTATCTCCTTTGAGAGCACTCTCACGCTCTCATTATCCTCGGCTAGAAGCACGCTCTCATCGCCCCTCTTAGGTGGGGCTAGAGTTGCCGATTTCTCTTCCTCAACCAGTGGCTCAATTAATCGAAGGTATATCCTGAATGTGGTGCCTTCACCCAGTTTGCTTGAGACATCAATATAACCCTTATGTTGCGTAATAATACCATACACCATTGAAAGGCCAAACCCCGTTCCCCTACCAACCTCCTTGGTCGTGTAAAACGGGTCAAATATCTTCTCCCTTGTCCTCTCATCCATCCCGGTGCCTGTATCGGCAACCGACAAGACTGCATACCGTCCGGGCATTTCATGGTCTCTTGCCTTGAAAAAATCTCCGGACAACTCCACGCATTCCGTAGAGATTCTGAGTACCCCCCCTTCAGGCATTGCATCCCTTGCGTTTGTGACGAGGTTCATGAGTACCTGTTCGATTTGACCGGGATTGGCCATTACAACCAGGTCTTCCCCGGCAAGGCTAACCCTGATTTCTATGTCTTCCCTTATAAGCCTTGTGAGCAGTTTCTGTATCCTATTCACACTCTCATTCAGGTCTACCGGCCTTGGCTCAATTAACTGTTTCCTGCTGAATGTGAGGAGGCCCTGGGTAAGATTCGCTGCCCTTTGTGCGGCATTGAGTATCTGCTCCACTCTATCCCTCAAGGGGCTTTCTTTATCGATATCCATGCGCAATATCTCTCCATACCCGATTATAGCAGTGAGGATATTGTTAAAGTCATGGGCTATGCCTCCCGCAAGGGTGCCTATGGCTTCCATCTTCTGCGCATTGCTGAGCTGCTCTTTGAGCTCTTCTTTTTCCGCTTCCCTCCTCTCTAAGGATTCAAACAAATCGTTGAAGGCCTCTGCCAGTTTTCCTATTTCATCATGTGTCTCAACAGGCACCTTCTCGAGATCCCCTTCCATGCCGAGAGCTTTCACGTATTCCGTCAATCTATTAAGCGGCTTTGTGATCCCTCTTACCACGAGATAGGTGGCCCCAGAGCCGACTATCAAAAAAAGAAGCCCTATCAGGATGCCCTTGACCAGCAACACATTCAGCCTTGTATTTAACATGCCCTTATCAAGCGTTATCCTCACAAATCCAATGATACGGCTCTCAATCTGGAGCGGATCCCTTTCAAAAAGTATGGACTCCTCTGTTGAATAGCCTGGGGCGGAGATCACCGGCGACCAAAATTCCACTTTGCTCTTGTCTTCAAGGTAGAGAGGTGATCCAGAGTTTCTGAGTCTCATAAATAGTTCACGGCTCCTCCCCTCATATCCTGCGCCCGATTTCTCAAACCATTTTGTCCCAGGCCTCTCCTTTTTCAATAATAGCTCTTGCTCGAGGTTAAATACGGAAACCTCTAAGGTCTCCTCCTGCTGAAACACGCCCTCAACCGGCACCTTGAGCAGCTCTTTGTTCTCCGCAAATACACCAATCCTTGAATTGTACGCGAGAATCCCTGCGAGCAACCTCCCGTCTTTTAAGAGGGAATCTCTCAGGGATTTACGCTGGTCATGAATAAAAAAGGAGGTGAAGGAAACAGAGATAATAAAGATAAGGAGGGCAAACATAGCGAAGACCTTTAACCCGAAATTTTCATTCAAGGCTTTCAGAGTATTAAACCTCATTTTGTTTCTTCTCGGTTAACTGCCCTTGCGTTCCCGACAATCTTCTCGTCAATCCTGATTCCCAACTTCCGCGCAACCTTCAGATTTACCGATATCACTGCCTTTTTTGCATCAACCGGCTTAATACCCCCTACGTGCCTTCCTGATAGAATCGCATTCGCCATCTCCCCTGCTTGACGTCCTATATCAAAGGCGTCTATTCCGATAGAGAGCAATGCTCCCAGCTCCACGTATTTCTCTGAGAAAGTGAGGATAGGTATCTTGTTTTCGAGGGAAAAAAGCAAAAAATGCTCCACGCTCTCCGGGTTGATCACCGTCAAATCGGGGAGCATCCAGAAGATATCAATTGTGCCCCTCATCGCATACATGGAGGAAGGAACCTCCCTGGGGCTGTGAACCTCCATCGCAACAACCTTTATGCCAATTCGTCCGGCGGCATTCCGGGCCGCCCTCGCAAAGGGGCCTGTCTGTTTCGGGTCGTATAAAAGGCCGACCCTTTTCACCTCGGGCAGGGCCTCCCGCAATATATGGAGCTGCTTATCCGGAGGTATGTTCATGCTGACGCCGGTGATATTCTTTTCCCCGGAGAGTACGGATCGGGGATTCAACACCATGAGATACACAATGGGTATGTCTTTGATCATCTTCACCTTCGAGAGGGCGTCCATCCCAATTGCGAGCACCATATCCGGCTTGATCCCATAAATCTTGGCCGCCACATCCGCACCCTTGAGTTCCGAGATCACGAGCTTCTTTATCCCGGCGCCGCACACGCTTTTAAAACCTTCAAGTGTTTGCTCGTAAGGGGCAACATTGATACTCTGGAGGGCAACAATCTCCTGCTCTGCCCCGGCTGCGCCTTGAAAGAGGAGCAAAAGAAGAATTATTGAAAGGATATTCCTTATCACGACACTCTCATGTAAAGTCTTTAAAACCAGAAAAATCAATCTAACAAAATCTTATTTATTTAGCATTAAAATCAAGAAAATTTTTTTGTGCATTGATCTCATGATACTCCAGCTCATCGAATTTTTAGAGAAAAATAGCATAATTACTTGAATAAGATCCATAAAGGTGATAAGCGTATTTCCACTAATCTCTTATTCGACAAAACGTAACAATATCTTAAGTAGTTATGGATTGCGTGCATAGACGCTTTTTAAAAAAAATTATCCCCTTACTCTGCGTTGCCGTTATCATGCTTTGCTTCTCCCATACCTCCTCCGCCCAGGTTGAAGAGGAGATGCAGATCCTCCGTATGTTCTACAAGGAAAAGGACCTCGTGGTATCCCCCACAAGGCATCCGAAGCCCATCTCTCATGTTGCTGAGAATATCACGGTTGTCACCGCACGGGAGATAGAGGAGATGAATGCCCACACGGTGGCGGAGGTGCTGAACAGGGTGCCGGGCCTCTTCATCAATTTCAGCCAGGGTATAGGAAGTTTCGGCTCTACCTCCCTTACCCATATCCAGGGCTCAGATCAAAGGCACGTCCTTGTCCTGGTAGATGGGGTATCCTGGAATTTCCTGAATAGCGGAGCAGCCGAGACCAACTCCATCCCGGTAGGAATCATAGAAAGGATAGAGGTCATTAAAGGGCCTGCCTCGTCTGCCTGGGGCTCATCCCTGGGAGGTGTGGTAAACATCATCACCAAGCAGGCGGGAACTGCCAAAAGACCTTCCGGCTCCGTGAGCGCCTCCTACGGCGAGGAACGCACACAGGATTACCAGGCAGAGGTTTCGGGCCTGGCAGGGCCCATGGGGTATTATATATTCGGCGGCCGCCAATACTCCAACGGACTTATGCCTTCCAGAAACTTTGACAACCACAGCCTCTACTCGAAATTTCACATCCCCCTTTCGGATGAGGTGGGTATAGGCCTGAGCATGGGGTACAGCGAGCCGGAGATAGGGATTGGTGATTTTCCAAGTGCAGATTTCACTCAAAAGGGGGAAAGCCGCACGTTTTTTACCACAGGCTCCATCGACGCCTCCCTCACTGGGGAGCTAGAGTTTAATCTTTCCCTTTACCGTTTCCAGCAAAAATCTACTCTTATGAACAACGCCCTGGGGCTGGGGATGAGCGGGTCGGCAGGGGAGCTCTATCTGGATACCACTTACGACGAAGGGAAAACCGGAGGGAGCGGTAAACTCGTGTGGGCTCATGGGATGCACACCGCTGTTCTCGGCATGGACATTGAAAAAGGAGACCTGGATCAAACCCTTCATGCCGGGACTATGCTTCAATCAATGGGCCTTCCTGAAAGAACTTTCACCCATCCAGATATCGAAAAGTGGGCGCTCTACGCCAACGACACCAT
>CAYMFC010000048.1:0-11762 GCA_964389665.1 uncultured Desulfobacteraceae bacterium | reverse complement strand
GCCTGCTCTAAAAGCAGGGATTTGAGCCGATCGAGGGTAACCGGATAGGGCTGAATCGGGATCCCCATCCAGTCGGAATACTCCAAAAGGTCTTCCGGTTGTTCCGCCATGTAGCGATCCATATATCCTATTCCATCAAGTACGATTGCCCCACCGGTGTGCCTGGGAAAATTCTCGTTTGCCAGTCCCCTATCCCAGCCATTGAACACATCATGTCTGAACTTGATCCAGCCCGGCGTCATCCACAAGACCTTCTCGCCCCCGGCCATTTCCTGAGCAATCTTCTCTCGCTCCTCCTCGCTTGCAAGCATGTCCATACAGTGTGTGGCCTGAATCCTCACGACCCCAGATCCTAGTTCCTGGATGATGGTCTTCATGGTCCGTGTTGGTTCATCGCCGTTTACGTAGCAAAACTTACCCCCATAGACTACAATGACCTTGGATGCTTTTTCTTTTGCTTTTTCCACCCGCTTGATGAGCTGCCGTTCCAGTTCTTTCGGCCTTTCATGCAGCCCCGGGGTAGTAAACAGGATCTGTTGAGCATCCAAAAACCCGGTCTCCTTTAAATGGTTCAGCTCCAGGGTCAAGGTGCCGCAGGAAACAATAGCTATGTCAGAGAAAGATGTGTCCTTCATTCCTATACCTCCTATAAACTTTCATTCCATACCTGGTGTGAGCAGACTCAGCAGACCCACAATTACTTCCCATGAAGCTCAGCCACATTCACCGATGGAAAAAGCCTTTTGTCGGTGTGGGGCAAGAACATGGCGGCTACGTACTCATCCATGAAGGGTAGGTAGGTAGAGAGTTCAATATTGGTCATGCTCTTTGCAATCTGTGCAGCTCGCTCTAAACTATGGGTGGATACCAGGCACATGCGGGCACCCATGAGAGAGCTGTTCCCTACAAAGCGTATCCTCTCAGGATCGATATCCGGTAAGAGCCCGATCCCGATGGCCTTGGGTATGTCCAGGTAACTGCCGAACCCGCCGGCCACAAAGAGGGTGTCGATATCCTCAAACCTCAAGCCCACATAGTCCACGAGAGACTTGATTGCCGCAAACACCGCTCCCTTTGAGCGAATGAGGTTGGTTATGTCCGGCTGAGTAACGGCGACCTCACGCCCTGTCTCGGTCTCTTCGGGATCGGCAAGGATGAACTGGAGTTCGCCTTCCCTCTCCACAACCCTCTTGTTATTACCAGAGGGAGAGAACTTGCCCTGCGCATCGATAATATGAGTCCTGGCCAGCTCATAGAGGCAGTCAATGAGCCCGGAGCCGCAAATCCCTTTCGGTTTTCCGCTGCCGATGGTTTTGTAGTTCACCTCACCATCCTTTATGGCAATCTTCTCGATTGCCCCCCGGGTCGCCCGCATGCCGTCTCTCATGCCGCCGCCCTCAAAGGCAGGCCCTGCAGATGCGGAGCAGCACACCATCCACTCGTTATTACCGATGGCAATCTCCCCGTTGGTCCCGACGTCTATAAGCGCAGAAGTCTCAGGCTTGTCTGCTATGCCGCAGGCGAGAACCCCTGAGACGATATCACCTCCGACATAGCTGGCTACTCCGGGAATCACCTCGAGAATGCCCTCGGGGTTTATGTCTATGTGGAGCTCTTTCGCTGGTATCTGTGGATAGGCGCTCACGGTAGGGACATAGGGATCAAGGCGTATGGAGCAAGGAATAAGGGAAAGAAGCATGTGGCTCATGGTAGTGTTTCCAGCCGCCACCATGGCAGTAATCTCCTGGGCATCTATGCCCCTGTTTTCTATGAGTGTTCCGATGAGACGGTTGATATTTTTGATCACTGCTTGATGAAGAGGATCGAGCCCTCTCTCCCTGCCGCACGCATAGACCATACGGGAGATGACGTCTTCCCCATAGCGAGCCTGAAGATTGTGACTCCCGGCCACCCCGATTACCTTTGCTGATTTCAGGTGCACCAGTTGCGCCACAATGGTAGTTGTCCCTATGTCAATGGCCAGCCCGTAGTTTCTATCGCTGGTGTCACCCGGCTCTATGTCGAGGATTCGCCAGATATCGCCGTGTTTGGCGATGGTGGCGGTCACCTCCCAGCGGTTCTCCCGGAGCTTTGAGGACAAGCCCTGGAGGCACCGCAAGGCAGTTTCGAAGCTCTGGTGATCCGTCCTCTTTCGAAGCTCCCTGATGACCCTATCCATATCACTGATATTATCCTCTGCAGAGGGTCCATTCAGTTTCAGGAAGACCTTTTGAACAATCGGCTCAAAGAGGCTCAGGGGGTCAGCAGGGACCCTGTGGACATGGATCTTTTCTGGAGCGCTGTAGTCGACCGGCATGGCATCCAGCAGGATCTGCGTCTCATCTATCCGTGACTCTGCCGGTATGGTGACCTCCATATCATTGTCTACCCGGGTCTGGCAGGCCAGCACATAGCCCTCGGTGATCTCCTCCTTGGACAGAATGCTGATCGAGTGTTTATCCGCCCTTATTTTGCCATCGGTAACCTTTACGCGGCACCTTCCGCAGACCCCCTCGCCTCCGCAGAGGCTGTTGATATGGATGCCGGCCTTCTCTGCTGCTTCCATGATGGTGGTGCCATCTTCCACCTCAACCGATTTCTCATCAGGCATGAATGTTATTCTATAGGTTTCCATAATCGATACCTAACTCCTTTCTATAACAAATGGACTCCTTTAAGCTAAAAGAGACCATCTCCCTGTACTTCCTCCACCCTCAGCCAGATCCTGTAGAGCTTCTCGCCGGCCTCCTCAAAGCATTTGTACCCCCTTGAGTTCACCTCCTCTACCTCTACCTCTCCGAGCTCCCTGCACTGAGCCAACCAGTTTTTGAAATGCTCCCCGCCTCCGAAATAGACCTTTTTCCATTTCACTCCCTGCGCATCTACCCGTTCCCTCACCTTTTCCTCTTCCGCCATTCTTTCCCGAATGGTTTTGTCTTGGTTATTTTCCTCTGCCGCCATTTCCCCCGGCCTCATTCCTCAAGGCAATTTCTTCTTATGGCTCGCACATGACCCCAACGATCTGCCTCAGGGTTATCTGTGAAAAAAGCTTTTCTTTGAGCATGGAGATGTCTTTTTTGCAGGGAATAGGGGGATGTTTTTTTGCTATGACCTCAATTATGGCATACGTTTTCCTCGGCCACGAGCACTGCCTCGCCCGAGGCTTCTGCCGGCTCCCTGTCCTCTGCCTGCCCGTCCGGTGCCGTCTCCTTGCGGCATGACAATCGAACCCCTTTTTCCCAGGCTATCCATTCTCTCCAGTATGCCCTCGATTCTCTTCGATAACTCATCTACCTCCGCACGTAATGACCTTAATGATGCAGGTGGCCTCGCCCGCGGGGTAAACAATCCTTGGCGAAAGGTGTGGGTGAAGCCCATAAAAGGTACCCTCTCCCCCATGATCTGGCTTATCCTGTACCCTGCCCCAGGGTCTTGCCGGCAGCCGAAAGGCGATGCCCTTCCCTCTGCCACCGCCCTTGCGAATTGTCCACAGCCCTCAAACCCGCAAAGGCCGCAATTCAGATGGGGCAAGGTCTCATAGATGTGCTTAATCTTGTCCTTCGTAGCTTCCATTCTCTACACCTTGAAATAGCAACGATGGGCTAATTACATCTATCATATATCTCCTAATTCTAAGATGATCCTTGACAGATGCTCGTTTCCTTCCTCTGCCCGTTTCACTGCCTCAAATACTGGACCGTACGAATCTCCATCTGGGTTCGCGATCTTTTGTTTCCATTTCTCGAACTTTTCTGCGTGCTTTCTGTTTTGCGCAATCCAGGAGCCCAGGATCACCTTGAGCGCTCCCCTTTCATCTGTTGGGAATCTCTGTCGAATATCCTCGACCTTTGATCGAATCATACGCTCAGGCACTGCACCGAGGATCTCATCCACCTTTTCACCATTAGCAAAAAACATCTGCATCGGAATGCTCACAATATTATATTGCATTGCCGTCTGGGGATTTTGATCAACATCAATCTTGCAGAACTTGAAATCCTTATACTCCTCCGAAAGCTTGTCATAGATGGGCGAAACCATCCGGCAAGGTCCACACCAAGGCGCCCAAAAATCAACCTCGGTTGGAACATCCGATCCTAAAACCTCTTCCTCAAAATTTTGATCTGTTACTTCTATTACCTTGGTCATCTCAACTCCTCTCATTGCAATTGATTAAGTAAACATAGAAAACCCTTTTTTAATCTATCCTCCAGCGTCAAAATACCCCCTTTCCTAGCCATAGGGAATCAGATAAACCCTATCACCTTCCTTGTACCCTTTTACCAACTCACAGTGACCCCTTTTCCGCCTTAGCGGTTATATTCCCTGCTCCACTGGCCTCCCCTTACCGTGTGGTATTAACCCGAGGTAGTCGGTGAAATAATGGAACTAAACACATCTTTTATCTCCTCTCCTGCAGCTCCGTTAGCGAGGCCGAGCCCTTCTAAACAGGAATGGAAAATCTCAGTATCATAATGGATGCACCCAATCGTATCGATACCCTGTTTCACTAATGTGGACTCCAATTTAGAGGCTATCTCATCAGACGGTACTTTACTGAGGATAGCCCGGATATTCTTGATGCCTATCCCGGCAGAGAGGCTATTGATCCTCTCGGCAAGCTGAAGAGACTCAAAAGAAGGCTCTACCACAATGAGCACGCTGTCGATGCTGGTTTCTACGCCTCTGCCGAAGTGCTCTACGCCCGCTTCCATATCGACGACTACTATCTCATTTTTCTCTAGGCTCAGCTTCTTGAGAAACTCCCTGCTCAGCACGCCCATGGGGCATGCACAGCCCTCTAACGATTGGAGAATCTTCCCGATGCACACCAAATGCAGGCTATCCTTAGTCATGATATGCTCTGGGGGAATATCATCGATCTTGATGCTATCCTGTCTCATTACCGTCATCCCTTCCCCCGAATCATCTGAGGAAAATCCACTTTTCAGGGCCCTTTGGACCCTCCTTTTGCCGCCCACAAGCTCCATCAGAGGGACAGGCGGCTTGTCAAACCCAAGCATCCGGAATAGCCCTGAATTCGACTCGTCCGAGTCGACGACCAATACCCGGTAGCCCCTGCTTCGCGCTTCATGAGCCAACAGGGTACTGATGGTACTCTTGCCGCTCCCCCCTTTACCACATACCGATATCTTCATGTACTCCTCCTGTATCTACGATCTTGCCTATGCTGTTCATTGATAATCCCGATATTTGATCGAGAGGCATTATGAAAATCTGCCTATTCACGTACTATCCTTCTCGTCTTTCGCACAGTCTTTGCAGTAACCCTCCATGTACACCTCAACCTTGTTAAGGGTAAAGCTGTAATCCCGCTGAAGTTCTTCAGCCAGCTGATTGAAAAGAGGGCTATCAAACTCTATAACCTTACCGCAGGATCTGCATACCATATGTTGATGCTGTGCTAAGCCTTTTATCTCATAATGGCAGTATAGCTGACCAAGTCTCCTCTCTTCGACCAGGCCCAGTTCCTTGAACAGGCGCAGGGTGCGGTATACCGTAGCCAGACTTATGGACTCATGTATCCTCGTGGCCCGCCTGTACAGCTCCTTGGCGCTTACGTGTCCGCCTGCCTTCTTAATAAGGCTTAAGAGTAGCTTGCGCTGAGAGGTTACTGGCCTGCCTTTCAACTCATTTTGAACTTTGCGAATGTTTCTCATTCGCAGATCAATATAAGGTCTGTAACTTCTCCTGTCAACCATCCTATTGGGTTTCTTTACTAATTTTTTTTGATTTCTCTCGACAAAGTGTGTATCTCATCCTAATAAAAAATGCATTGGTAAAAATATCGGAAAAGGGGCTACTATAAGATAGTACGCTCAGGGAGCATGCATATGAAAGCATTCGGTCCTGTTCCATCACGTCGCCTAGGCCAAAGCCTGGGCGTAAACAACATCCCGCCCAAGGTATGTACCTACTCCTGTGTCTATTGTCAAATCGGCAAGACTGAGGAATTGAGCATTGAGCGGCGGGCATTTTACAGGCCTGAGGATTTGGAGATGGAGGTGAGGGATAAGGTTGCCGAGGTTGAAAAAAGAGGAACGATGATAGACTATTTGTCCTTTGTCCCCGATGGCGAGCCGACACTTGATATCAACCTCGGCAGGAATATCGAGCTTCTCAAGCCGTTGGGCATAAAAGTGGCGGTGCTCACCAATGGGTCCCTCATAAACCTCAAGGACGTACAGGAGGACCTTGCAAAGGCGGATCTGGTCTCGCTGAAAATCGACGCTGCAACAAAACATACCTGGCGAAGGATTGACAGGCCGCACAACTCTCTGGATCTCAAGACAATCCAAGAGGGCATGGGCGAGTTCGCACAGCGTTTTAAGGGTGAGCTTATCACCGAGACCATGCTTCTCAAGGGAATAAATGATACTTACGAGGAGATCCAAAAAATCGCCGGTTTCCTGGCGCGGCTTAAGTCCTTGAAAGCATACATCTCCATCCCTACCCGACCGACAGCGGTGAAAGGGGTCCTGCCTGCCAGCGAGGAGGCCCTTGCCATGGCCTACCATATCTTTGCCGAAAATATAGCCGTTGTGGAATATCTGATGGGCTACGAGGGAGATGAGTTCGGTTTCAGCGGCAATATCGAGGAAGATTTGCTCGGCATTACCTCGGTTCATCCCATGCGGGAGGATTCGGTGAGGGAATACCTGAAAAGGGCAGGGGCTGATTGGAAGGTAATAACTAATCTCATAGAAAGGGGCTCCCTCAGGAACGTGGAATATCAGGGGAAGAACTTTTTTCTGAGAAGATTCCCTGGGAAGCGGTGAGCGATTTCTGTTCCCGCGGGCTCTTTTTTCATCTTCAAACGAAAAGGATAGGCTGGGGAGATACGTTCCCTTGCGTGATCATCTCTGGCTCACACTATCCTTACCCTCAGGTACAGTCTATCCTCAGGATAACCCCCATCTCTTTCTCCCAGAGAAAGGGAAAGCAAGGTATCGTCCTCTACCCCGGGAGGGATCTTGATTCTAACCCTTTGGTTTTCCCAGCCCCTCCGCACTACTATCTCCTTTTCCGTACCCCACAGGGCCTCATCGTGGTTTAGGCGGATATCAAAGGCGGCACGAGCGTTTCCCCAGAGACCGGCGGAACGGGATTGAAAGAATCCTCTCCCGAAGAAGCCGCCCCTCTTTCGACCGCAACCCATTCCTCGGAATCCCCGGAAGAACTGGCGAGGGATCTCATCATCAAATCTTTCGTCAAACTCACGGAATACATCCTTGAAACTAAACCCTCCGAAGATGTCTTCAGGCTGAAACCTTCCTCTCAATTGATCAGGGCCGAAGCGGTCATAGATCCTTCTCTTTTCCGGATCACTTAACACTGCATAGGCCTCGCCTATCTCTTTGAAGGTGTTCTCAGCCTCGCTGTCATCCCTGTTCCTGTCAGGATGGTATTTGAGCGCAAGTCTGCGATATGCCTTTTTTACCTCCTCCTGGCTGGCATTGCAGTTTAGCCCCAATGTGCGATAGTAATCCTTGCTATGCAACGTTCGGTTCCTCTTTTTTTCCGTAATTCGCTTTAAAAAAAGAAAATCCCTTTACCTTACAAGCGAAGCTTTTCCTCAAACCAACAAGTATCGCCTGGATTCAAACATGATCCGCATTGCTTTAGTCATTTGGCGTAAGGCACAAGGCACATAGCGCACGGCCTTATGCCTTGTGCCTTACGCCTTGAGCCTGTTCTCATATCATCCTCAATCAATAACAATATCTTGACATACATGTTAAGATCGTTGCTTATATAGACAGCTAGTGTTTCTTGTACAGCCTTCTCCACGGCTCATTGCTTGAGACAAGGTAATCGGTTAGGGCTTTCCTGAGGGTATCAGAGGCGAGAAGGGCACAGTGGATGCTCTCCTCAGGAAGTCCACCTAACTCTTCCAAGATTACCTCTTGGCTGATCTTTAACGCTTCTTTATACGTCCTTCCTATAGCCAGCTCACAGGCCATACATCCCGCGGCAATAGTGGTGGCGCAGCCGTCGGTACGAAACCGCGCATCGGCGATCTTGCCGTTTTCGATCCTCAGAAAAATATGCATGGTATCTCCGCAGGATCCGGTAGCCGTTCCAGATCCCTGAGGATTTTCCATCTCTCCCATATAGGTGGGGTGCAGCCACCACTCAATCACCTTCTCCGAATAGACCTTCCGGGCCTCTTCCATAACGGAAGCCTGGATCTCCTCTACCGCCTTATCAAAATCCTCTGACATGCCTCTATGGTTTCCTCTCTTGATATCACCTGCACCCATTGCCGGCTAAGGCGCATCACATCGCCCGTCTCCTCTCCACCCAGATGCCTCTATAGGGTTGATCGCAGCCTCTCCCATATTCCCTGAACCGCCTGTGCTGCGTTACAACTCGCATCGTATTCTATAATGGTCTGCTTCTGGACCATCGCCTCGGTGAATGAGGGGTCGAACGGAATCCTGCCCACAACTGGCAACCCCTTATCCCGTGCGTATTCCTCTATGGTCTCCGTCATATTTCGATTGAGGTCGTATTTATTGATGCACACCGCGGCGGGGATCTCGAAGTGGTTGGTCAGCTCTACTACCCGATCCATGTCGTGGTGGCCGGACAGGGTCGGCTCGGTCACGATCAACACCCCATCGGCTCCGGTGATCGATGCGATCACGGGGCAGGCTACACCCGGCGGCCCATCAGTGAGGATAAGGTTAAGCCCCTTGTCCTTGGCAAGCTTCCTGGCCTGCTGCCGGGCAAGCGTGACGAGCTTCCCGGAATTATCCTCGGCAATGCCGAGCCTGGCATGCACCATCGGCCCAACGCGGGTATCTGATACAAACAGTTCCCCGCAGGTTTTCAGGGGAAACGCTATTGCCTCCACAGGACAGAAGTAGACGCATACCCCGCAACCTTCACAATCGATGGGATCAACCTCGAACTCCGGGCTGATTGCGTGGAATCGGCATAATTCCCTGCACCTACCACATTCGGTGCACGTATCCTTGTCTATCACGGCCTTGTGTCCCTCCTTGAAATCTTGTCTGTCCTTTATCTCAGGCTCCAAGATCAGATAGAGATCAGCCGCATCCACGTCGGCATCGCACAAGACCTTGTTCTCAGCCAAAGAGGCAAATGCCCCGAGCAGGCTGGTCTTGCCGGTACCGCCCTTACCACTTATCACGATCAGCTCTTTTACGTCAGCTTTTTCCCGCATAATCGACTATTCTCTCATATAGATGAATGAATCTCTCCTTCCAGCCGGGTATTTCCTCTACCAGCAGCTTGCCCCGAGAATAGGCCTCAGCTATCTGACGGCTGAAGGGTATCTCCATGAGGATAGGGATGCCTTCCTCCTTTGCATATTCCTTTACCTTGTCATCCCCCAGATCAGAGCGATTTATGACGATACCATGGGGAATATCGAGGATCTTCACTATGCCGACGGCAAGCTTCAGGTCATTGAGGCCGAATGGGGTGGGTTCAGTCACGAGGATTACGAAATCGCTGCCTTTCACCGAACTTATCACAGGACATGAGGTGCCCGGCGGCGCATCGATAATGGTCAGCATGCCTGATTCAATTTCAGCCCTGACCCTCTCAATAAGGGGGACTGCCATCACCTGGCCCACATAGAGACTGCCGTAAGCGAATTGAAGCCCATCCCTGGCGCCGCGTTCAAAGATCCCCATTGCTCGGTCCACCTCGGTGATGGCGCCTTCCGGACAAACCTCGAAACACCCGCCACAGCTGTGACATAACTCGGGAAAGGTCAACACGCTTTTGCCGACCACCACAATGGCCTTAAACTGGCAGATCTCTTGACACCGCCCACACAGGCTACACTTACCCATATCTACCTGGGGGACCTTCAGGCCAAACTCCTCGGTATAGGTAATGCGTGGCTGGATAAAGATATGGTCATTCGGCTCTTCTACATCACAGTCCAGAAGCTTCACCTCATGAGCCATAGCCACAGCCAGGTTGGTAGCTATGGTCGTCTTTCCTGTGCCGCCTTTTCCGCTTGCTATGCTGATGATCATAGTATCTTTCCTCTTCCACGTGCATCCACGCACCGGTTAAAACAGTGGGGTGTACGCAAGGACAAACCGTTACTTCGTGAGATCAGCGACCGCATCTACAATCTTGGCAAAATTCACCGTATAGGGGAGATCCTTGTTATCCATCCAGGCCACGGTGCCGTTATCGCCTTCCTGCACAATATCCGGCTCCAACGGGAGGCTTCCCAGCAGCGTAAGGCCCGCCCTTTTGGCAGTGAGTACCCCGCCATTAGTCTTAAAGAGATCAATGGTCTTTCCGCAGTAAGGACACCGCAAGCCGCTCATATTTTCAACCAAACCAAGGATCCCCATATTTACCTGCTTGCAGAAATTGATCGATTTTCGAACATCTGCCAAGGAGATCTCCTGGGGGGTAGTAACGATGATTGCCTTGGTATCCGGTATAACCTGGGCAATGGTTAAAGGCTCATCCCCGGTGCCGGGTGGGCAATCGATGATGAGGTAGTCAGAGTTGCTCCACTCAATATCGGCGATAAACTGCTTGATAACCCCTATCTTTAACGGTCCTCGCCAGATCGTGGCCGTATCCTTGTCTCCGAGAAGAGACTCGATCGACATCACCTGCATGTTCGGCAGATAGCTAATGGGTATCCCCTTCTGGCTCTCAAGAGAAGATCCTATATTTCCCTTCAGACCAAGCAACCGTGGGATACTCGGGCCATGGAGATCGACATCCATCAGCCCTACCTGAAATCCCTTCTTGGCCAATCCCACCGCCAGGTAGGCGGCAACCGTGCTCTTCCCCACACCTCCCTTTCCGCTCATTACCAACAACTTATTTTTAAACCCCTTGAGCTGCTCTCTTATCACTTCATCCTGGGTCTCCATCATTGCCTTTTTCTTTTCCATTTGTTCGTTTGTCATTTGTGCTTGTTGGGACATTATTCTTTATCTCCTCTTCAACGATTTATTCAACAATCAATACACGCTCTCCCCTCAAAAAGACCGTCAATGCTCGTACCCTCCACTATCCTTTCCAAGGATGCACCCTTCTTCGTGCGCGCTTATTCCGTGATTTTTTTGGAGAAGTTGAGAAACTATGCAGTAAGCCCAGAAATTTCTCTTGGGATCTTTCCTTTGATTGGTCGGTTATCAGGCACAAAGGCATGAGCCTTTGATGATTGCCTCACAAGAAAAAAACGGCCTTCCTCTTACCCTTATTCTCTGCTTCTCGCTCCTCACATCTCGGTTGATTCCAGCGATAGCCTCCTGTTCACGGATCTCTCTGCCGCTGTTAGATTACAGACACCCCTCTTCAAGCATGAGTATCGGCCTCTTTCTTCTCGCCTCGTCTCTCCTCACAGGGTTAGCATCTGGAAGCCCCTCTCTCCCATGCGCTGCCTCAGGCCCAAGAATGTCCTCAATCCAGTGTTTAGTTCAGCCTGCCGAAGCTCGGTTACTTTTAATCCCTTGGTCACGAAAGTCAAGGGTTTTTCCCAATACGCCTCACCTTATTGAGGACCTACTTGCCTTCTTTCTCCAATTCCTTAATCCTTGCATCGATCTGATCTAACTGATCCTTCAACATGTGGGCCTGGTCCCTTAGAAATTCTATCTCCTGTTCAGGCGACACGGGTGGGCCGTAGGGTTGCATCCCAGGCGCTCCATAGCCGCCTGGCATGGGTGGACCGTAGGGTTGCATCCCAGGCGCTCCATAGCCGCCTGGCATGGGTGGGCCGTAGG
>CAYMFC010000047.1:0-11818 GCA_964389665.1 uncultured Desulfobacteraceae bacterium | reverse complement strand
GTCGATGTGCGCCCTAAAACTATACAAATTGATCCCAGCGTGTCAAGGGGCAAGCCGCCTCACTCCAAGATCAGGTCATAGAAAAGGATACCCGATTGGCCTCCAGACATACATGCCACTATTTCAGCGCCTTGTTGAAGACAGGGCAGAAAAGGGATACCCATGCCCTTAACGTTGACGTTACCCTGCCTTGTAGCCCTCTATCCCTTGACCTTGATGCCTGCTAAGCTTATACTATCATTGAAAGGCAAAGATATATAAAACTTGGATAGAAGGAGTTTGGTCCGGGCATGGGGTTCAGAGGTTGAGTGCATTTTAACCGGGAACCGTGAACGGTGAAACCGATCAACTTAGGCATTTTTTAATATAGGAGCCGGAATGGCAAGAGACGGCAAAAGAAAAGATCCGAGGATCCCGTCCTCTAATCTGATATCTTATGTGGTTCGAGATGAAAAGGATCAAGGTATCATGCAAGGGATGGGAAGGACCTTGAATGTCAGTGAAGGTGGAATCCTGCTGGAGACGCATGTGCACCTCGACCCTCACTATATGGTGACTGTAACCATAGCCTTGGAAGATGAACTGGTGGAATTCAAGGGCAGGATAACTCATTCGACGAAATGCGAAGATTGGGGTTTCAAATCCGGAATCATGTTCATGGAGATGAATGAGGAGAAACGCCGTTATCTCAGGCAGTATGTCATGCTTTTCAATGGTCAGGAAACTGTGCTATAAAATAAGGAGTTTATTTCGCCTCAGAAAATCACATCCTCTGGGAATGGTCAAAGACGATGGCTTTGCGGGCCATGGTTCTTTCCTTCTGACGGAGTAATGGCCCGCCCTGGTGCGACTTGTGAAAATACGCAAATGCCCGAGCTATATTCATAGTAGCAACCATGAGGAGAAGAGTGCCTTTATATAGGTCTGGGCCAGGGAGTATTGGATGAGTGGAGTATTGAAAACTATCGTAGCGGATACTTTCTATAAAAGGGTCCACGGGAGACGGCGTTGGTGCGGCCTTTTTTCCTTTCAAAACCCTTCTCTCAATTTTCGTCCATCACTCCATCACTCCATCACTCCATCACTCCATCAAACCCGTGATCTGAGGGCACACGTTTGGCCATCTTCCAGGGGGCTCCAAATAAAGCTACCTCCTCTGGGCATACATTGCTTATTCCAAGAGACCCGAAAGGTTTTGGTGAGGATATTCAATGTCCGATAAAGAGCGCATAAGGTTATTGATACGAGAGGCGGAACTTTATCGAAAGCAGAGTCTCTTGGAAGAATCAAAGGAAAAATACGAGGAGATCCTCGAATTCCTCCAGGGCCATGAGAGATATTCCAAGGATAAAAAACTCATAGACGCCGTTCAAGGCAAGATCCGAACCGTGGAAGGGGCTTTGGATGAGATTGAGAACACTCCAGAAACACCTGAGCTGTCTCGAGAGGTGCATGAGCTCATCAGTCGATTATTCTCGTTTTCAGAAAATGAAGAAACGGCTGCAATGGAAGGAGCCATTGCCCTGGCCAAATTTGGGCAATATGACGAAGCCATAAAATCATTTCAAGAACTGATACAGGAAGGAATCATGCCCCTTGTTGCTGCCAAGAACGCACTCATGTGTCACCTGACCCTTTCTTCTGCGGATGCCGCTATTGCTCAGTTCAAACAATGGTTGTCTCAGGAGACGTTTTCAGCCAAGGAGTTGAGATACTTACGCTCAACGCTCAGTGATCATCTCGCTAAACGAGGCATTGGGGTTGACCTCCCACAGGTGAGTGAGCCGATCCCCGGAGAGGTCCAAGAAAAAGAGGAAGAGGGTATCATTGATATATCCTCCTTTGTCGTGCGATGGGCCAACGGCCCCCTCAAGGGCCAAAGAACGGAATTCGAGGTCAGCTTTCAGTCCGGCAATACGATTAGCACCATTATTGCTGCTCAGGAGAAGGATTTGGTGGATGCCTTCAAGCCCGGCCTTCAACTCTCAGACATAGAGTGCTTTTCCCCTATAGCAGTATTCAAGGGGAAGGGAATAGTTGCCGATATGAAAAAAATATCGTCCGGCCGAAGGCAAAGGGATTATTCGCTGGATATCAGGATAGAAGGTGGATAGCCGTTTGTTCGAAAAAGATCCTCGCTTTTAGGTAAGATCGTAAAGATGAATAAGATGGAAATTTGAGAACCGAAGCATGAATGAAAGGGCCCGGTTCGGGCATTGTAGGTTATATGGCGGTTTTCAATGCAAAAGATAGGGTTATAGAGTGTAAGATCGTGTATTATGGCCCAGGGCGGAGCGGAAAGACCACCAACCTGGAATTTATTTTCAAAGCGGGAAAAAAATACACGAATAGCGATATGGTCTCAATAAATACCAAGGGAGATCGCACGCTTTTCTTTGATTTTCTACCCATAGGCTTGGGTAAGATCAGGGGTTGTGACATTAAGGTTCAGCTTTACACCGTGCCAGGACAGGCGAAATACAGTTCAACAAGAAAACTGGTTCTCAAGAATGTGGACGGCGTGGTCTTTGTGGCGGATTCCCTTGAGATTCGGCGGAAAGAAAACTTAGCATCATTGAAGGATCTACAGCAAAACCTCGCAGAGCAGAGCATGAATATATTCATGATTCCTCTGGTCATACAGTATAACAAGCGAGATCTCGGGGATCAGGGCGTTCCCATTATGCCCATAGAACTCATGGAGCGGGATCTGAACAGCAAGCTCAAGGCCCCCAGCTTTGAGGCGAGCGCGGTGAAGGGAAAGGGTGTAGGGGATACCCTGAGGAAATGCCTCATTCTTACCTTAAAGCATCTCCAGAAAGAACTGAAATGGACGCAGTAAGGGACTATTATGGTTAATAGAGCGGCGCTTGCAGGCAGCTTGGCGTTTATTAATCTCGCGGATGTCTTTCAGATACTCGGCGGGAACAATAGCACCGGGATATTGCGAATCACAAGTCAACACGCTCCGGACTCCGGCCTCATATATTTTTTTAAAGGAGATCCAGTAGATGCTACGATCGGCTCTCAGAGCGGCTTAGACGCCGTTTACGCCCTGTTTGGATGGGTAGAAGGGACATTCGAATTTCATGAACAAGCAGTTCACACTAAACGGGTGGTCAACAAGAGCAGGATGGAGATCGTGCTCGATGCCATGAGGATGCTCGATGACGGGTTGATTAAAAAGGTGAGGCCTTCCTCCTTTGATGAGGAGACGCCTGCAGAAACCGGTAAAGGAGGCATTGGAAAAAAGAGGGTCATTGAAGGGCCGTTGGTGGATTACTCATATGTGCTGAATGAGGAGGCCTACCGAGATGGAGATAAGATCGTTAGGGAGGGCGGCCACGGAAAATGGATTTGGGTCATATTGAAAGGCGCAGTAACTATTAACAGGGAAACATCGAAAGGCTCTTTGACCATCGCCCATCTCGGGAGGGGTTGCTTTCTCGGAACGTTTACCGCCTTAACATTCATGGAGCATACCAGAAGAGGCACCATAACTGCTCTGGGGGATGTTCAACTGGGTTTGTTGGACGCCGAACTCCTGCATCGAGAATTCTCATCCCTGTCAGCAGATCTCAAAGGATTTCTTCTCAGCCTTGACAGAAGACTAAGAAGGGGTACGGACAGGGCCTGTGAGTTGTTTACGAACAAGCGTAAAACCGCGGGACTTCCCAGGGATAGCAAGGTGGTGGTTGAGAAGGGATCTTCAAAGATAGAGGCGTTCACCATAGTTGAAGGCGAGGCATACGTGATTGGGCAGACGCGGAAAGGCTCTCTGCCGCTTGTTACCCTCGAAAAGGATGATGTCTTTGGGTACATACCATTTATGGATTTGGGCCATGAACCTCGCTACGCATCGGTTTTTGCATCGAAGGATTTGAAGGTAAACAGACTGGATTTGGCCCGTTTTCAAAAAGAATACGACGAACTTTCAGATACGATCAAAAACATGATTTACGTTACCTGCACCAGTATTTTTTCGACGATGAAACTAACCTCTACATTGTACGAGGGACGGTAATATCTCCTTATTGCAAACCCCGGCCATCGGTTCATACATCATAGGGTCTCGTGGCCATAAGCCAGATCATCCAGCAGCGTTCATAGACGCAGGGTATATATCGTTGAGACTTCGCTTTGCGTGAATGTGGGACTGGAAATGCAGGGATTCCCGAAAACCAGGCTGTAGCACATACCATCCCGATTCTTACGGACTCTGCAGGATCCCCTCTTTCCCGGGGAAATCCTGCACATCCTGGGGCACAGTTCGCACTGGATTTCCCCTCCATCCAGGGAGGTGAAATAGGGCGAAAGCTTTGTCCTGATGAGGCCCTTCTTCGCCATCTGTGCCTGGGAGGTTTGGGGAAAGGCGAATAGACCAGGGGCGCAGACGGCACAGAAGCTTGCGCCGCAGAGCTTTAAAAACTCCCTTTTCGTCATTTGAGAATCGGCTATGCCTTCACTGCTCATAGCATGTTCCATCCCCAAAAGTATGGTCTGCATTTCACTATATAATTGAGATAGACGGGAAAAGTCAAAGGGTAGGGCATCCCTTACATACAATGGCGCCCTGTTTCATCAACGTACCTCCTTGACCTCCCATATGGTCCTGCCTGTACTGGGTGCAAAGCGGTACCTTGATTTATATGCAAGGAGGGTTGGAATGAAAACGATGATATTGAATGGGATCAGCAGTCTATCCGAGAATACAAAGCCCTTGGAGATGGCCGATCTGCCAGATCCTGGCTGCCTTCGGCTACCTCCAGCATGTCGACATCATCATCGGCATCTCTGCCACCGTGACCCGTGATAACGTGGAGGTGGTGAACTCGACCATGTAACGATTCGCAGCCCGTGCGATGGTGCGGTGAACTTCACTATTTTACCCTGCATGCTGATCCTGGATCTATGACGAGATGCAGCGAACGATATCTGCCGGGGACAGATCGGTTCCGGCTTTTTGATTGACAGAGTTTCATATCGAGGATAAAAGTACGATACCCGCGGAGAACGACGGCATCTATGACGATTTAGGCAGGCTGCACAGAATAGGTCCCGCCTACCCCGGTCTTGGAGTACCGTGATTGTTATATAAACAGAGATGCCAAATTGTAGCATCCAGGAAAGGAACAGGAGTTCGAGCATGGTAGAGATACGCTTTCACGGACGTGGCGGTCAGGGGGCGGTAGTTGCCTCGAAAATCCTCGCCACGTCGATTTTTTTAGAGGACAGGTATTCACAGTCCTTTCCGGCCTTCGGGGTTGAAAGAAGGGGAGCACCGGTAACCGCCTTTCTGAGGGTTGATGATAAGCCGATACGGATACGCACCGAGATCTACGAGCCCGACCACCTCGTTGTACTCGATCCCTTGCTGGTGGATCAGATTCCCCTTGCAAGCGGCCTCAAGGAGGAAGGGATTGTGATTATCAATAGCAGCAAGAAGCCGGAGGAGTTCTCTGATACGTTCAAGGGCTTTCGCGTGGCCACGGTTCCCGCTGGCAGGATCGCCGTTAAGCACCATCTCGGTACGCCCCAATCCCCCATCGTGAACACCGCCATATTGGGCGCCGTTGCCAAGGTGCTCGGGCTAGTGAGCTTGGAGAGCCTTATCGAGGGCATCAAGACCGATGTTCCGGCCCACACCGAGGATAACGCCGCCGCAGCAAAGGAAGCCTATGAAACGGTGAGCGACGCGGTCAAGCTATAACCGATGGTGATCGGCTAATCAGAGGGAGAGAAGATGAAATATACCGATAGACGCGTGAGCGTTCCCTTGTGTGCAATGTCTACTAACCCCGGGTTGGTGAATAAGACCGGAACCTGGAAGTTCGCCGAGCCTCATTTTGTCGATCAAACATCCCCCTGCAACCAGCAGTGCCCGGCCGGCGAGGACATAACGGGATACATGTACCTGGTTGGGCAGGAGAGGTTCGAGGAGGCCTGGAGGCTGATTATGGAGGAAAACCCCTTTCCGGCGATCATGGGCCGTGTCTGTTTTCATACCTGTGAGGAGCAGTGCAACAGGAAGGACTACGATGAAGCTATCGCCATCCATGTGGTCGAGCGGTTTATCGGAGACTACGGCATCTCAAAGGGGCTTACCATACCACCTCCAAAGGATGAAAGGGGTAAAACAATCGCTGTCGTGGGTGCCGGCCCGGCAGGGCTCAGCGCAGCCTACCAATTGAGGAGGATGGGATATGCGGTGAGCGTGTTCGATTCAAACGACAAGCCGGGGGGCATGATGCGCTATGGCATCCCCTCATATCGGCTTCCCAAGGAGATCCTGGACTCCGAGATCAACCGTCTCTATACCATAGGGATAGATTTTATCATGGGTAAAAGGCTCGGGAGCGATATCTCGTGGGATTCCCTTGGCTCGGAGCACGATGCCGTCTTCGTTGCAATCGGGGCCTGGGAGGAGGCCGGCATCGGGATAGGAGGTCTGGACAAAGAAGGGGTATTTAATGCACTTGCGTTCCTCAGGGAGGTAAACCTCGGGAAAGGGCCGGAGATAGGGAAAAAGGTGCTGGTTATCGGTGGCGGAAACAGCGCCATAGACTGCGCGAGGTCATCGCGAAGGCTCGGTGCCGAGGTGACCATTGCTTACCGCAGGACAGAGGCGGAGATGCCTGCACACCCGGAAGAGATTGCATTGGCCAAGGAGGAGGGAGTTCAATTCCAGTTTCTCGCTGCTCCAAAGGAGATAGCCGGTCAGCAGCATATCACCGGCCTCACCCTTGAGAAGATGGTCCTCGGGGAGGAGGATTCCTCAGGCAGGAGAAGACCGGTGCCTACCGGAGAGTCCTTCGAGATTCCATGTGACGGCATGATCATAGCCGTAGGAGAGGGTGCCAGGGTAGACGATCTTCCGCCCTCTATCACCCATAAAGGAGGGGTGGTCGAGGCCGATGACATGGGCCACACCACGCACCAAAAATTCTTTGCAGGCGGAGATATCATAGACATACCCCATACCGTTACCCATGCCATCGGTTCCGGGAAACGGGCCGCCATAGCCATCGATAGATTCCTCGAGGGGAAGAAATGGGATCAAGGAAGCCTGGATCGTTTCAGATGGGGGGAACGGGGGAACGTGAGCCTCGGCCGCATCAACGGCACCATGCTCTTTCCAAGGAGGAACCCGGGCTCAGAGGTAGTCGTCCTCAAGGATATGAACACCTTCTACTTCGACCACCGTTCACGCACGAAGTCTCACATGATCCCCTTGGAAGAGAGGGTAAAGGGGTTTCAGGAGGTAGTCGTATCTCCCTCGAAAGAGGAGGCAGTTACCGAGGCGCAGCGTTGCTTTCTCTGCGGCTCCTGCACGGAATGCGGAAACTGCTATATCTTCTGCCCGGAATGCGCCATCAAGTCCGATCCAGGTGGCTATGGGTACATCGCGGATATGGATTACTGCAAGGGGTGCGGTATATGCGTCAACGAATGTCCACGGGGGGCAATGAGAATGAAATTTATGGAGTAGCAGGATGAGAAAAGTTATCACAGGAAATGTCGCAGTAGCCTATGGTGCAATGCTCTCTGATGTGCAGGTGGTAGCCGCCTATCCGATTACGCCGCAGACGACCATCATCGAGGAGCTCGCTACCATGCAGTCTGAAGGACTGGCGGATTTCGACTATATCAGGGTGGAGTCCGAGCATTCTGCCATGGCCGCCTGCATTGGGGCGGCCATGGGCGGGGCCAGGGCATTTACCGCCACCTGCGGGCAGGGGTTATTCCTGATGCATGAAATGCTCCACTACGCAACCGGCGCCAGGACACCCGTGGTGCTTGCCAACGTCAATCGGGCAGCGGCAGCCCCATGGAGCATCTGGAGCGACCAGACCGATTCCGTATCGCAGAGAGAAACCGGCTGGATCCAGCTTTACTGCGAGGGGAACCAGGAGGTGCTGGATACCACCATCATGGCCTTCAAGATCGCGGAGAGATTGAGGCTGCCGGTAATGGTAGTCCTGGATGCATTCTTCCTTTCCCATACAGCAGAGCCCGTTGACATACCAGAGAAGGAACGCGTGAGGGGTTTTCTCCCGCCCTTCGATCCAGGAGACTGCTGGCTTGATCCGGATAATCCAAAGACCTTCGGCGGCATAACTATGACCGACGCCTACATGGAATTCAGGTGGCAGATCCAGAGGGATATGGAGAAGGCAAAAGCCGTCATCACCGAGGTGCATGAAGAATTCGCTGAGGTGTTCGGGAGGGGTTACCGGCAGGTGGATGAATACCGGGCCAAGGACGCAGAGGTGGTTTTGGTCTTCTCCGGGACCGCGGCATCCACTGGCAGGGATGCCATAGATTATCTCAGGGAAAAGGGGAAGGACGCCGGCATGGTGAAACTCAAGACACTCCGTCCCTTCCCGAGGCAAGAGGTCATCGATACCCTGAGGGGTAAGAAAAAGGTGGCGGTGATCGATAGAAACTTCTCCCCTGGAGCTATCGGTGTCTGGGCACAGGAGATCAGGAGCGCACTCTATGAACTCCCTGATGCCGAACGGCCGCTCCTTTACGGCTACATTGCCGGACTCGGTGGGCGGGATATCAGCGTGAAGACCATGGAGGAGATCTACGAGAAGACGAGCCGGAGTGATCGGCCGGACGATGTGGATATGTGGATAGGAGTGAACTATGTATAGCGTGAATCAGAGATTTGACAATCAGTATATACCGGAGGATGAGCTGCTCACCTCTGGAAATTTGGCCTGCGCCGGCTGCGGGGCTTCCCTCTCCATGAGACTGGCATTAAAAGGGCTCGGGAAACCGACTGTGTTCGCCGTACCAGCCTGCTGCTGGACGATCATACCGGGCACCTGGTCTTTCTCCATTATGGAAGTTCCCCTTTTCCACTGCGCCTTTGAGACAACAGCAGCGACCATCTCGGGCATCAAGGCCGCGTTACGGAGAAAGGGAAGGGAGGATATCTGCGTGGTGGGATGGGCGGGTGACGGAGGTACGCTGGATATCGGCATCCAGGCCCTTTCAGGTGCTGCTGAGCGAAACGAGGATGTTATCTATGTATGCTATGACAATGAGGCCTACATGAATACCGGCATCCAGCGCTCAAGCGCCACACCGCTCGGCTCCTGGACCACCACGACTCCGGTGAAAAATCCAAAATCAGAGCCGAAAAAGGATATCGACGAGATCATGATCGCCCACAAGATCCCCTATCTGGCCACGGCAACTGCTGCCTATCCCCACGATATGATCGCCAAGTTTAAAAAGGCCAGGTCCATAAAAGGAACAAGGTTTATCCATCTGCTTGCCGCCTGCCCTACGGGCTGGAGGATGCCTGAGAACTTATCCATTGAGGCGATGAGACTCGCGGTGTTGACGAACATCTTTCCCTTGTATGAGGTGGAAAATAGCGAGGTATATCGGCAGACGGTGATCCCTGATGAGATCATCCCGGTTGACACATACATGCGTCTTCAGGGCAGGTTCAGGCACCTGACCGAGGCGGACATCAAGGTGTATCAGAAGACGGTGGATAAGCGCTTTGAGAACCTGAAAGAGAAGTTTGAACGAGGTAGGTAGCCCGTGCTACATGAGATCCATTCTATAGTCCCCTTGTTGTAGAGTTCGTAAAACTCGTCCCCAGCGTGAACCCGCCTTTTTCGTAGTCTTGTTAAGCTGCTTTTCTTTGGGCTGGATATTATAAAGAATAGCAGAGGAAAGGAGCCTCATCGTGTTACTCAGCGATGAAGAAAAGAAAATGCAGGCAGGAGAATATGGCCCGGGCACGAAGAGGGCCATGGACCTTTTGGTAAAATACGGTGACTCGTTCGACGCGAAGCAGTTCGCACCGATCTCCTATGGACATATCAGTTATGATTTTTGCCCTGAGGATTTCTGGAACCTCATGACAGAGGGAGTGACCAAGACACCCCATCGGGTCACCACCCACCCCTCCTATTCACCCGAAGTCTGGAGGAAATGGGGACTGCCGCTTGCGGACAATTGGGCTGATGAGCATGAGAGAAAACTGAAGCGGTTCCTGGAACTCGGCTGGCTCCGCACAGAAACCTGTGCCGAGTACCTCCTCGGCATCATACCACGGAAGGGTGATATTGTTTCCATGGGGGGCAGCTGCATGCAGGTGGCAAACAACAGCCTTTTCGGGGCGCGAGTGGATAGGATGGGAATACTGATATCCCTGGCAGCCGCGGTCTGTGGCCGGACGCCCTTGATGGGGCTGCTGGTGCCCGAGAACAGATTTGCGAGCCATATGGTGGAGCTTGAGGATCTCGACGTGAGCAATTGGACCATCGCCCACTATCACTGCCTGGGTTACTACATTGGCGATCAAGTACCGGGATTCAAGCCGGTGGCGGTGAATGGCCTGCCTCCCGACCTTGCCTTTGATTTTGCCCGAGCCCTGGTGATCTCAATGCCCACCTCGGGCTCCGTAACCCTGGGCCACATTGTGGGCACCACCCCTGAGGCCCCTACCCTCGAGGCAGCCCTGCGGGGTAAGAAGTCCGAACACATCATACGGGTGGGTAAGCGTGAGATGAGGCAAACTTGGGAGAGGCTCAATGTCTGGGATGACGATGCAGTGGAGCACGTGGCATTCGGGTGCCCCCATGCCACCATCGATGAGATAGGCCGAATCGCTGCCCTGGTGGAGGGAAAGAAGCTCAAGGCATCTATGTTGATAGGCGCCTCAGCACCGGTTGAGGCCCTGGCCAGACGCCAGGGGTGGGCCGATATCATCGAGAAGGCCGGTGGGCATTTCGAGCCTGTTTGCCCGTCCATCACCAACCCCTTCACCCGTCCAGATATCGCCGGAAAAAACCAGGCAAAGAGCGCAGCTACAGACTCGGCCAGAAGCGCCCACTACCTGGCCACGGTGAGCCACGTGAAGGTCTTCTTCGGAACTGAGGAGGAATGTGTCAAAGCAGCTATCAGCGGGAGATGGAAAGGGGAGGCGCCACGATGGAAATAAGAGCACACATGGTAAGCGCGGGTAAGGCAGAGGGGGAAGCAGTGGTCTACAAGGGCCCCTTTTCCTTCCTCGGAGATCTCGATCCGGCAACCGGCAAGGTTCCGGTACCACGCCATCAATTGGAAGGCCACGTGCTGGCCAACAAGGTGTTCGTGTTCATCACCGGCAAGGGCTCGAGCGGCGGCGATTTCGCAGCGTGGGATGCCAAGAAAAACGGAAACGCACCGTCGGCCATGATCTGCCTGGAGAGCGAGCCGGTGTTATCAGGCGCGGTGATCGCGGCCGGCATCCCAACAGTAGATCGACCTGAGAAGGATGTGTTTGAACTGATACATACGGGGGACTACGTAAAGGTTGACGCTACTTCAGGAATTATCGAGATCGCAGAAAAATAGGGGAGCCATTCGTATCATCACATCACCGCACCGATATCCCAGGGCACGAACTCGTTCTCCCCGATCCCGAGTATCTCTCTCTTGGTCTTTCTCCCTGAGGCTGCCTCTAGGATGGAGTAAACGATTTTTTCCCTATTCCCTCTACCGTTGCCTCTCTTTCGACTATGGGACCGCGATCGATATCCATATCATCTCTCATGCGTTCATAGAGGGTGGTGTTGCTCGCCAGTTTGATGGCAGGCACCGGCTTAGACCCGGAAACGGAGCCCAGACCCGTGGTGAAGCAGATGATGGCAGCGCCCCCGGCGACCATGCCACCACAGTATCGGAAGGGTTGAGGCGAATTACCTGATTGTTTGCCCTATCCATTGCCACTCCCTCCATATTGCTATGAGCTTGATACCAAATTGCAATCATGTCATTGCGAGGAGCGAAGCGACGTGGCAATCTA
>CAYMFC010000046.1:0-11925 GCA_964389665.1 uncultured Desulfobacteraceae bacterium | reverse complement strand
CCTGGAGCTTAACGAGCCCCCTTTTTTGGCCCAGGGCCATTCCTATCCCCTGGAAGAGGGGATGACCTTCGCCCTGGAGCCAAAGATCGTGTTCCCCGGCGAGGGCTCGGTAGGGATTGAAAACACCGTGCTGGTCACGCGGGATGGCTGCGAAATCCTTACTCCTCTGGAGATGGATATCCTCGAGGTGTAGGCTCACTTCATTTCCTTTTTCAACATAAAAAGTAGGTTTTCGGTAACACGTTATCTCTTAATTTCAATCCCGGCCTTTTCCCTGTCCCACGTGTTTGCTGTGATACCGGCCTGTCTGAGCTGGAATTTTTGCACACGTTCCGTTGGTGTCTTGGGCAGGCTCTCCATGAACTCCACATACCTCGGCACCGCAAAGTAAGGCATCCGATCCGCAGCATGTTTGATCAGCTCCTCAGGGGTAAGCGTCTCACCTGGCTTGAGGACCACGCATATCTTGACTTCATCCTCCGCAAGTTCGGATGAAACGGCAACGGCCGCTGACTCGAGAACCTTAGGGTGCGTGTTGATGGCCCGTTCCACTTCAAAGGAGGAAATGTTCTCGCCTCTTCTCCGGAGCGAATCCTTCTTTCTATCCACAAAGTAGTAATATCCATCGGCATCTTTCTTGGCAAGGTCTCCGGTATGGAACCACAGGTTCTGGTACGATTCGAGTGTCTTTTCCGGCATATTGTAGTATCCCAGCATCATAGTGAATGGCTCTTTCGGCCGGAACAGGATCTCTCCCGGCTCTCCGATAGGTACCTCGTTGTCGAAGTCGTCGACGAGTTTTATTTCGTAGATGTCCAGCACCTTTCCGCATGAGCCGGGCCTCCGGTCGTCTAACGTGACGTGAATGGCTATGCCGATCTCCGACATGCCGAACCCCTCCATGCAGGTGACCCCGAACCTCTTCTCAAACTGGTCCATAACGTTCTGAGGGCATCCAGCTCCGAAGGCAATGCGGACCGGATTGTCGTGATCATCAGGCTTCTCAGCCTGCTTGTTCAGAATGGGTATAACCGCCCCGAGATAATTGAACTGGGTTGCCTTGTACTTACGAATATCATCCCAGAAACGTGAGGCGCTGAACTTGTCCGACAGGACCATCTCGGCCTCTGCAATCAAGGCCGTCATGGTGGTAAGGCACTGGGCATTGAAGTGATAGAGCGGCAGGAACGTGTAAAAAATATCGTCTTTGGTACCCCGGCGCAGTTCCAGCATCTTCTCAGCCACCACGAGCCAGAACTTGTGGGGAGCTAAGGCGCCCTTTGAGAGACCGGTCGTCCCCGAGGTATAGATGATGTTATGTGGGTCCCACTCATAAACGGCAACATCTACAGGGGTATCAGGCCCGTCAGCAAACTCTTCCAAGGTCATGACCGGGAACTTCAATCCTTCAATATCCTTCTTATCGAAGTCCCCCAAGATCATGACCTTCTCCAGCTTCTTCAGGCCATCCTGGATCAGCTTCACCCGGTCGATATATTCCGGGGCAATTGCCAGTATCCTTGAGTCGGACTGATCTACGATATGGCGTAAGAACTCAGCCTTATATGATGTATTGATCGGCACCTCAACCGCCCCTACCTTTGCTGCTCCGAACCAAAGGAATATAAGCTCCGGAGAGTTCGGGAGCATGAAGCTCACTTTGTCATTCTTTTTGATCCCTATCTTCTGGTAGCCATGGGCATATCGGTTAGACAACCGGTCCATTTCCTCATAGGTGAATGCCTGATCCTTAAAACGCAGGAAGACTTTACTCCCCAGTTTCTTTGCCCGATCCTCGATCAGTTCTCCTAATACTTTTGGTGTATCTGCCTCTCCCATTATAAACCTCCCTTTCTAGAAAAACTGCCTGCTCATGATAATAAGTTGCTTTTTTGAAATAGACTATATGGGATTCAGCCTTGCAGGGCAAGCTAAAACCAGCATCATACTATTGATGGTTTCGTAAAAAGTCTCAACACCATGTCATTTTGCCCCTTTTGCGGTGAGGCCGCTCACGTGAAAATCTCCTTTGCCGTTCGGCCTTCCGCATTTCCTCCTTCACGCCCGCGAAAACGGGAACGGCATAACCTCGGCCAGGCTCTCCGCACCGGCCGCCAGCATGACGAGCCGATCGAAACCCAGGGCCACCCCCGAGCACTCCGGCAGACCTGCCTCCATTGCATCGATAAGGCGGCTGTTCAAGAGGCGTTTCATCGTAGAGGATGAATCGGGAAAGCATTCCCGGATTCGCTCCCGCAGTTCCTCGCAGTCCGTCAGCTCCTGATATCCGTTGCAGATCTCGATGCCCCGGATATAGAGCTCGAAGCGTTCCGCCACCGGCGGATCATCGCGCCGAATGCGCGCCAGTGCGGCCTGTGAGGAGGGATAGTCGTAGACGAATTCCGGCAGGTTCTGTCCCAGGTTCGGCTCGACCATCTCCACAAGAAGGAAGTTCAACCACCCGTCCCGATCATCGGCCGCAAGACCCGGCGGCGGCACAGTGCCCCGCGACGCGGCGATCTTCGGCATCTCCTCCAGCCCGATTGTCAACGGATCAAAGCCCGCATGCCGCTCGAACGCCTCCTTATAGGATAGCCTCCCGAAAGGCCTGCTCGTAGTGAAGGCCTGAGCCCTTTCCTTTGATGCACCCGCCTTCGCCCTTGAAACCATGAACACATGGCGCACAAGCTCCTCCACCACGCCCATCTGCTGACGATACGTGTCGTCCACGCGATACCACTCCACGATCGTATATTCGGGGTTGTGAAGTCTTCCGATCTCGCCGTTTCGGAATGCATGGGTCACCTGGTAGATGGCCGTATGCCCTGCGGCCAGGAGGCGCTTCATCGCAAACTCCGGCGAGGTCTGCAGATACAACTCGGAGTTGCCGTGAAGGTACCGCGTGACAAAAGGAGAGAGATTGGGATCGATCGTGGCGTCGGCTGAGAGAAGCGGCGTCTCGACTTCCAAATAGCCGCTATCGCGAAAAAAAGCCCGCACCGCCTCCAGCAGCGCCGCCCGCAGGCGGAGGTTCTCGATCGGCGCAGTGGGTAGAAAATCGCGCTCCCCCGCCACGGAACTCACCCCTTCATGCGCTCCAGGTATTCTCCGGTTCGCGTGTCCACGCGAATCTTGTCGCCGATGTTGATGAAGGCCGGGACGTTCACCGTCGCGCCTGTCTCCAACGTCGCGGGCTTCTGCACGTTCGTCGCCGTATTGCCTCTCGGCGCCTGTTCGGTATAGATAACCTCAAGCACCATATGATTCGGCATCGTCACCCCGATGAGCCGGTCGTTCCAATAGATCATCCCGCACTCGGTCCCCTCCACCAGATACGTGTGCCCCTCCCCGACAGCCTCTGGGGTGAGACTATGCTGCTCATAGGTATTCGCGTCCATGAAAACAAAACTGGTCTTGTCCTTGAACAGGAAGGAACCCTTCCCCTCGCGGATGTCGGCCCCCTCGACGCTGTCATCGCTCTTGTAGGTGCGATCAAGGAGTGTGTTATCAAGCAGGTTTCGCAGCTTCGTCTTGTAAATCGCCTGGCCCTTTCCGGGCTTCCTGAACTCGCAGGTCTCCATAAGGTACGGCCTGCCGTCGATGAGGATCTTAATCCCCTTCCGAAAATCGCTTGTAGAAATCATTGACATGAGATGATAAGAATTCCTTTTTGGGGCCGAAAAGTAGGCGATTTTACCTCGTGTGTCAAGGGAAAAGAGGAGGCATCATGTGGTGGCCACCCGTACAGGCGTTGGGTTGAGGATTGTTTCAAGGACCCCTGGAGACATCTCCGCAAGCAGCCCCTTTTTTCCTGCATTGATGTAGATCTTTGGGAGCCCCAGTATGGTCTGCTCCACGAAAACCCTGAGGGGCTTTCGCGTGCCGAAAGGGGATGTCCCGCCCACGAAATACCCCGTGTGCTTGTGCGCCGCCTGAGGATCACAGGGCCGCACCGACTTGACTCCCAGGGCCCTGGCGAGCGCTTTGGTGGAGACCTGCCTGTCCCCGTGCATGAGTACCAGAAACGGGTTGCCGAGTTCGTCTTCCATGACGAGTGTCTTGACCACCAGGTGTTCGTCCAGGCCAAGTTCCCTCGCCGCCGCCCCTGTGCCGCCTTTCTCCTCAAACCTATAGGGCCGCAAGGTGAAATCGGCGCCCTGTTCCCGCAATGCCCGAATAGCCTGTGTAGTGGAAAACTTCTCCTCTGCCATTGCGCATCTCCTTGTGTTGCCGCAATATCGAATAAGGATATCTCTTTGAACTATAACCGCAGACCCACGCAGACGGACTCAGACTTTTTTCTCTGCCGACTTTGGCAGAGAAAAAGTTACTGTCCTTCGGACAATTTAGATTCCGCAGTAATCGCTGTTCAAGACAGATCTTAATGAAAAAAATTACGAAATCATCAAAGGAATTCATGGCATTATTTATGGTTCTTGCTATCGCGAAGCGATGCTGCCTTTCAGCTTCGCCGGCGGCGGAACTGAAAGGTCTGTGTGCGTCTGTGGCTAATCCTGAGCATGAAGACACACCCTTGCTTCTTCCTTTCCGAAAAGCCATGAAGTCTAGTAAAAGATTGTTACGGTGCGATGGTGGGGACTTAAGGAGTACTCCTCTTTTTGTCCGAGATTCCACAGGATCCAATCGACCTCAAAGGCCTTCAACGGCCTTCCCAGGCGCGCCAGTTCCTCACGAATCATATCAACCGCCCGGACGGTATTCGCCCTGATCTCGATCTCCTCAGGGCTCCCTTCCTCAAGCGGAACCATCCGATCAACCCTTTGTGCGAGGTCATCCTCGTAGCAGAGGATCCCCAGGTGCCGGAGCACCTGGGGGAGTTTGTAGTCGGCAAAGGCGGTGAGCCGATCGATGTCCTTAAATTGACCCCATCCCCTCCCCTCAAAAGCCCCGTAGAGATCGGCACAAAATATCTGTGCCCGCTTGTAGAAAAATACCCTTTGGCCCCGGTATTCCGCAACATCCCGGAAGGATGGTATCCTTTCAACGAGAAGTGAGACCAGTTTCTCAGCCGAGCCTCCAGCGGCCTCCACGAATCCGGAGGCATCCCCATGATACTCCTCCTCAAGAACGTGCCCGAGTTCGTTGAGGATCGTGACGCGCTCATCCATCAGCTGCAATTCGCCCCGGCCTCCCAAAATTTCCCGGAACATCGCTAATGAAAGTCCCGCTAAGTAGCCTGCCCGTTCAAGGGGAATCCCAGACTTCATGGCCCGGGTGAGGGAGGCCGCAAGCGCAAAGTAGCCGGAAAGCCTCCTTGATCCCCATGCTATCTCCCACCTGTTTTCCTCTGGGGTAGGCCAGAAACAAAAATTGATGGAATCCAAGACGAGAAGATAGGAGACCGTCTCCCGCTCACTATTGCAGAAGTGGTAGGTCCTGTTCCAAGGAGGCACCTCGATGCCGCCCTCATATAATCTTTTTGAGAAATCGAGGACGGCCTCTTTTCTGATCTGCACGTGGCTGCTCATTCCTGATACATCGCGGGCTGTCTTAAGGACCTCTTGCATGCCTCCTCCTGATAAACTCAATGCAGCCGAGATCCTTTTCTCACCTGGTGATCTCAACGTACTCGGGTAGTACGTCTGCTATGAACTTCTCCATGCCCTCCCTGGTCTTATGGTGGCTCACCAGATCCTTGATAACGTAAAGCGGTAAGGTGGCAATATCGGCGCCGGCAAGAGCAGCCTCTCTTACCTGACGAGCATTCCTCAAGCTCGCTGCCAAGACCTCCGCCGTAACCTCATAATTCAGAAAGATCTCAACGATCTGTTCCACCAAATCAATGCCCGAGACAATCCCATTGTCCTCAAGGACCTGCTCCTCCCTCCACATACCCTGGGCCGGGAAGTAATCAGATTTATTGAATCGCATGCCGTTTTGCGACCGTATGTAGTCATCAACCCTGCCCGCAAAAGGGCTCACAAACGCTGCCCCCGCCTTGGCGGCCAATAACGCCTGCTCCGGGGTGAAGACGAGCGTGCAGTTGACCGGTATACCCTCGCCTGAGAGCTCCTTTATTGCCTTCAGGCCATCGAACTCACCCGCTTCGGCTCCCTCAAAGACCGGGTTAATCGGGATCTTGATATACACGTTATTCGCGATCGGATTGAATCTCTCATATATCCTCCTGGCCTGCTCCACCATATTTTGATAGGTGTACTCCGTTACCTCCAGGGATACGGGCGTGCCCTCCGCCACAGTTAAGATCCTCTCTATGTACTGGGCTAAGTCCAGCTTCTCGCCCCTCTCCTTAAGCTCATCCACGGCTCCCTTTAAAAGAGAGGGATTCGTTGTTACCCCATCCAGGAATCCGCTGCTAAAGGCCTCCTCTATCTCTGATACCTTAGCTGAATCGATGAATATCTTCATGACCCTACCTCCTTACTCATATCCGAACTCTTTCTTGTCAGTCTCTGTGAATCCTGCTTGGACACCAATACCTTAGTTCCTTGTCGTCTCCACACGCTATTACCAATAGATGCCTGTTGATTGCAACACTATTTCACGAGCGCTAAGCCTGGAGAGGGAGCTTTTCTGTTGATGAATGCCCTCTAGAGTTGGCAGGAGAGGCTGACCTATGAAGTTAAGCCATGGCATCTACCAAACAGGATAACCTCAACACTGAAGGTATGGGTATCTCCTCTTTATCCATGCCTCAGTATAGAAGCATTGCATGATCCCGATAATCGGGATAGGCGAAAACACATCATGGCCGCATAAGCGGCTACAGAGGCATTGCTCTCTATCCCGATTATCGGGACATCGGGCAGATCAAATCTCAAGGCATGGATAAAGAGGAGATACCCATACCCACCAGTATGCTGGGAGAACAATGAGGTATCTTTTTCTATGACATGGTCCTGATTCACAAAATGGGAGTGTTATGAGGGGCTCAAGCATGGGACTATATCTGCAAGCCACCCCAGCCATCGATGCGGATCACGAAAAGATCATAGAGGCTGCGCAAAGGCTGACAGCGAGACTACCTCATAGGTCCTTGAGCTCCTTCACCGCTGAGAGAAGCCGAGAAACCATCTCCGTTGCCTTGCCCTGGAGCAAGATGTCGCTGATATGATCGGTGAGTACCGTCCTCTCCAGGTTTATCTCGATTATCGTAGCGCCAACCTGCTTTGCCTGCCTTGGAAGCACGTTAAAGGGGGAAACCACGGCCGAGGTTCCGATTATCAACAGGGCCTGGCAGCTCGAGGCGAGGTGGTAGCTCTGTGTCATGGCCTCCATGGGTATCGCCTCTCCAAAGAAGACCACATCAGGCTTTAGTATCCTTCCGCACGCACAATACGGCGGATACTCGCCTTTCTTCTGAGCATAGTCATATCTCCTGTTGCACCAGAGACAGGTGAGCGAGCGGGAATTCCCGTGATACTCAATCACATCCTTAGAGCCTGCCTCCTGGTGAAGGTTGTCAACGTTTTGAGTGATCACGCTCCGGAGCAGCCCCATCTGCTCCAACTCGGCCAACCCAATATGGGCGTCATTGGGCCGGGCCTTATCAACGATCTCCTCCATTTCCCGCAACATGTGCCACACCTTTTCCGGATCCCTCTGAAACGAGTAGATCGATGCATATTCCTCGGGATCATACCTATCCCAGAGACCGCCCTTGCTCCTGAAGTCCGGAATTCCCGACTCCACGGAGATACCCGCACCGGTGAGGGCGAGGGTCAACTTCGATCCCAAAACCGCCCGCGCAGCCTTTTCAATCAATGCATCCATATATAAGCCTTTGTTGGATTGGTTTTACTAGATAATTTGTTTTACTGGTTTTGCTGGTTTTACTGGTTCAGCTGGTTGTATGAGTTCTGGTTGTTTTGTTGTTTCATATTGCTCCATCTCCTATATGCTCGAAGGGGAACGAACCAGGCAAACCAATCAAACGAATCAAACCAGTTCAACCAGTCAAACCAATAAAACCAGTCAAGCCAGTTCAACCAATAAAACAGTATTATGTTACCTCGAGGCTTATATCCACCGACCTGGCCGAGTGTGTGATGGCGCCAACGGAAATGAGGTCCACTCCCGTTTTGGCGATCTCCCCGATTGACTCGAGCGTCACGCCACCGGATGCCTCCAAAATCACCCTGCCTCCGGCAATGGACACGGCGCTGCTCATCTCCTCAAGGGACATATTATCCAGCAGGACTGCGTCCGCCCCCGCATTGATGGCCTCTTCAAGGCTCTCGATATCAGTCACCTCAATCTCGATGCGCAGGGTATGGGGCACACGGGTTTTTAGCCTTTCCACAGCCTTTGATATGGATCCGGCGGTTGCGATGTGGTTATCCTTGATGAGGATACCGTCGAAAAGCCCAAACCGATGATTGGCTCCTCCTCCTATCCTCACCGCGTATTTCTCCAGTATCCGTAATCCCGGGGTGGTCTTCCTGGTATCGATGACGCGCACCGTGGCTGGATAGGTCTTTTCCACATATCTCCTGGTAAGGGTGGCGATGCCCGAGAGATGCTGGAGGAAATTGAGGGCCGTCCTCTCCCCGATCAGTATCCCCCTCATCGAGCCTTTGAGCAAAGCGATCCAGGCGCCATCTCGCACCATATCACCATCATGGAACTGCGATTCAACCGTTATCCCCGGACCAAGGATAGAAAAGACCCGGGAGAAGATCTCCATCCCAGCGAGAACCAGCTCTTCCTTCGCCAATAGGCGAGCCTCACCCTTTAGCTCAGGATCGACGATAGCCGAGGTCGTGATATCACCCGGTCCGATGTCCTCATCCAGTGCGTTTTCTATTATCCTGTCAACGAGCTTGGAGCTGCCGATATTCAACTCAGTTCCTCAATGAGGGTGAGATGTTGGTGTAACTTCTCTAACTTGACGGCTATGAGCCCTGATGTCTCCCTTACCTCTTCTACAACCTGCGGGGGGGCCTGAGTCAAGAAGTCCTTATTCGCCAATTTCTTCTGGGATAGCTCAATGTCCCTCTCTGCCTTTTTGATTTCCTTGTATATCCTCATTCGCTCCTTCTCGTAATCTATCAATCCCTTGAGAAGGACGTGGACTTGGATATCACCAGATACATAGGTGGCAGATCCCTCGGGTTTTTCACCTTTGGAAACGATCTCAATAGACTCCGCCCTTGCCAGTGTGTTGATATAGCCACGATTTGTCTCAAGTACCTCCCCCCAGCCCTCTCCGCTCACATCGATGACGGCCCTCACAGATGCCTTTGGAGGAATGTTCATCTCCCCCCTCACATTCCTTATGCCGGTGATGACCTCTTTCACCAACTCCATTGCCTCGATAGATTGCTCATCGTCGAGGTAGTCCCCCGCATGCGGGAACGGCGCCGCCATGACGCTCCCCTCGGTATGGGGAAGTCTGTGCCAGATCTCCTCCGTGATGAAGGGCAGAAATGGATGGAGCAGCCTCACTATCCCGCTCAGGAGGATCTGGATCACGGATTGGGCCACCTGCCTTTTCCTCTGATCCTCGCTCAAGAGCTCGATCTTTACCATCTCAAGGTACCAGTCACAGAATTCGTGCCACACGAATTGATAGCAGGCGCTGGCAGCCTCATTGAATTTATACTCATCCATGTAAGCATCTATCTGCTGCGAAACCCGCCCGAGCCTCGTCATAATCCACCGATCAGCCAAGGTTAACGCGGGCTTGTCTATCATGGGGGGTTCGCAATCATCCAGATTCATCAGGACAAACCGCGCTGCATTCCAGATCTTGTTGATGAAGTTCCTGTACCCGGCAATCCTCTCTTCTGAAAGCCGTATGTCCCTTCCCTGGATAGCCAGGACCGCGAGGGTAAACCGAAACGCATCGGTGCCGAACTTGTCCAAAACTACAAGGGGATCAATGATGTTTCCCTTGCTCTTGCTCATCTTTTGGCCCTGCTCATCCTTGACCAGGGCGTGAATATAGACATCACGGAAGGGAACATCCCCCATAAAGTGAATCCCCATCATCATCATTCTCGCCACCCAGAAAAAGAGGATATCAAATCCGGTGACGAGTACTGAGGTGGGATAAAAGGTCTGCAACTCCTCAGTTGAATCAGGCCATCCCAAGGTGGAAAACGGCCACAGGGCCGAGCTGAACCAGGTATCGAGTACGTCCGTTTCCTGCTCAAGATCTGAACCCTTACAGAAAGGGCATGTCGCAGGCTCCTCTTTTGCCACGATCACCTCGCCGCATCCCTTGCAATACCAGGCCGGGATGCGGTGTCCCCACCATATCTGTCTCGAGACACACCAATCCCTGATGTTGTTCATCCACTCAAAATACACGGCCTCCCAATTAGAGGGCACGATCCTTGTCCTGCCCTCCCTCACCGCAGCAATGGCCTTTTTGGCGAGAGGTCCTACCCTGATAAACCACTGCTTGGACAGGAGTGGCTCAATCATGGTTTTGCACCGGTAGCAATGCCCCACCGCATTCCGATAAGGCTCCACCTTCTCAAGCAAACCAGCCTCCCTCAGGTCATCGAGGATCTTCTCCCGGCACTCAAATCGATCCATTCCCTGATAGGGACCGGCGAGCTCGTTCATATTCCCGTCATCATCGATAACCCGTATGCGCTCGAGACCATGGGTGTTACCGATCTCGAAATCATTGATGTCATGTGCTGGGGTTATCTTCAGGGCACCGGTACCGAACTCCGTATCCACATACCTGTCATGGATCACGGGGATAGGCTTATTCAGGATAGGAAGAAGGACAGAGAGCCCCGAAAGGCCTTTATAGCGTTCATCCTGGGGGTTCACGGCTACTGCCGTATCCCCCAGGATTGTCTCCGGCCTCGTGGTGGCCACGGTCAGGAAGCCCTGCCGCCCCTCAAAGGGATAGCGAATGTAGTAGAGAAAGCTGTCCATCTCCTCGTGCTCCACCTCGAGGTCTGCAAGGGCCGTATGGCACCTGGGACACCAGTTTATGATGTAATCTCCCCTGTAGATCAGGCCCTCTTCGTAGAGGCGCACGAACACCTCCCTCACGGCCCTTGAGAGGCCCTCATCCATGGTAAACCTCTCCCGGCTCCAGTCACATGAACTCCCCAGCCTCTTGAGCTGGTTGATAATCATATGGCCATATTTTTCCCGCCATTCCCATACCAACTCGATAAATCGGTCTCGACCAATCTGGTGGCGAGTGGCTCCCCTTGCTGCCAAATCCTTCTCCACCACGTTTTGCGTGGCGATACCCGCGTGGTCAGTGCCTGGCTGCCATAGTACGTTATCCCCCTTCATTCGCCTGTATCTGCACAGTATGTCCTGGAGGGTGTTATTGAGGGCGTGACCCATGTGCAGGCTTCCTGTGATGTTCGGTGGGGGGATGACTATCGAAAAGGCAGGCTTATCCAATCCGGTTTTGGCCTTAAATAACTCGTTCCTTTCCCAATATTCGTACCATTTCGATTCAACCTCAGCTGGTTCGTATGCTGTGGACAAGCCTTTCAATTCCATTACGTGATACTCCTCCTCTTTTTTCAGACCTCAATTGATGCAAAAGACACGGTACTAGAATCACGTAAATGGGCACAACGACATATCATGATATTCCTGCCCTTATGTCTTTGTGCCCATGTAGTTTAACAAGAGTATTATTGTTTCTCGGATTCTATACTCTTCTTTAAAACATCGATCTCCTCCCTGATAATCCTTTCTGCGACTTCGGGTAGTACTTCCCTGGTCACTCGCTCGAGGACCTCTCGCACGGTCCGTGTGAGCACTGCCTCGATCTTTTCCTCTGAGATTACCGGAACCTCCTCCCTGATGGCTTCTTCCTCTACTGCTGCCTCTTGAGCAAAGGGCGCTGCTTCAGGCACAGGCTCCTCGGTGATCTCCTCCGCCACTGGGCCCTCGAGCTCCGCCGCGCCCTCCAACTCGGGTTCCTCTCCCAGCTCCTCCTCCAATTCTTTG
>CAYMFC010000045.1:0-11990 GCA_964389665.1 uncultured Desulfobacteraceae bacterium | reverse complement strand
TGGAGCAGCTTGTGCAAGGAGAATGGTTCCCCCGGCGCCATCTGGAACTCCCTCTGGAGGATCCTCTTCTCGGTCTTAAAATTGCCCGTGTAGTGAATATGGCCCATCGTGACGCGCAGTCCCTCATCGACATAATACGATACCCGGGCTTTTGATCTATCCTCACCTATCCCGACCTCTCCCGTTACCTTGACATGGGGATACCCTTTCCTGGAAATCAAAGCGGACAAGGTATTCTCATCGCTTTGCAGCATGTACCCTCGAAAGGGCTCCCCCTCTTTCATCTGGAGCGTGACATATGCCTCTTCTTTTGAGATGGCGGTAATTCCAATGACTTCAATCGAAGCTACGAGGGTCTGGACCTTCTCCTCAATCTCGAGGGTAATTTCCACAGCCCTTTTATCCGCGCTCCACGTCACCTCTTTTACGATCTCCGTATCCATATACCCGTGTTTGCGATAGAGCGACTTGATCGCGCGTATGTCGTCCTCGAGGATTTCCGGCACGAAAACCCCCCTTTCTCGAACTCCCGGCACGCGGGTGAGCATCTGTTTCTCGAGCTTTGTGTCATCAAAGGCCTTATTTCCCATGAACTTGATTGAGCTCACCATAGTCTGGGGGCCCTCCTCAATAACAAACCCGATCATACGGATTGTCTCGTCTTCCCCGGCAGCTCTCCTCTCTTCTTCAATCTTCACTGTGGCCTCAAGAAACCCGGCCATCCTATATCGATCTTTGATCGCCTTCACGCTCTTTCTCAACCCGAGATCATTCCTATTCCCCTCTTTGAAGAGGATGACATCCTTTCTCAAGGTATCTTCTCCAAATGCCTCATTGCCCGTAAACTCAATCACATACCGTAATCCTTCGTTAACCTTGATAAAAACGGAAACAGTCTCTGTTTCTGCATCTTTTGTGATCTCGCGCTCGATCATAACATCGGGGTATCCCCTTTTTCGGTAGTAACTGGTTACATCGCTGATGTCCCTAGCAAGGTCTCGCTCGATAAAGCGTCCCGAGGTTCCCGGGAGCAATGAGGCACGCCAGGCCTTCATCCCGGATTTGAGCTTCATATCGGAAAACGCTCGATTACCCTTGATATCAAGCCGTGCGAGAGCGAAGTAAGGGCCTTTATCTATATCTACAATAAGAATGAAATTGCCATCCTCGGGATCTTCCGCGGCCGTTACCTCCACCTTCGGATTCGCGAATCCCTCGCCGTTAAAAACGTCCGCAATCAATGCGGCCTGTTTGTGGAGCTCTTCAGGGCTATAGACCTCTCCGACATAAACCGTCATCGCCTTGAGGATCTCTCGCTCGAAAAGGGGAAACTCACCGTATATCTTGATGTCCTTGATGAGCCGAAACGCCTTCAGGTGAAACAGGAGCGCAATCCCCTCGTTCTCACGCTCGGAATCAACATGGATTTCCCGGAATCTTTTTGATATCTTCAATGCCTCGATTGACTCTTGAACCAGATCAGGAGAAAATCGATCCCCTTCTCGAAGAACGATCAGGTTCCTCGCCAGCTCTGCCAGCTCAGCTTCATAATCGGGAAGATCACCAACCTTCACGATGATTCGGGTAATACGCTGATCAAGGTTCGCCGGGGAATGAAGATCGGCCTCTTTCTCCTTGGCATGACCGTAAGAGGTGGATCCTATAAGGGCATGCAGGAGCCACATGAGCGTCACGATAATGGAGCATTTTCGTCTCAATCGCCTGTAATTCAAAATTCTTACCGAAACTCGAGCCTGAAGAATATCTCCCCGCCGGAGGTTCCCTTATCATCCTGAAAGCCGCTCAGCAAAATGCCCTCAAGCAGTTTATACTCCGCAATCGCGCGTTGGCTCAACTCGCTGTCTTTGGATTCCACCGCGTATTTTAGCGTCATGCGCCTGGAAAGCTCCTTGCCTATGGTAACCTTCACCTGATCGGACACCTGCTCTTCCTCCTGTGCCTGGGTCTCGACCTCAAGTATATCAAGCCCTGTGGCCTCTTTGATATCATCCCCGAACCTTGTTGCGAGGATGCCTGCAAGGATAGCCGCTGCGGACTTTGTTGTGCCTCCCTCCGCCTCAATCAACTCGTGGGTGGTTTTTCCGAACAGGAGAAGAGAAAGTATGTCCCCATCCTCCTCCGGGGGCTCGGAGGTTACGGTAAAGGAGAGATTATCAGGCGGGCCGGAGATCGCCAGCAGTATCATCCACTTTCGAACCTGGACCTCTCCTTGGATGTCAAACACAGGCTCGATCTTATAGGGGTTCAAGAAGTCGATCTCCCCCTTTTTAACGGCAAAAGTCCTCTTCCGGTAGCTGACCGTTCCCGACTCAATGGTGGCCCTTCCCGTAATGATTGGATTGCTCAAGGTGCCTGAGATTCGAAGATCGGGATTGATATCCAGGTGAGCGAGGTTATTGTCAACAACAAAGGGGTACCTGCTCCTGAGCGAGATATCCAGGCTCATATTTTTCAGAAAGGGCAGGGTTACCTCCTTGGACTGTGGAGCTTCTTCCCTCTTTCTCTCGCCCACAACCTGGAGGAGGCTGAGGTTCACGTCCTTGTAGTAAGTCCCGTCAAGGATAATGGCTTCTCCTTGAACCAATGATCTATCGGGAGTTCCTTGAATCTGTAGCGTGGCGTTCAAGAGCACATCCAGCATGCCAGGTACCTGGAGGGGAAGAGCATGTGCATCTATCGACAGCTTCACCCCGGCAGGCCGGATCCCCTTCAGATCCATGGTACCTGCCGCCCTGAACCTGCCGGTATCCATCCGGCCCTCGAGCGTATCGATCATTACCATCTGGGGGGTGATCCGTATCGTTCCACTCAGATCGTGTACCTTCTGGCCGCTATTTGGGACGGTAAAGCCGACATTGTTGAGCTCCATCTCACCCTGAATATCGGGGTGAGACCAGGTACCGGTTACCGCGGCAGAAAGGCTCACGTTTCCCGTGATATCCGGCAACTCATCGATGAACAGGCGAGCCACCTGCAAGGGGATGGTGCCCTCAGCCTGAAGGGAGAGGGTGCCGTTGACTTTTGCCTTTCCCTTGATATCGATCTTCCCCTCTTTGAAAAGAGAGCCCCTGAGTGAGAGGATCGTGATTTCGCCATCCTCCATTGCGGCCTTGACATCCCGGCCGGAAAAAAGCTCCGTTTCCTTGTAAAAGAGCTCGGCCTGTGAGAGATCAGCAACAACATGGGTTTGACGGAATGCCCGGGCGTTGCCCCTTGCTTCAATCGTGCCGCTTACCGTAGCGCTCAGGTGTTTCTGTTCCATGAGCCTGAAGTAGGGCTCAAGCTCTGTCTGGCGACACTGTATGATTGCCGAAAAGTCCCCTTTTTGCACGTGGTAGGATCCCTTGAGATCGAAGTCCAGCTTTCCCGAGATATGGGCCACCTGATCGTGAAGTTCCAGTTGAACCTGGAAGTCGTCAAATGATCTGCCCTTGAACCAGGGATTCTCCACGGTAATCTCCCCTGTAAGCTGCGGGTTTTCAAGCGTACCATGCCCGGAGATATGGAAGAGGATTCTTCCTTCGCCGATTTCCCGTTCCCTGATCTTCTCTATATTGCCCAGGGAAACCCCCTTTGATACGAGGTCAATCTGATATGCCTTCTCAAGGGTAATCCACCCCGATCCCTCAATCAATTCCCCCGGTGCCACCGCGAGTTGCAAGGCCTTGAACCGCACTTTTTCCCCATCAAGAACGCAAACCAGTTTCATCTCGTGAAAGCGCTGAACCCCCAGATCCACGTCTGTTGCATGAAGATCGACAGTACCCCTTGGTTTTCTTACGCTCCCCTCCAGGGTTGCAGCCAGCGCTACCTTTCCCTTCAGACTTTCGACGAAATCCTCGATGAGGAGAGAATCCCCTTGGATGTTGAGCGCATAGGTGGGATCTTTCAGCGGTTTCATGGTGTTTTGATCCAAAACCTGGGCGGCTCCCGAGACATGGAGCATGGATGTATTCTTACGAACCTCTATTGTATCAATAAAGAGCTTTCCTCCAGAGAATCGAAGATCGGCTGCCAGATCGCCCATACGAATGCGATCGAAGGCCACGTCTTTTCCCTTCAGAGAGCCCGCTGCCTCTAAGGATTTGAAGGTTCCCTTGAGATCTATGTTCCCCTCAAGCGTACCGCTTGGGAGATCTCTTTTCATAAAGTCTCTCATCTCAACATTGCGAAGCGTGGTGGTAAAGTCCAGGGCAGGTTCGGGATCGATGGTCAAGATCGAATCCTTAAAAAGCTTGATAAATCCCTTTCCCTTGATAAGGGACCCCTGATTTTCAACGGTAATCCTAGGGATATCCAATCTTCCCGACTGATCAAGGTTGGCAGCGAGGCGAACACTCCCGATTGATATCTCTTTATAGCGGAGATCATCCCCTTGAATGGAAAAGGCAAAGCTCGGGTTTTCTAGTGGGCCGGAAGCCCTGCCGTTGACCTTACATTCCCCAGAGAAATGATCCAAACCGAGAAAGAAAAACGCCTTGTCGAGGCTTGCCACCTCCAATGAGAGGTTTGCGGCAATCTCCTTTGAAGGAAAATCGAGTTGACCATCTGACCGGAGCGCCATGTCGCCCGCTGTTGCCTCAAGCTGTTTGATGGTGGCAACTCCCCCCTTGAGGGCTACTTCTGTTCTCACAAACAGATCAGCTGGTATCCTCAATGGACCGGCGCCCAGCCCTTTGACATCCGCTTCAAGTACCGCATTGGCGGAAAGGGTGCGAAATGAGAGCCCCTTCCCGGAAAGTGCAAGGCCATAGCTCATGGTACCACGCAATGTATTGCTTACGGGATGCGGAGTCCGTTCCAGCGCTATGCCGTGGCCCTTGAGGAAAACATCGTATGAGATCTCTTCCGGATTCCTCCGTGCTGCGAGGATCCCGCCTGCAAAGGCGTGATGGAGATCAATGTCTCCCTGGACGGCAATAGTGCCGGAAGCGATGCCCACTTCCGCTTTTTTCACGGCCAGGTGCAGATCCTTGAGCCCAAGGTCGAGCTTCATTCGGTCAACCGTATTGCCTGAGATCACCCCTCCGCCGTAATCAAGCCGGAGCTTGACCTCTGGGTTATCCAGACTGCCCTTGATAGCCGATTTCACGGCTACCTCTCCTGTCAAAGGCACCGTTACATGAAGGCTCTCCCGGACTTCGGCGAGGGAGACCGTAGTATCGAGGACGAGGTCAAACAAGGGCTTTTCCACGATACCGCGTATTTCCCCGGATGCCGTAACCTTCGATGAGGATGTAGCGACCTCGAGGAAGTGAAGCTCGATCCCGGAGCGCCTCAGTGCCGCCCTCATTTGAGATCCGGCCAGGGTAACATGGGCTCGAGAGCTGTCTATCCGCCCACTTCCTATTTGAATGTCCACATCTCCCGTTCGTTGTAAAAGATCTCCTTCTGCAATGAAATGGATCTCCTTTGCCTCGATTTTCAAACCTTTCGTAACCATCTCATAGCTGACCGCACCATTCATAAGCTCCAGGGAGGTGATCACCACGTTGAAAGGGAAACCCATGCCGTTACGTTCCCTTGTCCCCTCTCCTTCACTGGGGCCTCCCGCTTTCGAACGAACAAAGGCCCGCATAAGGTTGAGCTCTCCTTTTTCATCGAACCGGAGAGCGGCCCATGGTTTCTCCCCAGTAATCTTCTCAATCATAAGATCGCCCTTCAGAAATGGTATCCATGAAAGATGAACGGAAACACGTTCAAGGCCTGCGATATCCTCATCAAGCGGGCCTTGAAGGGACAGGTTCTGAAGGGTGAATCGGGCTTTGAGGGGAGAGAAACGGGCTTTTTCCCAGGAAACCGAACCGGGGATCACTTCATTGATCTCTCGTTGGATGAGGGTCTGGGCATGATCTGTCTGGAGGTACAGGAGTGCACCGCCAAGGAGGATCAGGACGAAACCCACAAAGATTCCCACGCTGAGAAGGCAAATTTTGACCAGCTTTCGCATCCTTTTTTACCATCACACCTGCTTTATTCTGTTGTACGTTACCACAGCTACCCAAATAAAGACAACTCCGTGATCGGCCGCCGAACAGCAGATATACGCCCAGGGAAAGGAATATTCGCTTGAACATCAGCAAAGGGGCATGCAGGTACTCCTGAGTGCATAAAATAGTCTGCATTGTATAACATCACGTATGGTCATTGCGAGCGACTGAAGGGAGCGCTGCAATCTCATTGTTGCACGTATTGCAGAGATTGCTTCCTCGCTCACGCTCCTCGCAATGACAGTTTTTAAGCAAACTATTTCATGCTTCCCGTAGTATCTGTTTGTATTTAGCACTGTAATGGTGCTTTCTTTTGAAAAAACTGAGAAAAATCCCTTGACAGCATAGGTGCAATGGCTTTTAATAATTTATGAAATGAGCTATTTTCAATCGATGCCTGTAGCTTTGCTGATTGCGAGCATCCAAAAGGTGCAAAACAATTTACAAACCAGAGAATTCGATTGGGATGACTTCCCCGCGACGCTTCCCGCAATGAGAGGAAATATAGTAGCCCTAAACTAAGCGGTTTCTGGTTCAGTGTTCTGGGTTCAAAGGTAATAGCCTCTTTTATCCTTACTTTTATGGAACCCAGCACGTAATCAGAAGAATTCAAGAAAGCCTTTGTGCATGTTCCGAGAAAAACCTCGAAATCCGATTTTGAATTATTCGGAATATAAAGTTCCGGATTTTGAATTTCCATGTTGTTTCAATAGGTTGAATCAGCCTAATCTATATTCAAGCTCCATGTTGATTGATCTTGTGGAAATCTAGGAATTCTAAGTTCCTATTACCTTTTCAGCGCTCATTCTAAAAAGATAATAATATCATTATGTTGAGGATATGGCACACTTACTGTGGGTAATGTAACATACCATACAGCTTGGGGGGGGCATAAAAAAGGAGGTGATACGTATGGATATAATCCCATGGAGACCCTTTGGCGGTTAGCTCAGTTCTCTTCGTCAGGAGATGGACAAGCTCTGGGACCGGTTCGTTGGCGAGTCGCCACTTGCGAGAAGGATCACTGGAGAGTGGTGCCCCACGGTGGACGTCTCGGAGACGAAGGATAACTTCGTCATCAAGGCAGAACTCCCGGGCATGGATGACAAGGATGTGAGCGTGACTATCTCAGGGGATGTGCTCACCATCAAGGGCGAGAAGAAAAGGGAGGAGGAAGAAAAGGATGAGCACCACTATCGTGCTGAGCGTTACTACGGATCGTTCCAACGCTCGTTCCAGCTTCCGAACAGCGTAAAGGCCGATAAGATTGAGGCGGATTTTGAGAAGGGCATCCTGAAAGTAACGCTTCCCAAGGTAGAGGAGGCAAAGAAAAAAGAGGTAAAAATCAAGGTAAAGACGGGAAAAACAGGCCAGTCCACTAAGTAACTATACTTTACATTACATTGCCCGCCCCCGGAAAGCAAAAAGGAACAGTAGATTATATAACTGTATGTTAACCCAATAATAAGGAGGTATTACTATGGAAGTAACAACAGTTGTCACAGGTGCATGGGACGCGTTCGCCACCAAGATCACCGCGTTTCTGCCCGAACTGATCGGGGCGATCATCATCTTCGTGGTGGGCTGGATCATTGCCCGATTGGCGAGATTGTCCGTTGAGAAGCTCCTAAAGCTGGTGCGCTTTGACACGGCAACGGAGAAGGCTGGCGTAAAGACTTTCCTTAAGAAAGGGGAAATCGTCAAGACCCCCTCTGAGATCGTCGGAACGCTCGTTTACTGGTTCATCATGATCCTGGTGATCATCGCTTCACTGGATGCATTGGGCCTCCCGATCGTTTCGGATATGCTTAACAGCATCTTCCTTTACATCCCCAATGTGGTGGCAGCGATCATCGTGCTGGTGCTGGGGTTCCTTATGGGGACCTTGCTTGCCGCAGTGGTCAGGACAGCCGCCTCTAATGCGGGATTGAAAAACGCTGCTGGATTGGGCAAGCTCTCCCTATACGCCATTGTGTTCTTCTCGGCTGCTATTGCCCTTATCCAGTTGGGGATAGGTGAGGAAGTCGTGGCATCTGCATTTGAACTCGCCTTTGGCGCGGCCGCCTTGGCCCTGGCCCTTGCATTCGGACTGGGCGGAAGGGATGTGGCGGCCGATTATCTGAAACGCTGGCTCGAGGAGAAGAAGATCCCGGCCAAGAAATAAACCCCGAGCGAGTAATTAATCGCTGCAGGGTCTATCGAACGGCTTGCAGGGAGGGGGGAGAGCCATCCCCTCTCCCTAGGGCTCTTTTCCGCAGATTCAGCGGAAAATCCTGATAAAAAAGATAAAGGAGGCTGAAGATGGCGTACGTAAAGAGCATCATCTTGATTATTGTTCTTTTGTTTTTAATCACCTTCGGGGTGAAAAATAGCCAACCTACCCTTCTCAACTACTATTTCAACATCACCACCGGCACGATCCCCCTTTACGGCATTGTGTACATCTCCACCATCATCGGGATTATCATCGGTATGATTGTAGGTATTTCGAGTAGAGTTGCTTTGAGGAGAAAAGAAAGACAAGTTCAGCGGGAAAATAGGGACCTCAAAGAGAAAATAGAGAAGGTAGAGGAGGTACGAAAGGAAGAAGAGGAAGAGGCGAAGGCTGAGAGAGAGGATTGATGATGAGACTAAAATTTATCGTAGTATTGGCCCTGATTGCCCTATTTCTTGTCATACTTCTCCAGAATATCCAGCCGGTCACCTTACGGCTTTTTTTCTGGAAAGTGGGCATGTCCCAGATTATACTGATGCCGCTTACCTTGGCGATCGGTTTTATTGCCGGATTCATTGTTGCGAAGGTGACCGGCAATAAAACAAAAACGATACAACAATAAAAATAGAAGGTGCTTACATGGAAAAAACAAGTCCAAGGAAGAAGAGCAATAAACGAAGAGTGACATTCTCTTTGTCTGCGCCCACCGCACATGAGGTATCATTGGGCGGGGATTTCAATGATTGGGATGCCATTGCTTATCCCATGAAAAAGGATGCCAACGGGCTGTGGAAAAAGACGCTGGTTCTTGCTCCTGCGAGATACGAGTATAAGTTCATGGTTGATGGCAGGTGGCAGAACGACCCTAACAATGAGCAGCTATGCCCTGATGGCTTCGGGACTCAGAACAATGTGTTAAACGTATCGTAAGCACCATCAAATTCCAAGCTCAAGGCACCCCTCCACTGGAGCAATCTCAGATGAGCGGAGCAACGAAGCAATAGAAATGAAATTCCGTGGAGAGATTGCTTCGTCGCATGAAGCTCCTCGCAATGACCTTCAGCGGGGTCACGATTTACAAAGTATTTCTGAGAAACGATACTGACTACGACATGATTGCGGTTTCTCCTGTTCCCGAGATAAACATCAAAAAGGTTAGATGCTGCTCTATGTGTTGCTTATAGCTGGATTTGTTCTGCTGATAAAGGGTGCGGACTTCCTCGTAAATGGGGCCTCATCAATAGCCCGCAGGTTTCACGTGTCGGACCTGGTAATCGGGTTAACGATTGTGGCGTTCGGGACCTCAACCCCGGAGCTGTTCGTAAACATCTTTGCGAGTACCAAGGGCAACACCGATATTGCCATTGGAAACATCTTGGGAAGCAATATCGCGAATATTCTGCTCATCCTTGGCGTATCATCTATTATCTATCCGCTGACCGTCACCAAAGGGACCGTGTGGAAGGAAATTCCCTTTAGCTTGTTGGCTATTCTTGTAGTGGGGGTACTGGCAAATGACCGGTTGATAGATAAGAGCAATTCTTCTATATTGCTGAGGACGGACGGCCTTGTCCTTCTCTCCTTTTTTATCATCTTTCTCTATTACTCTGCTTCTATTGCAAAGAGGATAGAGGGAATAGAGGAACTCGTTCCCTCGAAGCAATATGTATTGCTAAGGTCACTGCTATGGGTGATGTTTGGATTGATCGGCCTTACCGTAGGAGGTATATTGATCGTCGATGGGGCCGTGCAGCTTGCGATGAGGCTTGGCATGAGCCAATCCGTGGTGGGATTGACTATTGTTGCAGTCGGCACCTCGCTTCCGGAGCTGGCCACCTCGGCGATGGCTGCCTACAAGAAGAATGTCGAGATTGCTGTAGGGAACGTGGTTGGTTCCAACATCTTTAATATCTTTTTTGTGCTTGCAGTGAGCTCGATTATAAGGCCGCTTCCCTTCAAGGAAACCAACAATATAGACATAGGCACGGTGATTCTCGCCGAGCTGCTGTTGTTTGCCTTTATGTTTACAGGGAGAAGGAGGCTGTTAGATAGGTGGGAAGGGGCTGTATTTCTTGTGCTGTATACGGCGTATATCATTTTTCTCGCTGTACAATAAAATCGTTACACGATTTTATATAACGCGACGTTATCGGTCCTATGGCGAAAGCTAAATTTGAATTCATCCTGCGCTGCAACCAGCGGGGAATTCAAATTGAACAACTTTAAAAAGAGGAAGGAAAAGGAGGTCAGCATGTTCGAGAAGATATTGTATCCAACCGATTTTTCTGATGCGTCAAAGAAGGCCATTGACTATCTTGTGCAGCTAAAAGACGCTGGGGCCAAAGAGATCGTGATTCTCCATGTGATTGATGAGAAGGGGATCGATGCCATTTACCGATATGGGGCAGGCAGCGCTGTAGAAATTATCGGGGCGATAGAAAAAGAGGCACGGGAAGAGGGGGAAAAGATAGAGAAGAAGTTGAGGCAACCCGGTTTAGAGGTAAAGGTGAGGATAGAGACCGGGGTCCCCCTGAAGGAGATACTAAAGGTCGAGGAAGAAGAGAAGGTTTCCGCCATTGTCATCGGTTCCCATGGGAAGACCAACCTTCAGGAGATGGTTCTCGGCTCCGTATCGGAGAAGGTCATACGGCAGTCCAAAAAGCCTGTTCTGGTCATCAAGAGGTAAGGCACAAAGGGGAGAAGCTCGAGAATCCCTTTCAGGGCCGGACTCGTGTGACGGCTGCTATTCTGGCGACGGTCTTCCAAGGCTGATGGTCGCGCAAAAAGTCACTAACATCGTCACTCCGGCGAACCCCGGATCGGGGTCCGGGGCAGGCACTGGAGTCTATAACCCATTGAAAATACTGGATTCCGGCCTTCGCCTGTCTGCGTGCGACGCACAGGCAGGCCGGAATGACGAAAGAGGCAGATTTCAGACTTTTTACGAGTTGATCAAAGCTGCGTGCCGAAATCTATGAGAAAAGAGGAGATGAACTCCTTCCGGGTGGACATTGAGTATGTAGGGAGATTATGAAAAATATAGATACCTTATATCATCAACTTCTCGCGCTGCTGGGAAAAGCATCGGCAGGCAATGATCTCTGGCAGTTCACCCTTTCGATTGTTATTCTCCTCGCAGGTTTTTTGATCCTTGAGTTTTCCTGGCGTTTCATTACGAAAGGCATCGAAGCCCACTTGAAGAAAAGGGGGTTCGAAAGCTGGACTCCTCATTTGTGGGCCTTCCTGTCCTCCCTGCGACTGTTCTTTGTTGCCTTGGTGCTGAGGGTTGCAGAGATGCCCCTGAAGCTTCCCGAGCAACTCGTTACGCTCCTCCGTGGAATAGAGGCCTTTCTGGTAACCCTCGCATTTATAGTGCTCTGTTTCCAGTTGGTGGGATTATTGGACCTCCTGTTCCTTACCCTGCCCTCTGGGGTGAGGAATGCCGTACCGAAACGTTTCCTGAATAATCTAAAGAGCATCCTTAGGATTACCGGAGTTATCACAGTGGCTGTGGTTCTCGTCTACACCCAGAGGGCGCTTTTCCCCGAGTGGGTATGGGCATCCTCCTGGTGGCGCTACCTGGCCGTTCTGGCGGCGCTGATACTCATCTCTACCGGGGGGAAGCTTCTCAACAGCTTTCTCTCCAATATCACTGCCGCCCTTGAGGGCACGGAGGAAAAGGCACGGTTGAGGTTGGTGTTTCAGGCGACACTGTGGCCCATTCGTCTGCTGCTGGTGGCTATCGGCATCTATGCCATTAAAGC
>CAYMFC010000044.1:0-12092 GCA_964389665.1 uncultured Desulfobacteraceae bacterium | reverse complement strand
ACCATAATTGCATCGGCTCTTCTCCTCAAGGTATGCACAAACCTTCGCGATCTTTCATTGGTAATCCACTTCGAGTCTCCCCTGTTGGTGGCGATCCATCCATCAAGGGTGAGGGCTGCCTTTATGATCACAAAGGGTCTATCCTGGGTGACATACTTGATGTAGACCTCGTTTACCGCCTCGCATGCCTCATCCAGCACGCCGCATCTGACCTCAAGTCTCTGAGCGCGCAGGTACGCAGCACCGCCCCCCGTTACATGAGGATTCGGATCCCTGATGCCTATCACCACGGTACTGATGCCGCTCTCGAGGATGGCCTTGGTACACGGAGGGGTCCGGCCGTAATGGTTACAGGGTTCGAGCGTGACATACAGCGTGGCTCCCCGTGCCCCATCTCCTGCCTCTCGAAGGGCCATGATCTCTGCATGGGGCGCCCCGGCCCTCTTGTGATATCCGGAGCCGATAATCCGGCCATCCTTCACAACGAGCGCACCTACCACGGGATTTGGCGACGTTGATCCAAGGCCTCTTCTCGCCAATGAGAGTGCCTGTCTCATGAACCGTTCATCGGTGTTCATAATTTCTTGTGTCCGTATATACTGCGTGGAGCATAAAATAGTTTCTGTTCTCTATGCTATCATTGCGAGCCTTAGTGAAGCAATCTTCCTGCAATGAGATTGCCATGTCGTGGAGTTTATCATGAGCATAGCCGAAGGACTCCTCACAATGACACTTTTCATAAGCTTTTGGAAATATCTGTTGAATGCAAACAATATAATGCCGCTCTCAGTGGCATCCCGAAGCGATGTTATGACTTGAAGGGATTCATGGTGCAGTGCTCTTCACGGGGGATGAGACGAAAGAATCAGGTTCTTGACCCGGAAACGGCTGTTTCGTTCAGGAGGAGATGCACTGCGGATAGAAACGCTATTTTTCCTCTGCCCCTCTCTCATCGAGGAGCTCCTTGAGCTCACTCATGAATTCATTGATGTCCTTGAACTGTCGATACACTGATGCGAACCTCACGTACGCTACATCATCCCACTCTTTTAGCCTTTCAATCACCTTCTCACCGATATCCGAGCCCAGTATCTCTCTCTGGCCGCTCTCCTGAAATTCCTGTGCAAGGGCGTCAACGAAATCGTCAATCTTATTTATGCTGATCGGCCTCTTCTGACATGCCTTCTGGATTCCTGACCTGATTTTTTCAGGGTTGAAAGGCTCCCTTCTCCCATCCTTCTTCACTACCATGGGCAGCACCGTCTCCACCTTTTCATACGTGGTAAAGCGCTTCTTACAGCCAAGGCACTCCCTTCTTCGCCGTATCGTTCTCCCATTTTTCCCAAGCCTGGAATCGATAACCCTATTCCTGGTCGTTCCGCAGAACGGACATCTCATAGCAGCAACCTCTCGACTTCTATGTTTGCCTCAGCGAGCATCTCATCTGCCAGGGCATCCGGATAACCCTCCAGGTATAGAATCTTTTCTACTCCTGCGTTAATGAGCATCTTCGAGCAAATGATGCACGGCTTATGGGTGCCATAAAGGGTGGTTCCCTTGGTACTAACCCCATAATACGCAGCCTGGATAATGACATTCTGCTCGGCATGGAGGCCCCGGCAGAGCTCATGCCTTTCACCGGCCTTCACACCCAGACGTTCCCTTAGACAGCCTGTTTCTTCGCAGTGCCGTACGCCGGTCGGCGCACCGTTATACCCTGTGGCCAAGATCCTTTTATCTTTCACCAAAACCGCTCCCACCGCCCTCCTCAAGCAGGTTGACCTGGTGGCTACCAGTTGTGCAATGGACATGAAGTATTCCGGCCAAGAAGGTCGTGACATAAAACCCCCAAGATCAATATGGAAGGGGAAATTGCCGACACAGCAATTGAACCATTGATCGGACCTCCCCCAATCGCTTCTCGTCGAATGGGTTCTCCAGTATGCTGGTGATCCATCCAGCAATGGTTTTCATCTCTTCCTCCTTCATACCCCTCGTAGTTATTGCAGGCGTACCGAGCCGGACGCCACTAGTGAGCTTAGGCCTCCTCTTGTCAAAGGGGATGCTGTTCTTGTTCGTGTTGATGCCCGCCTTATCCAGGGCATGCTCCGCATCGAGACCGGTCAGGTCCGTTTTGCTCAGATCAAGCAACACGATGTGATTATCGGTTCCGCCGCTCACGACAGCCAGTCCTCTCCTCACCAGCTCCTGAGCCAAAGTCCTTGCATTGGCCTTCACCTGCCCCTGATAGTCGGCAAACGCCGGTTTCATCGCCTCATAGAAGGCTACGGCCTTGCCGGCAATGACATGCATCAAGGGGCCGCCCTGAATCCCGGGGAAAACCTGTGCGTTTATATCCCGTTCGTAGTTCTTCCTGGCGAGTATGAATCCTCCCCGTGGGCCGCGGAGGGTCTTGTGTGTGGTAGAGGTAACGAAATCGGCGAATGGAACAGGCGAGGGATGCTGCCCGGCGGCGATCAAACCGGCTATATGCGCCACATCGGCCATGAGGTAGGCTCCCACCTCATCGGCAATCTGCCGGAAGGCTTCAAAGTCAATGATCCTCGGATAGGAGCTCGCCCCTGCAATGATGAGCTTTGGCTTGAAAGACCTTGCCATGGATGAGACTTGATCGTAGTCCAGCCTGTGTGAGTGAGGCTCCACCCCATAAAACACCGCCCGATACAGGGTCCCGGAAAAACTTACCCCGCTCCCATGGCTCAGATGGCCTCCATGGGTCAGATCCATGGCCAGTATCGTATCCCCTGGCTCGAGAACGGAGAAATAGACAGCCATGTTGGCCTGAGACCCGGAATGGGGTTGGACATTCGCAGAGTCAGCCTGAAAGAGTTTCCGTGCCCTGTCTATCGCTATGTTCTCCACGATATCGACGTATTCACAGCCCCCATAGTACCTGTTTCCCGGGTAACCCTCCGCGTATTTGTTGGTCAATACGCTCGCCTGGGCCTCCAACACGGCCCTGCTCGTGTAATTCTCAGAGGCGATCATCAAAAGCGTATCGCTCTGCCGTGCCCTTTCATCTTCGATGGCCTTCGCAATCAGGGAATCAACCTTCGCCAGGCCTTCTTCAACTGGCTCCAAGCCTTGAGTCGCCATCAATTTCCTCTACCCTCCTCAGGTGTCGCCCCCCCATAAAATCCGTACTCAGAAAAAGTTCCACCATCTCCAGGGCCAACCCAACACCAAGAACCCTTCCCCCGAGTACCAGTATATTGGCATCATTGTGTTCTCTGCTCAGCCTCGCCGTGTACAGATTGTGACAAAGGGCTGCCCGCACGTTTCTGTGCCGATTAGCAACGATTGACATGCCGATCCCTGAGCCGCAGATCAATATGCCCCTGGTGAAGTTCCCTTCTGAAATGCCTTTCGCAACCTCATGGCCGATAAGCGGGTAATCAATGGGCTCCTTGCTGAAGGCGCCGACATCATTGACGCTGTAAAGGCCCTTTTCGCTCAGATACCTCTTGATTTCTTCCTTTAACTCATATCCGCCGTGATCGGATCCAATAAGTATCTTCATTACTTCCTTCTCTTTACACGTTGTTTGAGTTAAATGCCGGGAACGCGGGACCAGACAAAAGGGTCACTCGAATCCCCTATGGCAGATAGCGCCTGAAAATGAGCGAGCCGTTCGTGCCGCCAAACCCGAAGGAATTGGACAGGACCGTTTGTACCTCTGCTTCCCTGGCCTCATTTGGTACATAGTCAAGATCGCACTCAGGATCTGGAAATTCATAGTTGATGGTGGGAGGGATACAACCATTCATAATAGTCAAGATGGAGTATATGGCCTCTACTGCGCCTGCACCACCCAGGAGATGTCCGGTCATGGATTTCGTGGAGCTCACCGGAACCTTATATGCGTACTCTCCGAACACGGATTTTATCGCCCTCGTCTCAGAGATATCATTCAGTTTGGTGCTCGTGCCATGGGCACTGATGCAGTCTATATCAGTCGGCTCCATGCCGGCATCATGCAGGGCTGCCTGTATACAGAGGCCGGCTCCTATTCCCTCGGGATCAGGGGCGGTGAAATGATATGCATCGGAGGACATTCCGTACCCGATGATCTCGGCGTAGATCCTGGCGCCCCTGTCAAGCGCATGACCTAATTCCTCTAACACCAGCATACCCCCACCCTCGGAGATTACGAAGCCATCCCTTTGGTTATCAAAGGGCCTCGAGGCCTTTTCCGGTTCATCATTCCTCGTTGACAGCGATTTCATGGAGGTAAACCCCCCCAAGGCGAGCGGGGTAATAACCGCCTCTGTTCCTCCGGTTATCATCGCATCGGCCGTTCCCCATTGGATAAGCTTAAATGATTCCCCTATGGCGTGAGTGCTGGCGGCACATGCGGTTGTGATTGAGGTATTGGGACCCCGTATCCCGAACTCGATTGCTATCTGGCCTGGCGCCATATTGGTGATGATACCAGGGATAAAGAAGGGAGATACCCTTCGTGGTCCCTTTTCCAAGAGCACCTGGTGATAGTGCTCAATAGTACCTAATCCTCCAATGCCCGAACCGGTTACACACCCTATACGATGGCTATTATCCCGTGTTATCTTGAGCTTCGATTCCTCGAAGGCCATCCGAGCAGAGGCTATGGCGTAGTGAATGAAGATATCCAGGTGTCTGGCATCCTTTGATGAAAGGAAATCCTCTGAGCGAAACCCTTTAACCTCACCGGCGATCTGTGAAGTATAGGCAGATGTATCGAATTTGGTTATAGCACCTATTCCAGATCTACCCTTTGTGACCGCCTCCCAGTTTTCCTCCACACCAATACCAAGGGGTGTAACCATGCCAAGCCCTGTAACGACTACTCTTCTGGCCATCGCAGTGTTCTCTTTCTTCACGGTAATGAAAAGTTACCCTTGGTGCTGCTCGATATAGTCAATGGCATCCTTCACGGTTACGATCTTTTCAGCCTCCTCATCGGAGATAGAGATACCGAATTGCTCCTCCATGGCCATAATCAGCTCAACCTGGTCAAGGGAATCTGCACCCAGATCATCCACAAACGATGCCCCTGGAACTACATCTTCCTCGCTTACTTCTAGCTGCTCGCAAATGATCTTTTTTATCTTTTCATCGATTGACATGCGCGTTCACCTCCAAACATTGATTGTTAATACCCTTACATATAAAGCCCACCGTTTACATGGATAACCTGTCCCGTAATATAGGATGCACCTTCCGAAGCCAACCAGTAGACTACCTCTGCTACCTCTTCAGGCTCTCCTATCCTGCCTATGGGGATCTGCTTCAGAAACAATTCCTTTGCTTTTTCAGGGAGGCTCCTCGTCATCTCCGTGTTGATAAAACCCGGAGCAACCGCATTTACCGTAATGCCGCGATGGGCCAGCTCCCTCGCGATGCTCTTGGTAAGACCCATGATACCAGCCTTTGAGGCCGAGTAGTTGGCCTGTCCAATGTTGCCTATCTGTCCGACCACCGATGAAATATTGACAATCCTGCCGCTCCTCTGCTTTACCATGAACCGTACCGCTGCCTTGGCACAATTGAACGCACCCTTGAGATTAACCGACAGGGTTTGATCCCACTGCTCCTCGGACATTCTTAGGAAAAGGGCATCTCTGGTTATGCCGGAATTGTTCACCAGAACATCCAGCCCTTGAAATTCTGCTACCACCTCGTTAAAAAAACGCTCCACATCGCTCAAGGAGGAAACATCCAGCTTTTTGGCCTTTGCCTCCACGCCTCGATCCCCGAGGAGTTTTAGTGTCTCATCTGCTTGATCTTCATCGGGATCATAATGAACAAAGACAATCCTCGCGCCTTCTCCGGCAAATCTGAGGCAGATCGACCGTCCGATCCCCTTTGAACCACCGGTTACAACGACTACCCTCTTCGATTCATGCATCTCGTTACCGTTTTAGTAGTTCCGCCTACACTCGCCGGCCCCTCAATGACCTTCCTTGTTGCCCTGTTAGCCCTCTTCTTTCTTGATTACTGTTTTACCCTTGTAAGCACCGCAATTCATGCATACATGGTGAGGGAGAACGGGTTCATGACATTGGGGGCACAATGAGACGTTAGGCAAATGGAGATGATGATGGGATCTTCCCATATCCCTTCTTGATCGTGATTTTTTCTTTTTTGGTACCGCCATACTATTCTCAGCTCGTTAGTGGTTTCTGAAAATCAAATTTTGATCAGTTGATGAACACGAACACGTGGAGATGTTCAGATTACACCCGCACAGGTGACAAAGCCCTTTACATTCCGGGGTGCAAAGGGTCTTCATGGGCACATGGAGAATGAGCTGTTCCTTGAGTACCTGATCGGAATCCAAAAGATCGCCATCCATGAAATCCAGATTCAGTTCATCCTCCAGGAGCTCGACTTCCCGCTCTCCCCTGAACTGGGACAGCGATAAGGAGATCCTGAACCCCTCTGATAGATCCCAGCCGTATTGCTCTAAACATCTATCGCATCGCAACAGCAACCTGGCAGAGATCGACCCCTCTACCACCATGTTCTTGCCAGCCGGGTATATCGTTATGGAGCCGGAAAGGGGTCTTTCGAGTCCTACAATCCGATCCCCATCGGAATCAGGCTTCCACCAGCCCACCGGTAGCATAAGATTAAACCTTTTACCCTCTGGTGGTATCTTTGTCAAATCGATTTTCATAGAGGCCCTTACAGGCTCACGCGTCTATCCTTGCTGCCGCTGATAAATAACGTCTGCTTTTATAAAGAGAGCTTCTTTTTGTCAAGAGAATTTCTTTTTCATCGCATGCCTTGAATTGCACCAGGGAACATAGTACTATCTAAAGTAACATGGAAGCAAGACAGGTATTTGATCTCTACCAAAGACAGGCTCAGAGGCCAATCGATACCTATCGATATTGCCCCAGATGCGGTGGCAACTATGACCCGGAAACCTCCGGCAGCCAGAGCAGTCACCAATGCCAGCGGTGCGGGTATATCCTTTATCAAAATCCCTCTCCGGGGGTGGTTGCTGTAATCATAGAGCACGAGAAGGTATTGCTGGGAAAGAGAGCCCGGGATGTGTACCGGGGAGGTAGATGGAGTTTGCCAGGTGGGTTTATTGAGTTCGATGAAGACTTCTTATCCGCTGCCCACAGGGAAATTATGGAGGAGACAGGCCTGTCCGTCGAGATCCAGTCGATACTCAGCGTGATTTCCAATTTCCTCAAACCCGATCTGCATACCCTCGTTATCGTATTGCTCGCAACGATAATCGGCGGGGACCTATCACCAGGCGATGATATCGTGGAGCTGGCGTGGTTTCCCCCTTCAGGCCCCTTTCCGGACATGGCCTTTCCTGCAGATACACACGTTATTGAGAGGTATCACAAGACCAGGATCGCAGGTGCTCCGATAGACCCTCGGTTCGCGATATCAAAGAATACATGAATTCCCTATAAAAAGTAAAGAATCCACGCCCAGATGACGTGGCTTTGTTTGGAGTCCCCTGAAAGGGGCTAACCGTGTGCCCTCAGATCACGGGGGTATGGAGCAATGGAGTACTGGCCTGCCCTGATGCTATGACATGGTACCATGATATTGTTTCGCAAAAATGATAGTATCCTTGGCACTAAACCAAATCCTCTATAACCAGGTCTGGGCAAGGGAGTATTGGAGTATTGGAGTGTGGGAGTGTGGGAGTAATGGTCTGGAATCGAAGGAAGGGTTTTGAAAGTCAGGAAGACCGCACCAACACGGTTTCCCATGGACCGTACATGGAGGGTATCTGCTATGATATTTTCCAATGCTCCACTCATCCAATACTCCCTGGCCCAGACCTATATAAAAGGACTATTCCGGCAAGGATTGCTGCTATAAAATTTAACATGGACATTTGTGTATTTTCAACAAATCGCGCCAGGTCGGGCCGTCACTCCGCGCGAAGGAAAGAACCCTTACGGGCAGAGCCATCGTCTCTGACCACGCCCAGAGGACATGGTTTTCTGAGATGAATAAAAAGCTAAAAGGATCGTATCTGTTGATTTCATAGATTTTTTTCCATTCCATCAATGTGCTATACGCATGAGATAAAAGGTCTCATGTCGATATACCTCGATATACAAATGAGCGTTCTTCAAGAGGAATAGGATCACCATGGAAATCTATTTCAGAAGGGATAACGGCCCCGTAGATAAAGGCATTCAAGGTTTGATTGAACGTGCGGGCAGTATCCGCAGACCTGAGATCGTCCGAGAGATGATACTGGCATCACTCAAGGCTGGCCAGGAAGATGATGGCGGGGTCGATCTGAAGCTCATGAATACCTCTTTGAAAGAAATGCGTTTTACATCCAAGGCATTCAGCGCCTATCGCGATCTGAGAAAAGTCACGGTCTTCGGGTCGGCTCGAACACGACCCGATGAGACGACATACAAGATGGCCCGACTGTTTGGCCAAAGATTATCAGAGTCAGGCTACATGGTAATCACCGGGGGCGGTTCCGGGATCATGCAGGCGGTCAATGAGGGAGCAGGACCAGAATACTCCTTTGGAGTAAACATTCGGCTTCCCTTTGAACAAAAACCCAATCCCATTATCGAAGGGAACCTTAAGAGCATATCATATAAATATTTTTTTAATCGAAAAGTCGCCTTTCTCAAGGAATCAGATGCGATCGCGCTCTTTCCAGGCGGCTTTGGCACGCTCGATGAGACGACGGAGACCCTCACCCTGGTGCAAACAGGGAAGCGTAATCCTGTGCCCATTGTCCTTTTGGACGAGCCTGGGGGCACCTACTGGATTAGATGGATAGAATTCGTTACGGAAACGCTCCTGGCACAGGACTTTATCAGTACATCGGATTTGAGGCTATTTGAGAGGGTGGATTCCGTTGATGACGCCCTTCAAAGGATCAACAACTTTTACTCCCGCTATCATAGCCTGCGGTACATCGACAATCGTCTCATAATCAGGCTTACCTCAAGCATTGATCAAGGGAAAATGGAGGAATTCAGGATTCGCTTTTCAGATATCCTGAGGCCGGATGGAGAAATATATTTATCAGGTCCTCTTCCAGAGGAGATCGATGAGCCGGAGGTCGCAGATTTACCCAGGCTCATATTTGACTTCAAGCGCAAGGATTTTGGAAGGCTAAGAGAGCTCATTGATGCCATCAATAGCGCCTGATCTGAGATTATGGTGGGGATCAAATCGTTAGTTTTCACATCGTAAAAGATATCATTTGTCAAAAGGAAGAAGATCGGATCTTCTGGCTTGAAAATCCTTCTCTTAGGCCATTATGCACTATGAACCTCAGATTGAAAGATCTCGGTTACCATCTCGCTTAAAGGCATCCCTTATTGCTCCTTTTCTACATGCTCGTAGTATGGTAGTCTTACTATAATTCCTTGCTTAAAAAAAGGGGGCACATGTCGTCAAACGAGCCACCATCAGATATAGATAGGATGGATCGGATCGTTGCCGAGGCGCGGCGAAGCCGGGCGCGTAGAGAGAAGGCCTATCGAGAACGGGCGCTCAAGATATTCCCGTGGATCTGTGCACGATGCGGGAGGGAATTTTCGGGCAAGAGAGTTCGTGAGCTTACGGTCCACCACAAGGATCACAATCACGATAACAATCCACCTGACGGCAGCAACTGGGAACTTCTGTGCATTTACTGTCATGACCAGGAGCATGCGAAGTATCTGGATGAGGAGTGGTATGAAGGGCCGACGCCGGGAGGGGAGCAAGAGCCGCCTTCTACCTACAGACCGTTCTCCGGGCTCAAGGACTTGCTGAAGGATAAAAAGTAAAAAATGAGTTGACTTATTCCTCCCCCCATGGGATAGAGAGTAGGTCATAAGAGCGCTCTTTCTCATTCTATCCTAGGTACGTGCCGTTGGTAGTACCGCAACGCAGGCCCACCTTTGCAGCGCCCCAGTGGTGAGCCGTGCATGCAAATGTCATTCGGCTAGTCCTTTGCCGCTGGTCCCCCGTGCCTCTGAAATACCTCCTTTGCTATAGATTTGACAAGCAGGCGTACCATCCCGATGGGCTCCCCTGCCCCTGAAACAGCTCCCAGGACACATCACCGTCCACAGCATGCCATTGTAGCCATGCCTCGGACTGGATGGGTAAGGCAAGCCTTTCACCTGCACCCTGTCGAGGCGGAGCACAGGGGAACGGAGATTGCTATTATCGGCTCCTGGAGAACGGTACCGAGGATAGTCCGGAGCAATCCCACTATGATGTATGGAGGTAGCCATGAGCACAGCACAGTACGGCGACACGGTCACGGTCCACTATACCGGGCTCTTTGACAGCGGTGAGGTCTTTGCCGACTCCCAGGGCGATGAGCCGATCGAGCTGACCATCGGCGATGGGCAGTACATCCCGGGCTTTGAGCGCAGCGTGGTGGGCATGGAGGTCGGCGAGACAAAGACCGTCACCATCCCTCCTGAGGAGGCATTCGGGACCAGGCGCGATGAGCTGGTGGTGACGGTCGACCGGGAGCAGTTTCCCGAACACCTCGCCCCCGCCGTTGGGCAGCGGTTTCAGTTGAAACAGGAAAGCGGAGATCCCCTGGAGGTCACGATCGCGGATCTCGACGAGCAGACCGTCACCCTGGATGCAAACCACCCCCTGGCCGGCTACACGCTGACCTTCAATATCCAGCTGGTGGCAGTCAAGTAGGCGGCAGCACCCCTGCCCTGTGAAACCATGCCTATGCCGATACCACGGAGGGCAAGCGATTTTCATTCCGCACGGGCACTGAAGGCTGGTAAATGCCCGTATGACTGCCCGCCTCCTGACCAAGACTCCCCGATAAGCCACGATGGGGATGGCGAGCGGTGCGGGAGGGGTGGGCATAAACGGGCAGGATGAGCATCTATTTAGCTGCCTGGACAAAGAAACATACTCTATGGACAATTCTTTCATGGCTTTAGAAGGGAGGCATGTGAATGCGGATAATGAGTCAGAAATGGTTGTGGGTGTTCACAGCTGTTGTAATTTGTCTATTGGTTGCGCTCCTCGCTTTGCCACTCGTAAAAGGGCCTCCAGAGAATCGAGTTGCGGTTGTTGACGGCTCGATAATCACCAAGTCAGATTTTGACAGAGAGGTGAGCCTTGTCAAGCAAAGGCTCATGAATGCAGGAAAGCCGCTTATTGATTCCCAGTTATCAAAACTCAAAAAGGAAGTTCTTGAGCATCTTATTAACCGCGAGTTGCTCTATCAGGAAAGCCAAAGGAAGGGAATCAGGGTTAGGCAGGCGGAAGTCAATGAAAAACTGGAGATGATGAAAAAAAATTTTCCCGCTGAAGCTGACTTCGAGAGTGTATTGAAGGAGGCGCATCTTTCTGAAGTTGAGCTAAAATCTCAGATCGAGCGTGGTTTGGCCATCGATGAATTTATAACCGGGAAGTTTGTTGAAAAGGTCACGCTTTCTGAGGACGATGTCAAGGCATACTACGAAAGCAACCCTGAGTCCTTCAAACAGCAAGAGCAGGTGCGGGCCAGTCATATTCTCATTAAGGTTGGCCCTCAGGAAGATAGATCAAAGAGAACCTCTGCACTGATGAAGATCGAGAAAATCCAGCAGAAACTGCGACAGGGTGAGGACTTCGACGCACTTGCCAAGGAGTTTTCCCAGTGTCCCAGTGGCTCCAAGGGCGGGGATCTTGGCTACTTCACTCACGGGCAGATGGCTAAACCTTTCGAAGATGCGGCCTTTGCCCTGATGCCCGGGGAAATAAGTGATGTTGTCGAGACCACATTTGGATATCACCTGATCAAAGTCAACGATAAAACGCCTGAAACTGTTATGGCTTTTGATGACATCAAAGATGGACTCAAGCGCTATCTCACTCAGCAAAAGGTGCAAAAGGAAGTTGTTCTGTATGTTCAGAAACTGAAAGAACAAGCAACAGTCGAGAGATACCTTATGAAAGAGTCGTAGGACCGTAAACCCACCTCAGGTGATGAACGTGAACTCCTGCGCTCCTTGGCATTGAAACCTCACCTGGAGATTACGACCTCACAGCACTTGAAGATTAGCACAGAAAACACCTCCCTCCCTCACCATCACCCCCTTCATGGGATGAGGGCGCTCAGC
>CAYMFC010000043.1:0-12302 GCA_964389665.1 uncultured Desulfobacteraceae bacterium | reverse complement strand
ATAAGACCAACGTGATCATCAGCGAATACACCTATGAGAAGGTGAAAGGCGAATTCCTCTGCATGGAGCTGGATTCAGTGAGGGTACAAGGAAAGAGAGAACCGGTGAAGATTTACAGCCTTCTGGGCTTCAACGACCTACCCAAGACTCAACATCAGACCGCCGCCCGGTTCAACCGGGGCATTACTCTGTATAAGGCGCAACAATGGGATGATGCGATCCATGTTTTCGAAGAGATACAGGCTGTGGAACCAAATCTCTATGCGGCACAGGTCTATATCGAACGGTGTCTTGATCTCAAGAAGAATCCCCTTCCTCCCGAATGGGACGGCGTGTATGTGATGATCACCAAGTAGCCTGTCTGGCCTTGCAAAGCAAAGGAGAGGTGGATGAATGGAGTACTGGAGTAATGGTATAAAATAAAGTAACTGATCAGGTAGATAGGTTGTCCTTCGACCATGCTCAGGATGGTGAGTCGTTCGACTTTGCTCACGACCATGAGCTTGTCGAATGGCTTGTCGAACCATAGGCTGAAGACTGTTAGGAAAAAAGGGGATACGGCGCATTTTGAAGCCATGTTAGCTGCGAGAAGCTGCTGTTTCTTCAACAATAAGCCTTCAGTCTAAATCCCGCCGAAGGCGGGACTGACTACGTGAGTAGTCACAATAAAACAAGAAAAAGACTCCATTACTCCGCTTCTTTTATTCTTCCACCTTCTTTTTTCGATTCTGGATATAGGCATGGCGGAGTGCAATGTATGGATCGATTGCTGCTTCCTTAAAGGATTCGTAATCGCCGATCCGAAAGGAGGTTTCGTTGACATTCTCCACGGTCCACACTGCAAGGTAGGCTTCAAGGGGCTCAACATAGAAGGTAGGATCCAAGAACCAATCTCCGACCATCCCTACCGAATCACGCAGGGTGGAAGGCCCCAGTATAGGCCAGACAACATAGAACCCGTCACCGATGCCATAGGTTGCGAGGGTCTGGCCTAAGTCTTCCTCGCTGGGACTTAGCTCGGGCCACCTCTTGGCTGGATCTCCAAACCCAAGGACGCCCACGGTGCTATTAATCAAAAAACCGGTTAATTCCGCGCTCGCCGCCCTCCCCTTCCCCTGGAGCAGAGCGCTGACCATCCGAACGGGCGCTGTGATGTTATGGAAGAAATTTCTTACTCCCCTCCTGACAGGTGTAGGCATCACCGCCTTATACCCCCTTGATACGGGCTTGAGGAGCCAGAAGTAAAGTTTGTCGTTGAATAGGAACATGGCACGGTTCCAGCCCTCGAAAGGGTCTGCCACTCCCACCGCTGCCTCTTCGGTCTTTATGTCCGAAAAAACATCGAGATCCCCCTCCTGGGATTCCCCCTCATCAAAAAAAACATCGAAATCGGTCTCCGAAGACCCCTCCTCGCCCGTTACCTGGTTCGATTGTATCTGATTTGATGAGGATGAGCTCGTGTTCGAGCTGTTATGACCTGCCTGCCCACTATCCGGTGAGCGAGAGGCCGTGGCCACAGTACCTCTGTGTGCGCATCCCATAAAGGAAACGAGGAGGAGCACACAGAGGAGATAGATCAGTTGATGTTCTGCTTCTTTCATCATCCTTCTTACTGGTGAACTCCTGGACACCGGCCTTGCATGGAATTGAGAAATCAGCGGTTAGCGGGGACTATATGGTATTTCGTCCTTGGCTGTAAAGCTAAAACCGCACGTATGACGTCTCCCTCGGTCATGTATCAATTGGGCTGCGGCATCTTTTCGGAGAACTGCCCTGATTTCTATTGACACTCTCAGAGCTTTCCCCCTATACTTCTCCCACCCAAAACGGACCTATCAAAGGATCAAGGGGCAACAGAGTGCACCATTTCAAGGACTTGGGTGCCAGATTCGTAACATCTAAAAAAATTCGGGTAGTTGGTTTATGATTAGCCAAGCCCAGATTCCGGCCTTCGCCGGAATCTGGTAATAGTACCCGAATATATTGAGAAGCAACCCAGGTTCTTTGATGTGGCAAGAGAAGAAAACCCCCTGAATCACAGTAAATTAAATGATCAACTGAACATGATGAACGGTTTTTCTAAGGCCTATCAGAGAGTTATTTTACGGCACCCTGCAATCGTAGTCATCGTGCTTGTGGTAGTGCTTGCCTTTTTTTCATACCATGCGAAAGACTTCAAGCTCGATGCCTCTCCTGATACCCTCTTGTTAGAGGATGATAAGGACCTACAGATATTCCGTGAAATCAATTCTCGATATACGCTCAGGGAATTTTTGGTGGTCACCTTTTCCCCCCATGAGGATCTCTTCTCCAAGGCATCATTGGAGCATCTAAAAGAGCTGCGAGATGAATTAAAGGCATTAGAGAGGGTCGATTCAGTAGTAACCCTTCTCGATGTTCCGCTTCTCAGGGCTTCCGGCGTGAAACTCTCAAAGATGACCGAGGAGACCGTCAAGAGCCTGGAAGATCCCGGCGTGGATATTGAAAAGGCAAAGCGAGAAATACTGGAGAGCCCTGTTTATAGAGAGTTAGTCATCAGCACTGACGGCCAGACCACCGGCCTGATAATCTACCTCGAAGACGACACCTTTCTCTCGGAACTCTCAGAGAAAAGGAACGGGCTGTTGACGAAAAGAAGGAGTGCAGCGCTCAGTCAGATGGAGGAGTCTCAATTAAAACAATATATGCTTGAGTACGATGAGTACTATGCCGCCTATAGCAAAGAGCGGCACCAGGATATCGAGAGGATTCGATCGACTATACGTCCCTATGGGAAATACGGGGCCGTGTATCTCGGCGGCGTTCCCATGGTGGCCGATGACATGATCACCTTCATCAAGAAGGATCTGGTCGTATTCGGCTTTGGTGTGTTCATCTTCATCGTAGCAACCCTCGCTATCCTGTTCCGGGAACTGCGATGGGTAATCCTGCCGCTGCTGAGTTGTTTCTATGCGGTTTTATTCATGATCGGGGTGCTCGGTTTCCTGGATTGGAAGGTGACCGTCATATCGTCGAATTTCATCTCCCTGATGTTGATACTCACCATGTCGATGAACATTCACCTGGCTGTTCGTTACCGGCAGCTCTGCAGCGATATGTCCTCGGAGCCTCAGATTGATATTGTGTTCACCACCGCCAAGAAGATGGTGTGGCCATGCCTCTATGCAGCCTTAACTACCATCTTGGCCTTTAGCTCACTGGTATTCAGCGGCATTCGGCCCGTCATGGATTTCGGATGGATGATGTCGATTGGGCTGTGTGTCACCTTTTTCACGTCATTTCTCTTATTCCCCGCTGTTTTGGTGTTGCTTACAAAATCAACCCCCCTTATCGCCCGCCGGGGCCAGTCTTTCATCACCTCTCGACTTGCCTCGATTGCAGAACTCCATGGGGGCACGGTAATCATCGTCTCGTTGATCCTCGCCATCATAAGCCTGGTGGGCATGAGCAGGCTTAAGGTGGAAAATAGCTTCATCGATTACTTCAGCAGGAAAACCGAAATATACCAGGGAATGAAACTGATAGATGATAAGCTTGGCGGCACCATGCCGCTTGATGTGATCCTCCACTTCGGTGAAGCGAAAGACGATCGCCCAAAAGATGATACGCCTGTTGAGGCCGATGACTGGGCAGGGGAGTCTGACCCGCGAGATTACTGGCTCACCCCGTATAAGGTCGAGAAGATCAAAGAGGTTCACGATTATCTCGCCTCCTTGCCGGAGATCGGAAAGGTTCTCTCCCTTGCCTCCATCATAAGGGTTGCCGAAGGGCTCTATGAGGGAAGGCCCTTTGACGCCCTCGAACTGGGGGTCTTGAATAAAAAGATCCCTGAGCGCATTCGATCCGAGATGGTGGATCCCTATGTGTCTGTTGAGCAAAACGAGGCCCGAATCTCCCTGAGGATCCTGGACTCATTGAGCGATCTAAGGAGGAAAGAGCTGCTGGCAAAGATCGAGAGTGATCTCAACACAAAATTCGGGCTCTCGGAAAACGAGGCAACGGTTGCCGGGATGCTCGTTATGTACAACAACATGCTGCAGAGCCTGTTTCGATCACAAATCCTCACCTTGGGCATCGTGTTGCTGGGCATAGGGATCATGCTGCTGATCCTGTTCAGATCCATCTCGCTCTCCATCACCGGCATTATCCCCAATCTGCTCGCAGTGAGCATTGTGCTCGGCATCATGGGCCTGATGGACATATCCCTTGATGTGATGACCATAACGATCGCTGCGATCACCATGGGGATAGCGATCGATAACAGCATTCACTACATCTACCGGTTTCGAGAGGAGTTTGCCAAAAACGGCGACTACCCCAAAACCCTGCGCCTGTGTCACGGGACCGTGGGAAGGGCTATTCTCAATACCTCTATAACGATTATATTCGGCTTTTCCATACTGGTGTTGTCCAATTTCCTTCCCACCATCTACTTCGGTGTGTTTACCGGGCTCGCCATGTTTATCGCGCTGCTGAGCGTGCTGGCACTGCTGCCGAAACTCATTATCCTATGGAGGCCATTCAAGGATCACGGCCCTTGAGTCTAGGAATTAACAGTGCTCACACCTAAATTGAGCAATCTCTGGAGAAATTCCTTGTTAGCCTGTCATTGCGAGCACCCACCAGGGCGTATGCCTGGAGGGTGCGTGGCAATCTCTAAATAAAAAGCGAGATTGCTTCGTTTCACTCGCAATGACATCTGGGGATCGCTCAATTTAGGTTATCGTAAATAAAAAATGTGCTATCATAGTTTAAAAAAAGGAACCACAATGACAATCAAACGGTGTACATTCATTGCTGCCTGCGCACGAGGACTCGCTGTGTTGACGGTATTTCTTTCCTCTGCGGTCTGGGCCGGTCCAGGAGCGGTCACTGATTCCCTCAAGGGAACGCTCGATAAGGTCATCGAGGTCTTCAACGATCAGTCGCTTAAAACACCTGAAAAGGCCGATGAGCGAAGGGCAATCCTCTCTCAATTGATCAGGGAGAGGTTTGATGAGGAGGAATTCTCCATGAGGGCATTGGGCACCCATTGGAGGGAAAGGAGCAAAGAGGAAAAAGGGGAATTCATGGAGGTCTTCAGTGCCCTTTTGGAGCGCACCTATTTGGATAAGATTGATGCCTATCTGGCACAGGCAGGAAATTTTTCCGAAAAGAACATACTCTACCTTTCTGAAACAGCAAAGGGGAGTTATGTAATCCTCTCGACGAAGATCATCACCGGCGACGATACCGAGATGCCCGTTTTGTACCTCTTTAAGAACAAGCAGGGTATGTGGGTTGTCTGTGATGTCGCGATTGAAGGGGTGAGCATCGCGAAAAACTACCGGGCACAGTTCGATGAAATACTCGCAAACTCATCATTCAAGGAGCTCGTAGCCAAACTGAAGTCCAAGCAGCAGATACCAATCACCGAGCAGAAAAAATAACAGGCAGGTCGGGCCGAAGCCTCGCTACTGCTATGTTTCATGAAAATATTTACACTGTCATTGCGAGGAGCAAAGCGGTTGCGAGGCATAGCCGAAGCAAACTCTGAGCCCCGCCTACGGCGGGGTTCATAAAAGCCACGGTCCATGGTCAAACCTCAGGGCAAAAGAGATTCCTCGCTGCGCTCGGAACAGGCTCCGCAATCTCAACAAGGCTCAAAAACTACGCCACGAGATTGCTTCGCTAACGCTCGCAATGACAACGTTTTCATGAAACGATATACTAGTAGTGTAGTCGGTAGCCGACAAAAAGTGTTGCATCTGAAATATTCCACTTCCCCTGGTTATCCTCAAGACGAGCGCGGATATACCGATACCCAAAGAGTATCTCTCCATCCTTCGCCACACGGAAATCAAGGCTGGTTCTCACATCAATGTATCGTTCCGCATCAGAAAAGCAAAGGGGCTCCGGTGAAAAGGAGACACCTGCCGACACCCCTATGGGCAGAGGAGAAATGGTCTGTGGAATACGATAGTTCGCTGAAACCAGAACACCTACCGCCGTCAGATCGCCCTTTTTTTGATCCCTCTCCACCTCTCCCGCCACTGCCTTAAGACCGAGATGAAGCCGTAATCCTGGCGCCCAGAGTTCCTTGCCTAAGGTCAATTTCATATCGGCTATCTTGTAATCAGCGTTTCGGTAAATTACTCCGAGCCCGGTTGAAAGGATGCCCTGGTCGAGAGGCAGGTCTGCGCGGTACCGTGCCTCCAAATCCGAACGGCTTGCCGTGACCTCAAGCTCATAGATGCCCGCAAACGAAGGAGTTGAGGCGAGTAGTGAGATGAAGACGATCTGTACTATTATTTTTTTCATACTCTTCCTGTATGTGCCGAGCCACTAAGGCACGAAGACACAAAGAGAAAATAACTGCCCGCCATCATTATGACTCAGGCGAGGCGGCCGGGCATGCATGTTATCCCCTTATCTGAAGCTGGTAAGACAGTATCAAACAAATAATTCTGTAACTTTAGTGTCTTGGTGCCTTGGTGGCTACCTAAAAAATTGACTTCAAATACCATACTTAAACTTGTAGTAGATCAGCTTCTGATACTCGATAATGAGCTCCTTGGTAAACCTTCGGTTCTTCCACCAATCCTTTGGACTGAATTGCTGGTAACGTGAGGGCAGCGAGATGAGTTTGACCTTGGAATCCTTGAAAACCCTCCTGAAGGTGAGGTACGCGCGACGAGAGTGTGTAAGGCTGGTTACGAGTATAAGGGACGTATAACCCTTATCAAGCACCAAGGTTCGAACCAGATTGGCCTCTTCTATGGTGCTTCCAACCCGCTTCTCAAGAGAGATGATCGCCTCCCCTGGGATGCCGAAACCCTCGGTAATCATCGCAAATAAGTCAACTTCAGTGGGGTAATCCTCGATCTTTGCCTTCAGATACTCGAGGCCATCGGGCTCGATCTCCTTTGCCTTGAAGAGGTGCGGAGCAAGCCCATTCTGAAAGACATCAACCGCTGCAAGAGCATTAGCTACGCCTGGGCCTCCAAGGCACACGATAAGATCCGCCTTCTGGGGCTCATGTTCCACGATGAGGTACTCGCCCAATTGAACGAGCAGCGGAATGCGATATGCGGTGATGACAAAGTACAGGATGAATACAATAAGAAAGAGCCACTTCAAGAGGGAAAACCTCGGCCTTCGCTTTTCCTTCTTCTTGTCCATTGCCTCGGGCAGACCGAGTTCATCGGTTTGCTGTGGGATTTGCCCTGTTTGTTCCGTCTCCTTGTCTTGGTAGTCCATCCTCGACACCCTTCCTTTTCAGGCCCTTACGGGCTGAGTTTGACTAAACGGATCTGGCATTTTGAGTGTTCAGGGTTCAGGTGTGAGCAGGTGCTATGAAAAGGGGTCTTTCCTGAACACTGAACCCCTGAACACTGCAATTATGATGCGTTGATTCAAGGTTGAAGCGAATTTCAACGATATTTGCCTAAAAATTCTTCTCGCTATCAAGCAGCATGGTAACAGGGCCGTCGTTGACGAGGTGAACGTCCATCATCTCCTGAAATCTCCCCTCTGCTACCTTGATGCCCCTTCCCCTGAGAAGATCAATGAACTCCCGGTATAGGCGATTGGCCAGGGCCGGATCGGCTGCCCGAACAAAAGACGGCCTCCTGCCCTTTCGAGAGTCTCCCCACAGGGTGAACTGGGACACCACGAGGGCCTCACCGCTCACCTCCAGCAGGGATAGATTCATCTTATCGTTGCTATCGCTGAAGATCCTGAGGTTCGCCACCTTTGATGCCAAATAATCCGCATCCTCGCTTCGATCGCCTTCCCCAACCCCGAGAAAGACCAACAGGCCTTTAGCGATCTCCCCGACCACCTTTTGGTCAACGACAACCTTTGCCGTTTTTACCCGCTGCACCACCGCCCGCATGCGAATCCTCCCTCATGGATGGGTAGTGTTTGTTGAATTTCATGAGTTTCTTGAGTTCGTTGAGTTTGTTGTGGTAATAACCCAAGAAACTCCATAAACTGGAAAAACCCAACGAACTCTATTATGAAACCAACGGTACTGCTCGTCAATCCCTGGATATATGATTTCGCGGCCTACGATCTATGGGCAAAGCCCATGGGTTTGCTGTACCTGGCGAGCTACCTGAGGGAATCAGGCCTTTCGGTGCACCTCATCGATTGCCTTGACGTTCATCACCCCCTCACGGCCGAAGCCGCATACGCTAAAAAGCCGCTTCGGCGCCAGCATGGCACGGGAAAATACTGGAAACGCCGTGTTCCAACCCCTCAGAAGCTTGCCTCCATCCAGAGGTCGTATAACCGCTACGGCATTGACCCCCAGGCATTTGAGCGGGAGGTGAAAAGGGTAAAACGGCCGGCGGCTGTGCTTGTTACCTCCCTGATGACCTACTGGTACCCGGGAGCAGGTGAGGCAATACGGCTCATCAAGGATATTCACCCGGATGTTCCGGTGCTCCTCGGGGGCATATACGCCACGCTCTGTCCTGAGCATGCCAGAATGTATTCTCAGGCTGATTTTGTCATTCCCTCACCAGGCCAATGCTTGCCTGAAAATCTGAATGATGCGTTGAAAAATAGTATACCAGATGTTCAGCTCAAAAAAAAGCTCGATCCTTTCGACCCTTACCCGGCCTTTGATATGCTCACAAAGATTGAGTATGTATGCATAAGGGGTTCTCTTGGATGCCCCTTTCGGTGCGCCTACTGTGCCTCCCCTTTTCTCAGTCCCTCCTTTCTCAAACGAGACCCCCTTGCATTGCTCGAGGAGGTCCTTTACTGGCATGGGAAGTATGGCGTCGTTGATTTCGCCTTTTACGACGATGCCCTTCTCGTTGATGCCGAAAATCATATCTGTATCTTTTTACAGGAGGTAGTCCGGCGGAACCTTGGTCTCAGGTTCCACTGTCCCAATGGAATCCACATCACCTATATCAACCGTGTTGTGGCAGGGCTCCTGTTTAAAGCGGGCTTCAAGGAAATCCGGTTGGGATTGGAGACCTCCGACCATCAGCTTCAGGGCCATCTGGGGAGGAAGTTTGCATCAGGAGAATTCGAGAAATCCGTCTCTCACCTCAAAGCAGCAGGATTTCGATCAGATCAGGTGGGCGTTTATATACTCATGGGCCTTCCCGGCCAGGGCCATGAGCAGGTCGCCCAAACGATCGCCTATGTGGGGCATGTCGGGGCAGTTCCTTACCTGAGCGAGTACTCGCCCATCCCCCATACGGAGCTGTGGGAAGAAGCGGTAGCCGCATCGAGGTTTGATCTCGCCTCAGAACCTCTCTTTCACAATAACTCGATCCTTCCCTGTTGGAGCGGAGAGGCCCTGGAGAAGGTGGACGAATTGAAGGCCATGGTTCGGGAGATACGAAAAGGCAAGGATGAAAGGCGCAGGGCATGAGGTCAAAGGTATAAGGCATTTTGCCTTTTGCCGTGCGCCTTACGCCTTTAGCCTCCTAAATTCTATTGATCAGGCTTGCTGCGTATCCGGCCCCGAATCCGTTATCGATATTCACCACCGTCACCCCTGAGGCGCAGCTGTTCAGCATGCCCAAAAGCGCGGATAGGCCCCCAAAGCTGGCCCCGTATCCTGTGCTCGTGGGAACCGCGATCACCGGTTTATCGACAAGGCCTCCCACGATGCTTGGAAGGGCCCCCTCCATTCCTGCCACCACCACGATCACCGATGCCCTCATAAGGACATCCCGTTTCCCCAGGATGCGGTGGATACCCGATACCCCTACATCAAACAGGGTCTCCACCTCATTTCCCATGAACCTCGCGGTAATTGCCGCTTCTTCTGCAACGGGTATGTCTGAGGTTCCCGCGGTGATCACGAGGATGGCGCCTTTCCCCCTCTTCTCTGCCGGCCTCACCTCAAGGGTGAAAACCTTCGGTTTGGGAAAGTACTCCCCCTGAGGGAACTGCTCTTTAATGATCCTCGCCTTATCATCGGTGAGCCGTGTAACCAGGATATTCTCCTCCTTTTCAACCATCCTTCCGATGATCTCAATGATCTCCTCGGCCTTCTTCCCGGTGCTGTAGATAACCTCCGGGAAACCCCTGCGCAAGGCTCGGTGATGATCTATGCTGGCAAAGCCTATATCCTCATACGGCAGGTCCCTGAGCCTTGCTATGGCCTCATCGAGGCCAACCGCGCCATCCTTTACCCTTTGCAGCAGATCCTTGAGTACCCCACTATCCATAAAGGCTCACAAAGCAAATTCGAGATCACGCATTACAACCGTGGGAATTGAATCACAGGCATGTATCCCCGTCAAGCGATAAAACTGCTTCGCGATGCTGGTTGCTAGATGCCGGATGCATAAGATATCTCTCGCAGAGTTCTCAGAGCGCCCAGAGAGAAAAAATCCAGCAGCCGGTATCTTTTTAAAATATAGCGCTCAAAGAAGCAGACTCCTGTCTACGTTCCCCCCAAGATCATCACTTACACCAGCGAGGAGATCCTGGAAGAGATCGGCCCGGCCCCCTTATGTTCTTGCTTTTTGCTCAAGGCCAGTTTGGGTAAAAACCGTCTTTTTCAAACCAACAGGCGCAGGAACCTCTCGACACTCAACACCCAGGTGTTTTCTTCATGCTTCTGCAGCACGCCCCTTTTATCCACCACCTGAACGCCGAGAGTGGGGGTTTCAAAAGACCATTCGTGGCGATTGATGAGGGCCCTGGATGCGGTGGTTTCGGACGATTTGACCTCTATGGCCAGAATGGGATGATGGTCGCGAACCACGAGAAAATCGATCTCCTTCTTGTCCAACGTTTTAATGTAATAAAGCTCGTAGCGCCCATGCCCCATATCGGTCATGGCAAAGCAGGCCCTTCGGAGGCAGGTTGCCACCATGTTTTCGAGCCTTGCTGCGCCGTCTGGGGCATAGTGCCAGTCCAGGAAATACCATTTTTTCTCTCTTTTCAGCCCCCTTGACACCTTTCGGGTCCATGGCGCAACAGGGAACAGAATATACAGGCGTTTCAACTGCTCCAGCCAGCTTTTCACCGTGGTATGAGCCACTTCAAGTTCACGGGCCACACCCGGCATGGACAGCGGCGACATGATTCTTGAAGGCATCAGAAAAAGGAGATTTTCCACTTTGTCCAATTCCACCACCCGGCTGATGTCCCTCAGGTCCTCCCGCACCAGCAGGCTGATGTAATCCTGGTGCCATTTTCTGGAAAACCGATCATTCTGTTTCAAAAAGGGCTCCGGAAAAGGGCCGTACAGGTGAAGTCCCTCGTATGCCTCAACATATTCTTTGCCGGGGTGTCCGGAAACCTCTTCTTCAAAGACTCGGCAAAGGGCGGCATGATCCGTCTCCTGGAGGAAACATGATGTGTCCATTTCTCCGATAGCTTCACGGAGACTCAACGGCATCATATGAAACAGATTGTACCTGCCCACCAGGGAGTCGCCGGATCGGGGAAAGAGATCGAGCCTGGCGCTGCCGGTGATCAGGAACCTGAATTCTTCTCCAAAAAGATCATAGGTCCCCTTGAGGATGTCCCGCCAGCGATGGCGCTTGTGGATTTCATCGAAGACGATCCAGGGCTCCTGAATGCCCAGGGTCCTGGCCGGCGATTCATAAAACCGGCTGTCAGACAGGTAGGTCCGGCGGGTGGCGACATCATCCCAGTTGAAATAAAGGGATGAGCATCCCTTTCCCGCCAGCCACTCTTTTGCCAGAAGGGTCTTTCCGACCTGTCTGGGACCGGCCAGAAAAACCATGTGTCTGCCGATCAGGGCTTCATCGAAGGCATACTCTTGGACAGCCCTTGGAATGTAATCAGAATATGTTCCCATGCGCTCATCTTATCGCGATAAAATGAGCGTGTCAAACCAGAAAACAGACTTCTTCAGGCCGAAACCTGTTGCCCCGCAGCGGGATTCCGTTTATAGCTGTAAACGATGCCCAGGCCGTCAAGGATCATGAGCAGGCCGCCGGCTGGGGTAACCGTTCTTCGTCCAGGCATATGAAAAAGAAATCCAAAGACGAAACCGCTGACGAACTTCGTCCTGAATATTATCTAGCCCCCCTGCTCAAGGAAGGTGTACGAGGGAAATATGCCAAGCGTTACGAATTTTTTTGACTCAATTGCGAATCGCGAAGGGGATGGAGAAATCACATTGATTTCCTTCTTTTTTTATCCCTCTTTCAGGCAGAATAACGTATCTACAATACATATATTTTTCAAGCTGTAACTGCTTTACATGTCATCCCCGCCCCTCCCCTTCTGGTAAAACCCTGCCCAGCCAAACATTTCCCAAAAATTTCATTGACAAACCCCTTTCCCCTAATGTATGAAGGGGCGGCTTT
>CAYMFC010000042.1:11434-12565 GCA_964389665.1 uncultured Desulfobacteraceae bacterium | reverse complement strand
TGATAGCTCATAGCTCTAAGCTGATAGAAGGTAGAAGACAGCTCATTAGTCAAGCATGACGATCTTTTCCGTGGGTATCTTATTTTCCTGAAGGGTATCATATATCATCTCCTTTGAGTCAAGGGCAGTGACGATGATTTTATCGAAATCGAGTTCCAGCAACTCTTTGATAGATTTGATGGTTCGCCCGAGAAACTTCTTGCCCTTTTTTTCTTCATCAACAATACAAACCAGGTTCATGCCGGTTGCCCGCAAAGAGATAAAGGCAATCTCGGCCAGATCGGTAGCCCCGTAAAAGGCGACCTTCGTGATTCCTCTCTCGTTAAAATTCCCGAGTAATTCCTCAATGCTCTTGAGGGCCTTCTTGTAAAATCGAAAGGAATAGTGGATAAACTCATAGGTAAGCCTGGTTTTTTCGGCAAAACCCTGGGGTGTGAGGAAATATTTTACCCGATTTCTGGGGATTGTGGTGATCTTCACATACCCCTTCGTGGCCAGCCGCTTCATGAAGGAGTTCACCAGCCCGAGGGATATGTTGAGGTTACGCGCAAGGTCCCTCTGACTTGAGGCATAGTCATTTTCTATCTCTTCAAGAATCTGAAGGGATCTTATGTCTTGGGGGTCCATGTATTAGCTCATAGCTGATAGGCCATAGCGAAAGAGCGGAAAGCTATATTAGCTCATAACAAAAAAGCTCATAGCTCACAGCTGATAGGAATAAAAGGAGAAAAACGTAGATCGTATACTATCGATAGTTATAGTGAATTTATTAATCCAGAGAGCATTTTATTTATCTCTTGCGCTTCGGAATAAAGCTTTTCGTAGTTTGTTTCACTCAGCCAATTCATTCTCTTAAATATTTGCAGCATAGTGACAGTTTCATAAAGAGAACCCCTGGCAATGTATAAAAATTGTTTGAATTCTTTTTTTGAATACCGACCCTTACCCTCTGAAATATTCAGTGCTATTGAAGTGCAGGAAGCTTCTAATTGTTCAATCAACCGATAATATTTCCTGTGGGTATCTATCTCATCAATTATTTCAATTATAGAAACGGAAAAATCCAAGGCTCTTTGGTATACTGTTAAATTTTCAAATGCAAATGCCATGTTTTATCCTTCTTATTTATGA
>CAYMFC010000042.1:0-11334 GCA_964389665.1 uncultured Desulfobacteraceae bacterium | reverse complement strand
AGCTGTGAGCTGCTGTGTCTACAGCTCCGCCCCTTGAATTACATGAGATGAAAAGAGGTAATTCAATGAAAGTACTAAAAAATTAGGCTCATACCGTGAAAGGGGAAAGTGTTCAAAATATGAACATTTTTCTCGAGCTATGTCAAGGGAAAAGTAGACCCCATTATAAGGATGACAATGCCTATGAAAGTATAGTGTTACTTATAGTTACTTATATTTTCCCCTTAAGCTAAAAATGCATGGAACATCGGCTGCTGCGGGAATCCAGGAGGTAGAATGGGTGGCTGGGGTTGTTATCGCATACTTCTATGGGTGTTGAGATCGATCACGAGAAATCGTGAATCGATACAATGCTCAATTGATTTGATCATTACAGAAGTCCTTTTGTGGATGGGACGGCATCCAGTCTCTCGTCGATCTGCATTGCCTGATCGAGCGCCCGTGAAAAGGCCTTAAAGATGGACTCCGCACCATGATGGGCATCATCACCGGAGAGAAGCTCGATGTGCATGGTAATTCCCGCGTCATTGACAACCGCCTTAAAAAACTCCTTGAGCAGGCTTGTGTCAAAGCTGCCGGTAACACTCCTCTCTAAGGGCACATGATAGGAGAGATACGGCCTGTTCGAGATATCGATCACAACCCTCGCCAGAGCCTCATCCATGGGGATTATTGCATGCCCGTACCGTTTGATACCCTTCTTGTCGCCCAACGCCTTCTTTATTGCGCTGCCCAGACATATACCTATGTCCTCAACGGTATGGTGATAGTCGATCTCGGTGTCCCCTTTTGCCTTTATATCAATATCGAAAAATCCATGGGCAGAGAACAGAGTAAGCATGTGATCTAAAAAGGCAATACCCGTATCAATGGATGAAGCGCCCTTTCCATCCAGATTCAACGTGAGCTTGATATCGGTTTCCTTTGTCTTCCTCTCAATCTCTGCGATCCTTTTCACTCTGCTCTCCCTTTCTTTTGTCTCTCTCCAGAACCAACTCTCTAAAATATACAGTGCGCGGTTCCAAGCTCAAGGATATTTCAACCGGGAACCGTGAACGGTGAACCTCTCAACCCATGAAAAAAATGGTGGAGATGAGGGGAATCGAACCCCTGACCTGTACGTTGCGAACGTACCGCTCTCCCATCTGAGCTACATCCCCACGATATGAGCGTTTACCTGTAATCTGTTAAAAATATCCTTTCTTGAGGTTTATGCCATGTTTTTCTTGAACGATCAAGCGCAATATTACGGCCTGCTCCGGGATCTCCTTACTACTCCCATTATTGATGTGAGCTCCGTGCATCCGAGAAGCCGCGCCGAAATAAGATATATCAGGATGCCTGCACCCATAACCAGAAGTACTCCAAATACCAAGCTCGCTATGGTTCCCGTTACTGTCACGGCAAGAAATTTAAAGGAAAGCCAGTAAATACCGATAGCCATAATCATGGATGAGAAAAACGATTTCGTCATTGAACCGAGCACCGCCTTCCCGTCGATCCCCCCGATCCTTCTTCGCAGCAAAAGGATGAGGATTACCATCTGCGCGGTGGAGGCAAGGGAAAGGGCTAACGCCAGTCCCCCGTGCTCAAGAGGCGTCCGCATCAGAATAAGGGATAAAATGAGGTTCAACACCATGGCTATCACCGCCACTTTTACGGGCGTCTTGGTGTCTTGAAGGGAGTAGAATGCAGAGACAAAAACCCTCAGTCCAGCAAATGCCCACAGGCCGACGGAATAATACAGAAGAGCCCGTGCAGTCATAGCGGCGGCGGCTGAATCAAAGGCGCCCCTCTGAAAGAGAAGCCGCACGATCGGCTCCCTGAGCACGATCAAGCCCATCATCGCCGGTATGGTAATAAACATGGTGAGCCTGATGGCGTGGGAAATCGTTCCCCTGAGCCCTTCAAGATCCCCATCCGCTGCCTCCCTTGAAAGGGACGGCAATACAGCGGTGCTGATCGCGATGGCAAATACCCCGAGCGGAAACTGCACCAGTCTGTCGGCATAGTAGAGATAGGACACGCTTCCCTCCCTGAGAAGGGTAGCCAAAAGGGTTCCCACCAGTTGGTTAATCTGATAGATCGCAGAGCCGAATATGGTGGGAAGCATCAAGATTCCGATCCTGCGTAATGCCGGGTGTGAGGGCAACCATCGTGGCGCCAGGGAGAGGCCCTTTTTCAGTAGAAACGGTACCTGAAGCAGCATCTGCAGTATCCCGCCGACTATGACCCCGATAGCCAGGCCGACCGTGGGATTTCTCATGGAAGGGGTAAGAAGAATAAGTGCGGCAATCATCGAGAGGTTCAGGAATATGGGCGCCATGGCCGGCGCTGCAAAATGCTTCATGGCATTGAGGATTCCCGAAAACAATGCGAGCACGCTCACCAGGAATATATAGGGAAACATGATCCTGGTTAAGAGAACTGTGAGGGCATATTTCTCACCCTCTGCCCCGAAGCCCGGCGCGATAATCCTTACAATCAAGGGTGCGAACACCATGCCAAGAATGCATACCACGGTGAGAATGAGGATAAGCAAGGTGAACACTACCCGTGCAAGCAGAACGACATCTTCTCTTGCTCTTTTTCGCAGGTATTCAGTGAAGACCGGTATAAAGGCAACGGAGAACGAGCCCTCTGCAAAGAGCCTCCGCAGGAGATTGGGTATTCTGAAGGCGACAAAGAAAGCGTCCGCGGACATGCCAGAGCCAAAGAAATTGGCAATAATCATATCCCTGAGCAGTCCGAGAACCCTGCTCAGGAAGGTATAGATCCCGACAACGCCAGCAGCCCTTGTGACCAGCTCATCTTCACTCATAAAAAACCTTGACACATCATGCGCTTTATTTTAGTGTTCCCCAGCAAAACACAATCAGCATGAGGAGGTGTGTATTTGGCAACTCATAAATCAGCTATTAAACGACACAAACAGAGCCTAGCCCGGAGATCGAGAAACGCATCCTATAGAACCATGGCCAAGACCGCGATCAAAGAGCTCCGGCTTACCATTGCAAACAAGGATGCTCAAGGAGCCCAGACATCGCTGAGTAAAACCGTTTCAACCCTGCAGAAGATCCAATCCAAAGGCGTTATCCACAAGAATAATGCGAGCAGGAGGATCTCACGGCTAACCCGTGAGGTGCACAAACTCTCTGTGCTCAGTTCAGGGGGCGACAAAGCTGCACCACCAGATGCTCCAGAACAAGATCTCCCTGTGAGCCAGTCCTGATCAGTCCATCCGCATCATAGATGCGGCTCAAGGCATCACCAAGCTCTTTCTCCTCCCAGAGCTTTCCTTGGGCTATGCATTTCTCGATTACGAACTGAGGGAGTGGCTTCAGCCTCTCTGCCGCCCCCCTCTTGCCCGTTGCCTGGCGTTCTCCGGCCTTTGCCTTGCAGATCAACCTGATCTGCCGCGCCACCATCCCCAAAATGCCCAGTATAGATGGAGAGTCTCGCCCTTGGGTCTCAAAAAGTCTGTGCAATGTCTCTAAGGCATGCAGGGCATCCTTATGGAATACAGAGTCTATCAGGTCAAACACGGTAAAGAGCCTGCTAAAGGTGGCCGAATCCTTTATCTGCTCCACCCCTATCCGGGACTGGGGAAACCTCGCCGAGATCTTCTCCAGCTCGCTATACAGATCGCGCAAACTGCTTCCAGCCATCTGATAGAGAATGCCTGCTGCTTCTCGATCGATGCGTATCCCCAGCTCCTCTGCCCTCTTGTGCATCCAACCAAATGCCTGGCCTTCGGTGAGCTTTTTGAAATTGACCGCCCTTCCGGATTCCCTGCATCGCATGAGAAAGGGATCTTTTAACTCTGTTGCGCCTGAGACCCAGATGATGCACGTTGACTCAAGAGGTTTATCCATATAAGAGAGAAAAAGCTCCCGCTCCGTTTTGGAATAATGCTCCGTGCGCCTTACAATGATCAACCTGCGAGGCGACATAAAGGGGACCAATCGAGCCCTGTTGAGCACCTCTGCGGCTGGGACATCATCAGCGTAAAGGATGTCAAGATTAAAATCCTTTACCGACTCCGGGATCAACCTCCTCTTGATCTCATCGAGGATGATCTCTATCCAAAACTCTTCCGGACCGTAAAAGAGATAGAAGGGCGCGATAGTCCCAGACTTTAAAGACAATAAAATTTTGTCAGGGACCAGTGCCTTCATCAAAATCGTTCCATGGTTTTGCTGTAGATCCTCGTGGCGAGGTCCTGGGCAATAGCGATAAATGCCTGACGTTGATCGTAGCGAGTGCGCAGGGGATCCGAGCTCACGGAAAAGCCGGCCTCTCCGGTTAAGCTCGCATCCTGCCAGATTATGGTTCCCGTTTCCCTCTCGATCAATTTCGCCTCCACCTGCACCCTCATTTCACGCGAGCTGGTGAGTGCATCGGTTGAAACGAACCCGTGAATAGTCTGCTTTGTTACCGAATAGGTCAACGGCTCGGTGATAATGGAGCGGATCTTTCCGCTTAAAACCGCCTGGGCGTTCTCTTTGCTTACGATCCTCACGCGGGAATGGGTAATGAACTGCTCTCTCAGTATTCTCGTGAAATCGGCCTCATATCCCACAAAAGAAGAGGTGCTGGGGAAGATTGGAATAGCAATAGTGTCGAGGCTGACTCCTATGGGCACGCCGGCACCCCTGAATTGGTAACCGCAACCGGACATGAAGCAGCATGCGAGGAAAGCAACGAAAAAAAAATTTGGGGTCAGGATTTTATTTATTCTAAGATTCTTCACGGTTCTCTCAATCTATTATGTCATGCCGGACCCTGGATCAAGTCCAAGGCTGGCCCGGGATGTCCTGAGCCATGGGCATCCAGAACGATCTATATAGCCCCTTTTCCCTGGATTCCTGCTCGGTGGCCGGAATGACAGTTGAGCTGAATTTTCCACCTATGCGGACGATAGATTGGCGCGTCGCTCCACTCCTCGCAATGACATAATTGCAGCTCGATATTATTTGTCATTCGTTCTTTATTCGTTATTTGGTTTTTAACGAGCCAGCGGGGAACGAGCAACGGTCAACAAGCAAATCACACCACCACATTCACCAGTTTATTCTGGACAACGATCAGCTTCTTTATCGCCTTATCGCCCACAAAACGCTGGATCCTCTCATCCTCCAAGGCCTTTTGCCGAATCTCCTCTTCAGCAAGTGATAGTGGTACCTCCATTCTGCTCCTGACCTTTCCGTTCACCTGAATGACGACCAAGCAGCTTTCCTTCGCAAGCGCCCCCTCACGGTAGGTGGGCCATTGTATGGTTGCGAGGCTATTTTCATGGCTCAGGGCACTCCACAGCTCTTCTGTAATGTGCGGCACGATGGGGTGAAGGAGTATGAGCATGGTCTCGGTGGCCTCCTTTACCACAGACCAGGCCTCGTCAGGAAGCTCATCGTGGGTATTAAGAAACTGATTTACCGTGTTGAAGAGTTCCATGACAGCACTGATCGCAGTATTGAAATGAAATCTATCCTCTATATCTTCGCTCACCTTCTTTATGCTCTGATGGGTCTTGCGGTGGATATCCCTCAGATCAGAGGAGATCTCCTGAACTCCATCGTAAGGCCTTATGCGGGAGAGATGCTCTCTGTTGTCCTCGACAAGGCGCCACACCCTGTTGAGAAACCTCCAGGCCCCCTCTACACCCTCATCATTCCACTCAAGATCCCTCTCCGGCGGCGACGCAAACAGGCAGAACATCCGCACCGTGTCCGCGCCGTATCGCTCAACGAGCTCCTGGGGATCGACGACGTTCTTTGTGGATTTGGACATCTTTGTGCTGGATCCGATCTCGATCTCCCTGCCGCATAAAGTGCATCTGCCGTCTTTTACCTCCTCGGGGTACAGGTATCCATGTTCCCGGCACCGAAAGGTCTCCTTGCACACCATGCCCTGGGTCAAGAGATTGGTGAAGGGCTCTGCAATGCCGAGATAGCCCATATCCCTTAAAACCTTGGTATAGAAACGGGAATAGAGAAGGTGGAGGATGGCATGCTCGATGCCCCCGATATATTGATCCACCGGCATCCAATAGCCCACCTTTTTCTTGTCAAAAGGAGCCTTGTCGTATCTGGGGGATGCGAACCGATCAAAGTACCACGATGACTCGACAAAGGTATCCATGGTATCGGTTTCCCTCTTCGCTGGCCGTCCACACAGCGGACACTCCGTCTCATAGAACGACGGCTCGAATGGGAGAGGAGATTTCCCCCCCTCCTTGAGATCAAGATCGAGGGGCAGCACCACAGGGAGCTGATCCTCGGGAACCGGAACCTCCCCACACTCAGGACAGTGTACAATAGGGATAGGCGCACCCCAGTACCTCTGCCTGCTGATTCCCCAATCCTTGAGGCGATAGTTGATCGTCTTGTGCCCCATCTCCTTTTTCTCCAGATAGTCAATGATTGCATCCATGGCCTCCCTATTCGGCATCCCGTTAAATGGCCCGGAGTTTACCAAAATGCCGTCGTCCGTATAGGCCTCGGTCATCTGCTGCTCAGAAAGGTCGCTGTCCGGCGGTTTAATGACAACCCTGAGGAGCAAATCATATTTCTTTGCAAACTCGAAGTCCCTTTGATCATGGGTGGGGACTGCCATAATCGCCCCTGTTCCGTACTCATAGAGCACGAAATTGGCCACGTAGATGGGAATCTCCTCCCCTGTCGCGGGATTCAGGCAATACCTTCCCGTGAATACCCCCTCCTTAACGGTCCAATCGGCGGTCCTCATGAAGGTGTCCACCTTGAGGGTCTTCTCCACAAACTCGTCCACCTCGCGCTGCTGAGGGTATCCCTTTGTCAACTCTCTCACCAGGGGATGCTCTGGGGCAAAACAGAGGAAGGTAGCTCCATAGACCGTATCCTGCCTGGTGGTGAAGACCTCGATCACATGCCCGGAATCAACAACGGGAAACCGCAGTATGGCGCCATGGCTCTCCCCAATCCAGTTCCTCTGCATGGTGAGTACCCTCTCAGGCCACCCAGGCAGTTTCTCGCAGTACTCGAGCAGCTCCCTCACATAGTCGGTAATCTTGAGAAACCAGCTATCCATCTCCTTCAGCACAACCTCTTGGTCAGGATGTCGCCAGCAGCATCCATCCACGACCTGCTCGTTCGCCAGCACTGTCTGGCATTGATCGCACCAGTTCACATAGGTCTTTTTCTTGTAGGCAAGGCCTTCCTTGAACATCCGCACGAAGATAAGCTGCTCCCACTTGTAGTACTCGGGCCGACAGGTGGCGATTTCCCTGTCCCAATCATAGCTGAAGCCCATCCTCTTGAGCTGAGAGCGCATGTAATCGATGTTATCGTAGGTCCACTTCGCTGGGTGTGTGTTGTTCTCAATCGCAGCATTTTCGGCGGGCATGCCAAAGGCATCCCAGCCCATTGGATGAAGGACATTGAACCCCCTCATTCGCTTGTAGCGTGCCACCACATCTCCTATGGCATAGTTTCTCGCGTGCCCCATATGGATCTTGCCGGATGGATAGGGATACATCTCGAGCAGGTAGTACTTTTCCTTTCCTGAATCCTCGCTTACCCTGAAGTATCCCTCTTTCTCCCACAAGGACTGCCATTTGATCTCTACCTCCTGCGGCCTATACTTTCTCATCATGTAACCCTCTGCTTTCATCAATTACAATCGTATATTCCATGCGAGGATCGAGATAACTCCTTAAGCTCTCCTGTAATGTTCGCATGTTGGAACATATATCCTCATCAATGGAGACAAGCACCTTGAGGATAAAAGAAGCTGCCTCTCTTTCCCTCTTCTCGTAATAGCTCATAGTGCCTTGTATCATGGATCTCACGAATCCCTCGTATTGTTTTTTATCCCCATCGAATCGAGGCACCATGATACAGAACTCATCGACATGGAGCCTGTCAAGGGAAGAGAATAGCTTTCTCGCAACGGAAGGCAGGATTCGAACCGAATAACCGGAAACCGGCCCCAAACCGACAAACAACAGCTTCTCGGCCTTGATCCTTTCCTGAGGCGCAATGAGTATGAGATCGCCTTTTTTCCCCGTAATAAAATGGGTATCGATTAACGGGGTTAACGAGCCGGCCAACGCTTTATTTATCCTCAAAAGGTATTCTTTTTGGAGGGAGATATCTTCAAAGAGGAATACGACGATAGCCTGACACCATAGCTGATCCAAAAATCTGTGCGTTAGCCGTACGTCCAATCTCATATCGATCATATCCGTTGATAGTCGTCGGTGCTCCGGTTATTCCTGGAGGTGATCTTCTCGTCTCTTTGAAGAGGTCAGGGTATCTTCTCGCAGCGGATAAAGGCCACCCGGCAATTCTTACTACGAGATATCGAGGGATCTTCTATGAGGCATCAGGGTATGATAGATCTTATCCAATATGCCGTTAATAAAGGCCCCTGACTCCTCACTGCAGAACTTCTTCCCCAAATCAACCGCCTCATTAATCGTAGCCTTCGGAGGAATATCATCCCGGTAAAGCAACTCATACAGCGCCATTCTCAAAATGGTGCGGTCAACCTTTGCAATCCTTTCCAATCTCCAGTGCTGCGAAGCCTTTGAGAGTAACTCGTCAACCTCTTTCATGTGGACACAAACCCCTTCCACCAGTTCCTTGGAAAAGGCCTTACTATCCTCGGCTGCCCCGAAGTTATTGCAGATCAACTCAAAGGCCGCTGCGGGATCATCGTTTGAGAACTCAAGATGAAAGAGTACCTTGATTGCAAGCTCTCTTGAGCGCCTTCTCTTTCCCATGGCCTTGCACTCTCAACTCACGGCAGCATCTATTCAGAGAACGAAATACTATAATCTTTGTGTTTCTAAGAAAACTTCACCCTTTGTTGGCGGTCAAAGACGATGGCTCTGCCGGTCATAGTTCTTTCCTTCACATGGAGTGATGGCCCGCCCTGGTGCGACTTGTTGAAAATACACAAATGCAAAGCTTATATTCTATGGCAGCAACCTTTACTAGAATGGCCCCTTTATATAGGTCTGGGCCAGGGAGTATTGGATGATTGATGGTTTCGTAAAAAGTCCTCTACTCGTCATGCCGGACTGGATCCGGCATCCAGAACCCGTTGAATTTACTGGATTCTGGCTTTCGCCAGAATGACTGAAGAGACAGATTTGAGACTTTTTACGAGTTCATCATGATTGGAGTATTAAAAACTATCGTAGCACATATCCTCGATAAAAAGGTTAACGAAAGAGGGTATTGGCGCCAGATTAGCGCCTTTCAAAACCTTTTCCTCAATCTGATACCGTTACTCCAACACTCCAGTGCTCCATTACTCCCACAACCCGTGTGGATGAGCTACTCAATTGTTTGAAAAAGGCTTACCATCTCCAGGGCCGAGACAGCGGCATCCCAGCCTTTATTGCCGCTCTTTGCGCCGGCCCTTTCAATAGCCTGCTCCAAGGTGTCAGCGGTGAGCACACCGAATGAAACCGGAATAGAGCTCTCGAGAGCAACAGAGGCAATACCTCTCGAGACCTGTGAGCTGATGTATTCAAAGTGCGGCGTAGCTCCCCGTATCACGGCCCCCAGACAGATCACGCAGTCGAACCCCTTCTTTAACGATAGCCTCCTCGCCATTGCGGGGATTTCAAATGCGCCGGGCACCTTGACAATAGTGATCTGATCCTCGGATGCCCCGTGTCTTTTGAGAGCATCCAAGGCTCCCTCTAATAACCTCTGGCTTATAAAATCATTAAACCGGCTCACCACAATCGCACATCTCACATCCTTTGCCGAAATTGCTCCCTCAATGAGTGTAGGCATGGGCTTCCTCCTTTTGGACTAGCTATTGATCTTCATGATATGTCCCAGCTTCTCGCACTTCGTTAAAAGGTATCGCATATTTTCAGGGCGTGGGGGCATCTCGATGGGCACCCTCTCCGTGATGGTTAAGTCATACCCCTCCAGTCCGACTACCTTCTTGGGGTTGTTGGTCATGAGCCGCATCTTTCTGACCCCCAGAGAAACCAGGATCTGTGCCCCCACCCCATAGTCCCTCAGGTCGGGCTTAAACCCGAGTTCCTCATTCGCCTCAACCGTATCAAAGCCTTGATCCTGAAGGGCATATGCCTTGATCTTATTGGCGAATCCGATCCCTCGCCCTTCCTGACGCAGATATATCACCACCCCCAGACCTTCCTGATCAACCATCTTCAGGGCCGTCTTTAATTGATCCCCGCAGTCACATCGATATGAGCCGAAGACATCCCCGGTGAGGCATTCGGAGTGAACACGGACCAGGATATCCTTGTCCGGGTCGATCTCTCCCTTCACCAGGACCAGGTGTTCGCTATTGTCGATTTCATTGATGAATGCCATTGCCTTGAACTCCCCAAAAGGCGTAGGCAGTACCGTTTCCGCCTCCTTGCGGACAAAGGACTCATATCTCATCCGGTAAGAAATAATATCGGCGACGGTGACCACCCGGAGGTTGTGCTTTTCCGCGAAGATGTCAAGATCAGGCCTCCTGGCCATGGTTCCGTCATCATTCATGATCTCGCATATCACCCCTGCCGGCTTTAATCCGGCGATCCGGGCCAGGTCCACTGAACCCTCTGTCTGCCCGGCCCTGAAGAGCACTCCGCCCCTTCGCGACCTCAATGGGAACACATGGCCGGGCTGAACGAGATCATCGGGCGAACAGCTGTCATCCAAGGCCGTAAGCATGGTATGCGCCCTATCGGCTGCGGAAATACCGGTGGTTACCCCGTTCTTTGCCTCAATGGAAACCGTAAAGGCAGTACCGAAGCGAGACCGGTTATCCTGCACCATCAGGGGGAGCTTGAGCTTCTCCACGATATCAGGATGGAGCGACAGGCACACAAGCCCTCTTCCGTACTTTGCCATAAAGTTTATATCCTTGGGGGTGACCTTCTCGGCAGCCATGGTCAGATCGCCTTCGTTCTCCCTGTCTTCATCATCAACCAGGATTATCATCCTGCCTTGACGGAGATCATCCAGTGCGCCCTCTATGTTAGAAATGTCCATCGCTGTCTCCAAATCCAAACCTCGTCAACATATCGCTATCGATCCTTGAGCGCGGCTCCTTCGATCCGGTTTCTTCTCTCTGATCAATAAATTTTTCTATATACTTTGAGATCATGTCTATTTCAACATTTACCGTATCACCGGCCTTTTTTTTCAGAAGGGTGGTCTTTCTCATGGTCTCTGGAATAATCGCTACGCTAAAGGAATTCTCTGTACAGTTGTTTATGGTCAAGCTTATACCATCCACGGCAATCGAACCCTTCTCAATCAAATACCTGCCAAGAGATGGATCAAGGCTGATCTGGATAAGCCACGATCT
>CAYMFC010000041.1:0-12619 GCA_964389665.1 uncultured Desulfobacteraceae bacterium | reverse complement strand
TGGTTGACATCCGATGTTGATCCCTACGAGGTAAAGAAACGGCTCGAGCGATAGCAACAATAACCCCCTCGCTTTTTCACACGGGGCGAAAGGCCCCGTGTGAAACGCGGCGGGAAGGCAGGAACGATGATAGAAAAGGTGCCCATCACAAGACAGGGATTGGAGAAGCTGCGGCAGGAACTACAGCATATCCTCACTGTGGAGAGGCCAAAGAACATTAAGGCCATCGAGGAGGCGCGGTCTCATGGGGATTTGTCCGAAAACGCCGAGTACCACGCGGCCAAGGAACGGCAGGGCATCCTGGAGGCCAAGATAAATGATCTCGAAATGGCGATTAACTGTTCAGAGGTGATAGAACTACATAAGGAAAGCGCTGATACGATCGTGTTCGGCGTCACTGTGGAGTTGAGAAACATGGTCACCGATGAGAACGTCGCTTACCAGCTCGTAGGCCCGTATGAGTCAGATCCCGATAGCGGTAGGATATCGGTTGTCTCCCCCCTGGGAAAGGCCCTTATCGGCAAAGAGGAGGGGGATGAGATCACGCTAAAAACCCCGGGAGGTGTTCAAGAATTCGAGATCCTGGAAATACGGTAGACGTCGTCATAACAGGCACAAGGCATAAGGCGCACGGCCTTATGCCTTGTGCCTTGTGCCTTGTGTCATTGGCATCCCTATCATGCCCTGATCATCTATACCCACTACCCTTACCCGTATGAACTCATTGCTCCCGATGGCTTTTGTAAGAACGGTAAACCGCAGGTAATTGTCGCTCAAACCCCGGGCAAGGCCCGTCTGCCCCGGTGCCCATCCCTCGGTCAGTACCTGAAAGGTCTCACCTATTAAGCTACTCCGGAACATCCTCCTTTTCTCCTTGTCAAGACCTCGCATAAGGGCTGCGCGCTCCTTGATAATCGCTGGGTGAAGCTGATCGGGTAGGTGAGCCGCCACAGTGCCTTCTCGTTTTGAGTAGGGAAACACGTGCAGATAAGCTATGGGGAGATCGCGCAAGAGCTCAAACGTAGCATGGAATTCCCGCTCCGTTTCCCCAGGGAAGCCGACTAGGACATCAACCCCAACGGAAACCCGAGGAATGCGACGGTGGATGTCGTGTACCAGATCAGTGAATTCCTTCACTCTATAGCGCCTGTGCATCCTCTTTAACACCGTATCGTCCCCGCTCTGAAGGGAAATATGGAAGTGACGGCACATCCAATCATGGCCTGCCATAAATTCGATCAAATCGCTTCCAATCTCTGCCGGCTCAAGCGAGCTGAGCCTTACCCTTATCTGCGATCGGTTCCTGCCGATCTCAGCGAGCAGACGATGAAGGTCAATGCCGTTGCCTAGATCCGCGCCATAGGTCCCCAGGTGAATCCCGGTGAGCACTACCTCCTTGTGGCCGTTATTCTCCATCTCCCTCAGGAGTTCTATAGCCTTATGAGGCTCAAGACTTCTTTGAGGGCCGCGTGCGAGGGGAATGATGCAGTAGGAACAAAATGATTCACATCCATCCTGGATCTTCAAAAACGCCCTGGTTCTCCCCGTGAATCTCGTGACTGGAAGGTGCTCGAAAAGGGCAGAGGCTTTAAAATCCTCTCTGAGGATGAACGGCGAGGTTTGGCGAGTTGCGTGCAGCAACAGTTCAGGAAGGGAGCTCTTTCCCTTGTTTCCCGCGATAAGATCAAGGCCCTTGATCCCGGCTAGTTCTTCGGGAAATACCTGCCCATAGCAACCGACCACGGCGGTCACCGCCCTTGGGTTCTCCCTGATACCCCTTCTGACAGCCTGCCTGGTCTGATAACTCGCAGCGGAGGTCACGATACAGCCATTGACGATGACGAGATCCGCCTCCTCGTCCGGCTCAGCCTTTTTGCACCCCCTGCTGAGCAATGACTCCTCGATAAAGGCGGACTCGTACTGGTTCACCTTACAGCCAAGGGTAATGATCTTAAATTGTTTTGACATAGTACAAAAGCAAGGGCGAAGGGCTTAAGGCTCAAGGCTCAAGGTAAATTATCTCTGTCTTGCGCCATACGCCTTTTGCCTTACGCCTGATTGTTTATCCATCCTCCCCCCAGAACCCTCTCTCCCTCATAACACACCAGTGCCTGGCCAGGCGTGATCGCCCACTGTGGCTCATCAAAGTCACACCGCACGCGGTTTGCTGAAAGAAGGGTAAGCATGCCCTCAGCAGGCGTGTGACGGTACCGTATCTGGGCCTGCACCTTTATGGTCTGGAAATCGGGTTTAGGCCCTATCCAGTAAAAATCCTCGGCGATGAGGCTTTGTGAAAACAGATGCTCCCTTGGAGCCACGACGATCTCATGTCTCTCGGGCCTTATCCGGTACACATAAAGGGGATCTTTGGCTGCGATTCCCAGCCCATGACGCTGCCCGATCGTATAGGCATGGATGCCCCGGTGACTGCCTAAGACATTGCCCTGAAGATCAACGATAGTGCCTGAAGGAGGGATCTTCTTCCCCGTATTTCCCTGAAGCAACACCCGGTAATCGTTATCGGGGATAAAGCATATTTCCTGGCTCTCTGAATGAAATGCCTCGGGAAGGCCACTACCCTTCGTCCTAAGGGATACCTCCTCCTTGGTGATATTCCCCAGGGGAAATACAGCCCGCGATAGATGGGCCTGACTCAGCCTGTGCAAGAAATAGGATTGATCCTTTCGCCCGTCCTTCCCCTTGAGAAGCTCCGTATAGCTGCCGCTGGGGCTCTTCCTCACCCTTGCGTAATGGCCTGTTGCCAGGAATTCAATCCCCCTTTCATCCATCCATTCGATTACCTTCTCGAACTTGATGAGCTGATTGCATACCACACAGGGGTTAGGGGTAATACCATTGAGGTAAGAATTGATGAAGTAATCGATGACCTTTTCCTGAAAAGGGTCGCCCACATCGAGAAAAAAAAGTGGAATGTCGAGTTCATTCGAGAGGAGCGAAACGGTTTTCTCCCTCTCTTGCTTGCCGATGGGCAATATCAGGTGAATGCCCACCACATCCCAGCCTCCATCCTTGAGAAGCCTAGCGGCATAGAAACTGTCCATTCCCCCGCTCAGGGCAACTGCAACGCTCTTTTTCCCCCTATTCATCCTTGCCGCTGATTCGCTATTCGATGAGAGCCCTGTCGAACGTTACCTCCATCGCCTGTGCCGGGCATGAGATCACACACAACTCACAGGCGCTGCATTTATCACTGTCAAAGGCAACAGTCATAGCCGGCCTTTCGATGTAGAGGGCGCCTGTCGGGCATACCGCCGTGCAAATGCCGCAATGGTAGCATTTCTCTTCATTTCTCCTGATATCCTGGCCGATAGGCTCAACCTTTACACCTATGCCTTTCAGATATCGCACGCCGGCATTGTAGTTCTTCCTATTCCCGCTCAGCTCCATGACCACCATCCCCTCCTTCCTGGGATAGATGGTGGCCTTCAGGATATTGAAGGACAGATCGTAGCGTTTGACTAGATTGACGACGATCGCTTGATTTACGATATCCCTGGGAAACCTGAGAAGCATTACCTTTGAATACATCCGCACCTCCTCTCTTCTCTGCACACAATTCCACAGATTCTAAAGCAGGCATTGAAAAATGAAAATTATAAAGTTCAAAATGCAAAAATATTTCCCTTGGCTGTTCGAATTTTCCCTTTTGCACGTTTCAATTTGCACCCTGCATTTTGCAATCAATTCGTATAACCAATAAGATATTGGGTAATTACCTCCTACCTATACCGGTTCATCACCCTGGTAAAACCGGGTAAAGCCCGCTCAATGGTTCCGTCATCCACACAATAGGCAATCCTGAAATGCCCGGGGCCTCTAAAGCCGGTGCCCGGTACGGTCAGGATATTTTCTTCCTGCAAGGCCCTCACAAACTCGACATCGTCCGGTATGGGGGACTCGGGGAAGAGATAAAAAGCCCCATCCGGCATGAAAAACTGGTAGCCGGCCTTCTCCAGCCCCTTACAGAGGATATCCCTCTTTCTCTGGTAGAGACTCGCATCAACGCTTACCTCCAGAAGAGAAGGGATCACCCGTTGCATCAATGCGGGCGCATTCACAAACCCGATCACCCTGTTGCACAGAATAAGCCCCTCCATGATGATATCCTTATCCCTCATGAGCGGATGAACGGCGATATACCCGATCCTCTCTCCCGGTATAGAGAGATCCTTTGAAAATGAAGTGACGAGGAAGGTCTCCTGGTATGCGTCGAGGATAGAGGGACACCTCAGGCCATTATAGATAATCTTGCTATAGGGCTCATCGGAGATAAGGTAGATGGGCTCTCCATATTTCTCGCTGTAGCTTGAGAGCAACCTTCCCAATTGAGCCAATTCCTCCTTTGTATACACCCTTCCGGTGGGATTGTGCGGATTATTTATCAATACCGCTTTCGTATTGGCGCCAATGGCCTCCTCGATCCTGGCGAGGTTGATGGAAAAATCGGGGTTCGTATCGACTATCCTTGAAACGCCGCCGTAGTTTTCCACATAGTAATAGTACTCCATAAAAAAGGGTGCCGGGATAATGACCTCATCGCCGTGGTTGAGAATAGTCTTCAGGACCACATTTAGCGCCCCGGCAGCTCCAGCGGTCATAACTATGTCATTAGCGGTAAATGAAAACTGATTGAGCTTGCTCAGATAATCAGCCACTGCCTGTCTCGTTTCCACGTACCCGGCATTGGGCATGTAGCCATGGGTGCCGGTCGATCCATCGGATGCCAGGTGCATGAGTATTTCCCTGAATCTTGCCGGAGGCTCCAGGTTGGGATTCCCCAAGCTAAAATCAAAAACGTTCTCGGCGCCAAATTTCTTCTTTCTCAGTGCACCCTCTTCGAACATCCTTCGTACCCACGACGCCTTTTCAATCATCTCCTTAATTCTTTCAGAAACAGTCATGACTCACCCCTTCTCTGCTATAAAGTTGATGGTTTCGTAAAAAGTCATTTTTTCCATTTTTCTGTCATTCCGGCGGAAGCCGGAATCCAGTAAATTCAATAGGTTCTGGATGCCGGATCAAGTCCGGCATGACGATTAGAAGACTTTTTACGACTTTGTCAAAGTTACAGAATAAAAAAAGGCCGTGGAAGGTTCCTCTTTCCACGGCCTGGTAATGCTCTCTTAGTTCCCTCAATCAGGTCCGCGGATAGAGGTAAAGCTAAAAAAGTAATACATAACGCACCAGCTTACTAAACTATATGCCTTTGCTGCCATCTTCCTCGGCCTTGTTGAAGTTTGATAAGAATCATTAAAACAAATAAGAATGACTTGTCAATAAAAAAGTGAAGCAGTTGGCGCTTCCGCGCGGGGAATCCTTAAGAGGGCGAGTGAGGTTTCCTTCATATGCACTATCAGAGCAGAAATTGCATAACCTGATATCGAAATTGCGACTTGCTTTTTTATCCTCATTCATGCCCTCATGTTAAACGAAATTCTGCTTCTTTCTCTTTGACCGTGTGGAACACACCGTTACGCCGAAAGAAGTTACCGAGACCTATCGTCTGGTTCTGGAAAGTGAAAGGGTACTGTTTGAGACAGTTCTCCGAAGGCTCACGGCTAAACAAATTGCCGTCCTTACCGCCATTGCAAAAGAGCCTACCAAAAAACTCTTCGCAGCAGAATACATGGAAAGGCATAATCTCAAATCAACGGGGGGAATTCAACGCGGCCTCAGTGTGCTGACCGGTGAAGATCTGGTGGAGCAACATCCGGCAGAGGACATCTGGACAGTGGTTGACCCCCTTTTGTGGCAGTGGCTTGCGGAAAAGGCGTTATAAAATCTCTTCTCCCTCCGACCTCATCCTCTCCTTGCTTGACAAAACGATCTCACTTCCTTTAAATACGGGACCGGCAGATCAAGGTAGCACGCTATGAAATACACCGATAGAGAGACTAAAAGTGGATGGATATAGTAATGTCGAAATGGTGAGGTAAGCCGTGGTGCTGAAAACAAAGATTACTGAGCTTCTAAAGATACGATACCCTATTTTACAGGGAGGCATGGCATGGATAACAGGGTGGGAGATGGCAGCAGCCGTGTCGAATGCCGGCGGACTAGGGACCATTGCCTCTGCCACTATGGAACCCGAAGAGCTTATCCGAAATATCACCATGGCAAGGGAGCACACCGCAAATCCCTTTGCCGTGAACATACCGTTGAGGCTTCCGTCCTCCAAGAGGGCAGTGGAAATCGCGATAGCCGAAGAAGTGCCGGTTGTGGTATCCTCAGCCGGCTCCCCCGGGAAGTATACTGAAACGATGAAAAAAAGGGGGATAACGGTGCTCCAGGTTGCCTTCACCGTAGATATGGTGAAACGATGTAATGAAGCAGGTGTCGATGGAATAATCGCCATGGGGGTGGAAAGCGGGGGAAACATAAGCCCGCCTGAGATCTCAACCTTTGTTCTGGTAAGGGAGGCGGTAGAGGAAACCGATTTGCCGGTTATAGCGGCAGGCGGGATTGCCGATGCCAGGGGTCTCGTTGCAGCCCTGAGCCTGGGAGCCGAAGGCGTCCAAATAGGCACGAGGCTCTTGGCAACCCGGGAGGCCACGCTCCATGACGATTACAAGCAGGCAATCCTCTGCGCAAAGGATACCGACACCCTTATCACCGGGAGAAGCACCGGCCTTCAGTTCAGGGTACTGAAAAACATGCTTGCAACGCAGATACAAAGGATGGAGAAGGCGGGCAAGGGAAGAGATGAGATAGATTCTCTGACAATCGGATCCCTCAGAAAGGCAGCAGTGCTTGGGGATCTTCAGTGGGGTTCGGTTATGATGGGGCAAGTTGCCGGCATGATACACGAGATAAAATCAATAAAAGAAGTCCTCGATGATATGATTGCCGGCAGCATCATGGAGATAGAAAGATTGGCTACGTATATCACTTAGAAACAGCGTAGCTCGGGGCCGGGGCGGGTCACTACCCCTTAGCCCGTAAAGGACTTAGGGCTATAGCCTCACCTCTTACTCCATGCCGGTTTTAACCGGCGCTTTCAGGACATCCTCTTTTTCCCTCCCCTTTTAGCCTCTCGCATCAAGTGTCACTTGATGCATCATCTAATCTGTACTACAATACATATAAAAGTGGAGCGAAGGAGGAAACCATGGAACAGGTACGAGTCAATCTCAGCCTCGAACAAGAAGTTTGGGAAAAGTTCAGCGCATTAGTGCCGAACCGCAAGAAGAGTAAAATAATCAATGAACTCCTAAAAAAAGAGCTTAAGGATATTGCCCGCCGGAATGAAGAAAAAGAATTAAGGTTAGCCTTTCAGGAAGCGTCTAAAGATACACAGCGCCTCAAAGCGATCAATGAATGGGAACCCCTGGATACAGAGGGATGGGACTAAATGAATCAAGGAGATATCTATCTCGTAAGTCTTGACCCTGCCCTGCATACAGAAGTTGCCAAAACGAGACCGGGCATGATTATTTCAATTAATGCTATGAATCAATATTCGCCGAGACTCATTATCGCTCCCATAACATCCAGTATAGGCAAGATATACCCTTTTGAAGTATTCCTCACTCGGGGTTCTGGAGGTCTGGACAAAGATTCTAAAATCATGCTCGATCAAATAAGAAGCGTGGATAAGAGAAGATTAATAAAGAAAATAGGATCTGTACAGAGAGAGATATTAGTCAGGGCCTGTATGGTTGCTCAGAAACTTATCTCCGCAGTTTCAGAAGATAGAGACTTTTCTCAACAAGATAAGCACTCTTCATGAGAGACATGTCTCACAAGATATAGGTGAGCTCTACATGAGGCATGGGTGCCCATAAGGGCCCACGCATAGACGCGCAGAGCATCTGCTTGACAAGGATCGGGCAGACTTTCAAGAAAATCTTCCCGATCCTTTCTGTTGCTAAATATCGTTGCTCCATCAATGCCCCGGCCCATCACATGGCTGAGGGTATCGGATGCTCGTCCGCCAACGTGAGCCTCAGGCGAGACGGGCGGGCATCAAGTCGTGGCTGTCGTAGCATACAAAAAGCCTATCCCCTTTATACTATGTTGTCACTTCGTTTTGGAGCCAACATCCCTCTCCATTGAAATATCAAATAGAGAGCTTGATTTTTCAAGATAGATCGTTGAGAATGCGACCATGAACTTTATTGACAGAAAAACGGATCGGGCCACAGTAACCAAGCTCATGTCCGTCTTTCCCGTCACGACGATTCTTGGCCCACGGCAGTGCGGAAAAACGACGCTGGCTCGAAGGCTTGCCGCCGATTCCTATTTCGATCTGGAAAATCCCCAGGATCTTGCCCGTCTGGCACAGCCTCAACCGCGCCCGCATTCATGATCTGCTGAAGGTGCCCGGCCTTGTGCCTTAGGCCATTCCTGCTTGGGGAGGGTTATCTATCCCCTCCCCTCTTGTTCTTTCATTGCTTTGATGTTTTGAGTTATTCAACAAATTCAAGAACGACCCGGAAATACCTGTTTTGTCTTGACAAGAAGTGCCTGTTTGAGTATATATAAAAAAGATATATCTCTATATCCAAATGGAGGAAAAATGAGGACTCTTATAGATATACAGGATGACCTGTTACAGGAACTCTTGAAAGAGGCCCATACAGGGATCAAAAAGGAGGCAATTGTCTTGGCCATAAAGACCTTTCTTGATGTGAGAAGAAGAGAGAAGCTTGCCTCCCTCATAGGAAATTATGAATTTGGATATTCTTTAGAAGAGCTCGAAGAAATGAGGGAGGATGGATAAGGTCATTATCGATACCTCTGCCTGGATTACATCCTTTCGGCCTCAGCATGATACGGCATTGAGTGATCTCGTAAAAGATCTGATCATAAAGGGGCGCGTCTTGCTTCCCGGGATCATAAAGGTAGAGCTTCTAAGAGGTACCAAGAGTAAAAGGGAGTACGATCAGCTGAGCGATCTGCTCAAGGGACTGACATACCTTCCTGTGCGTGAAGAATTCTGGGAGAGATTGTCTGAGTTTTCCTATACCCTCTTGAGAAAAGGGGTTGTTGTGCCGTTGACTGATACCTATATCGCCCTGCTCTGCATTGAAAACAATGCACCAATGCTGCATTGTGATAAGCACTTTGATCTGATAGCTCAAAAGTCCGCGCTCAAGATTTTACAGCCAAACTAATCCTTATTTTGCGTAACGGCCGCCGGCAATAATTTCTGGCCATCGAATAATCCACGTTTTATAATCGCTAAAAAGAAGAAAGCCATGCTGCCCCGATGTCTATCGGCAACGATCACGCCTTTTGCAGGCGCTTACAGAAGAGCAAAAGATCGCCAGACATCCTCAAGCATTCCCTGTCTTGAGCTCAGTCGAAGGAATCCTCCCGCCCCCTACCCTTTACAAGGGATGAAGGCAGGTAAAAGGGAAAAGATGGCTAAGCGTTATTCAACCTGGTCAATTCCGTCGCGTTCTTCACATTGGTTGTCAACCGATTATTGACATCATAGGTATAAATAATAGTATCCCCGTTACAATCAGTCTTGGTGAGCATGTTGCCGTTAGGATCATAGGTGAAGGTCTCAGCCATACCCATAGGCATGGTATGCTTTGTGACCCTTCCCAGATTGTCAGAGGATACAATTGTCCTTCTCTATCTCTCTGTTTGTTGTCACAGTTCCGTATTGACATGATTTTTTGGAGGATATAAAATATGTATGATTTATACGATTATTGGAGGAATGAAATGAGAACAAAAAAGAAGATAAGTCTTACCATCAATGAGGACACATATCTGGCTATTTCTGAGGCATCAAAAACATACCGGATCGCCAAAAGCCAACTTGCTCAAGAAGCCTTCTCATTATGGCTTAAAAAAGAAACGGAAGATCTCATGGCAAAGGGCTATGAAGCAATGAGCAATGAAGATAAAGTCATGGCAGAACAAGCCTTTGACGCCCAAAAGGAGATGTTAGAATGAAGTATTTTCCGAAGCGAGGAGAAGTATGGCTCGTGAATTGGAACCCTGCAAGAGGGATTGAACAAGCAGGCAAAAGACCTGCCTTAATCATTCAAAATAATATTGGAAATGAGAAAGCGCCCACAACAATCGTCGCGGCCATATCAAGTACTGTGAAGCTGTATCCTATGAATGTTGAAATTCGACCGCCTGAAGGTGGCGTAAAGAGTGCTTCTATTGTAAAAACAAGTCAAATCTTAACACTCTCAAAGGAAAGATTGGAAAAATGTTTAGGCAGCCTAAGCAATAAAAAAATGGCTGAAGTTGATAAAGCTATAAAGTTAAGTTTATCTCTAATGTAGCATGGAAACTACGGTGAGGCTTTGTAAGACCTCTGGAAGGACCCTGTCGGACTCTTCGAGCCAACAGGGCAGGCAATAATTCCTTACCTTGGACAAACTCCCTATTGTGGGCCGGCCCCTGCCCGCCTTCTTTCTGGCGGGGCTGAACCCCCAAACCTGATACTGATAACGATGAGGTGAAGGGTTCATTCGGAGCGAGAGACTCGCCGAATAAAAAACCCATAGGTGGGTAGAGCAGAGGTGTATTAACAGTAAGCTAATCTTTATATCTTATTGATATTATTAGAGTTATTAATTATTCACTTTTTCTCTTGACAGGGGGAATATAGGATGTCCCCCATCACAGAACGAATTCCTCCCATGTCTTTGCCGTGATTAGAGGAGCAGGCAGGCCAAATGGAAAATCGAAACCGAAAACTGCATTTGTCTCTGATTTAACCAAATTTACTAAGGCTGGCAAACAGTCCTCAAGCAGACTTCCAGAGTTCGGAAGATCTCTGGCCCTGAAGCAACGTGACATCACAATTCTGTCGCCCTCAGGGGTGCCCTCGGCGATCCAGATTTTGTTCCAGGCATCCTTGGCCCCGCTGAAATCAATCCCGAATATCGCCTGAACCGTACCCATCGGCCATCTCCAGTATTTTAACTTCACTTCATGCCCTCACCATTTTTTTACAAGCCCGCATTCGATTCCCCACCATCTATTACTGCTGTATGCTGAGAGGTAGCTAATTCGATCAAACGGGATTCGAGAGGCAATACTCCCGATTTATCGAGCTTACCCATTCCTGCTCAAGGCTGTTTTGGGTAAACATTGCTTTTTAGTCATTAGTCGAGGTGCGACCCAGAATCCTCATACATTTTGTGCCCCTATTAACGCTAATCAATTTCTGCACGAGCACAATTTACTTTTTAACCAGCGGACCTTCCGTCACAATTCCCACCAAACTCTCAACCGTAGCAACGAACTCCACGGCAAACTCGAAGGCCTGATAAGCTTCTTTCTGGGAAATTATACCCGATACATCGTATATTATACGATGTCGCTTGCTTCTCATCTTATCGAAGATATAAATTTCATCTCTAAATTGCTTCCCTAATGTAATTTCAGCAAACTGGACGGCAACCTTGTGTTGCCCTTCTCCTGTGCTGGGGCGGAAGCCTTTGTAAAACATCAATGCTCGTGTTGCCTGGAGAATAGCGTTATACGCCATGCTGAATGCCCAGTCCCTGTCATTCGCCAACATGGTCTTTGCCGCCTTTATATCCCGTTTGGCCAGCTCCATCCTGTTTTTCACCTGGCCAGGAGATGTCTTAAAACGTTTTATCAGCCCCTTATGCAATAGCTCTTCGTAACTCATCCTCGTCCCCTATAAGCATGATTTTCGATCCTCTTAACACCTCCGTGATAAAGGGGTCTCTGTCTTCTATGCGCCTTTGTACCTCTTGAAGGTCATACAGTGATGCGTTTATTTCCCGGGAAAGGGTCTCTTCCGGTCCCCTGAGTAAGGCCAATACGCCTTCAAGGGAAATCCCCCCGATTACCATCACGTCTATGTCACTTTCTGGCCTCTCTGTCCCCATTGCAAAGGAACCGTATAAAAATGCATAGTCTATATCCTTCTCCTTTGACACCGCTTCTTTGAGAACCCTTACCGCACCCTTCGTTTTCATGAAGATTGATTTGAGCTCGTCGTATACCACGAATCCCTTATTGATCCCGAAAAACTTGAGGTTGCCCTCATTTCGGCTCGACAGAAGGCCGATCTCCTCAAGGTTGCGTAGTTCCCTGCTTACATTTTTATAATCCTCTCCTGTGATTCGCGCTACCTCCCTCACGTACCGTTCCCTTTCTGGATTAAGGAGAAAGGTGCTGAGAATCTCAACTCTAACCCTGGATGAAAATAGTCTCTGGAGCATCTTCTCAACCCATTTGATGGTAATAATACATCAATCGATGGTAATCTTACATCAATATATCTCACAAGTCAATAAGGGTCATGGCCCTTTGTATTATTGAGCGTTATGTGGGAGATGAGGTGAATGTGAGCATAGAGAGAGATGATCTCTCAGTCTGATCAAATAAAAAAAAGGAGGTGAACGCCTAGGTCTCAATCGTTGAAAAGCATTGAATCAATGATAAAAACAACGTACCTGGACGTTCAATGAGATGATTTTTCCGGAATGGGAGTATGCTCTGCGCACAGGGGAGGAAAAGTTACGATTCAACGCTTGCCCGCCTCAGGTGTGGGTTGCCCAATTGGATTTGTTTGCCTTGCGCCTTGGGCCCTGCGCCTTAGGCCATTCCTGCTTCATCATCCGTGACGCCGATAAAGCCCTTCATT
>CAYMFC010000040.1:0-12939 GCA_964389665.1 uncultured Desulfobacteraceae bacterium | reverse complement strand
TCTTCCCCACGGTCTACCACCGGTTCTGCCATCTGCTGAGCGGATCAAGGCCCTATATCCTGGAGGGGAGGGTGGAGGAGGACTTCGGATCGATCACGCTCACGGTAGAATGGCTGGGGTTTCTGGATCGATACAAACAGGGACAAGATGGGAGGGCAATGCAAAAGGCACAAATAGTTGATGGAGCCACTTAAATATACCGGGAAGGGCGATCCCATGAAGTTCATCTGGGTCTATGGGAAATAAAGGCCAGACCGCCGCCCAAGGCCCCAGGAAAGATCCAAGAATGCCATCTTGATGACTCGACCTCCCAGCTCCCCACTTCCGATATCCCACATTTTCAATCTTACCATACCTTGCTTATATTTATACCGTAAATGCCTTCATTAGTATATGGGGTTACTGTAAACCCCCTATATGGTTTGGTAAAACAAAAGCTGCTAATGACGCCTATTGCTGATCCAGCAAGAACATCCTCGATATAGTGATTATCTGACTCAACTCGACTATATCCCACAAAGGAAGCTCCTACATAAGCAGGAATACTATATGTAAAACCATATCTTTTATGAATAAATGCAGCACCTTGAAATGCAACTGAAGTATGTCCAGATGGAAATGATTTGTCTGAACCGTTAGGTTTTTTCTTATCAATTGTATATTTCAACCCGTATGTTGCCGCTAAATTTGTTAAAAATGACTTGTAAAATTGTGGGCGCCCCTCAGGGTCATTCAAGTAAAATGTTGTGCCATATGCTATCGTTGGTATTAAAATACGAATAACATCTCCAGATTTTTCAATCTCATCTGATGCAATTGCAGCTTGCTGAGAAGCAATTACTTGAAAGAGAATCAATACAAAAATTGTGCGCCATAATCTCTTCTGTCCTGGTCTGTTGAACATGGTTTGCCTCTTTCTCTAATTGTCACGTCTTTTCCGGGCTTGAATTTTGAAGCATAGGCGGTAATTACCCTGATGCACATGTAACGAAGGGTTCTTTTCCCAGGCACGGAAACAACATGCATAGTAAGAGCATAAGGACGAGAGAGCGTTTCATTGTCTTCACGACCATTTTCTGCTTCCCCAGGGTTTAGTCTACTGTAACATTTTAGTTTTTTGAAAACTACCCCTGATCGTTTCTCAAGGCCACAGAGGTGCCTTTAATAAGACGCATGAGCGCCGCCTCTGGCTGACTTATCAGCCTCGGGCTGATAAATGTATCATTTCTTCCATGTATAGCCCTGAAACGGATTGCCGGGGTCATGTGCTAAGATGTTACAGTATAATTAAAATGTCATGAAAGAAAACAGGAAATTGCTTGCTCACGAGCATCCCTTGCAACTCCCTTCGGGTTCAGACAGCGACATTTCTTACGCGGAGCATGATGGCCGTGGGCTATTTTATTATCAGGTCTGGCCGTCATCTCCACCTCCAGGACGTGAGGGTCCTGATCAAGGCCCTACATTTTGGAGGGGCGGGTGGAGGAGGATTTTGGTTCCGTAACCATGGCAGTGAACTGGATAGGGTTTCTTGATAAAAATAGACGGGAGGGCTCCTAACAAAAGCCTGAGGGATGATTTCTGAATGCTTTCATCTTGACATCATCGATTTCTTGCATATAATAATGTCATACAATCTAGGAGTAAAAAATGCGCACAACATTAAACATCAAAGATGATGTCATCGAGCAAGTGTTGAAGCTTACCGGTTCCAAAAATAAATCTCATGCTGTGAATGAGGTTCTCGAGGCTTATGTCCAGGAGAAACAAACGCAAAAACTGCTGGAACTGAGGGGTAAACTTCACCTGGAAGACAACTCGGCGAGATTGAGGGAGATGGAGCTGGATGAAATCTAATGTTCTTGTTGATACGTCTGTCTGGATTCAATATTTCAATAAACTTAACTCAAAGTATGGTAAATCCGTTGAAGAGCTCTTGAGGGAAGGAAGGGTTGTAGGAACAGGCATCGTTTTGACTGAATTGCTACAAGGAGCTAAGATAGAAAAGGAATTCAACGCTATTTTGGAAAGTATGGCAGCCCTCCCCTTTTTGGAAACTACTCAAAACACCTGGATTACGGCAGGCAGAATTTCTTATACCCTTCGCAGGAAAGGCATTACAATTCCCACTACCGACCTCATAATAGCCAGCCTTGCTCTTGAACATGACTGCTCGATCTTCACCTTGGATCCGCATTTCGAAAAAATCCCTGATATAGAGCTATATAAAAACAGTTGACAACGTTTTGGACTGCTTTGCCTGATGTTGAGGAAATCCTCACAAAGATCCTCACGCATCTTGGCCTGTGGAAAATTAACCTGCCGGAAGTATGGCGGGTAAAGGCCAGGCAGCCGCCTAAGGCCAAAGGCCCGCTAAAAATCCAAGAATACAAAATCGACCACTCCACCTCCCAGTTCCTGGAGTTTACCTCCTCAGGTCTGTGTTGTTCGCCTTTTGTCTGGAGCGTCCGATAACCTGTCGAGAGCTCCAATGAAGGTCTACCGCATAATGTGTGCATTTTACCCTTGGCACACAAGGCGAAATCGCCTATTCTTCGGTCCTAAAAAAGGGATTTCTTTTTTCTTATCATTTCATTTCATTTTCATTCAAGGCAACAAGGCTGCCAAGACCCCTCGAATACGGCATAGACTATTCTACCTCCCGGATCCCCGCTTTCGATAACCTTGTATGGTCTTCGCTATCGAAAATATTATTCTTGACATGCACTGATCTGGAAAATAGACTAAGTTTATTAAACCAAGTCCAATGAGGCATGCAATGCAAACCATCAATATCCACGAAGCGAAGACTCACCTTTCACGCCTGGTCGATGAGGCAGCAAAGGGAAATGTTTTTATCATTGCCAAGGCAGGAAAGCCGATGGTCAAGGTCTTGCCGCTATCCGAAGGGGAATTGAAAGGGGCTGAAAAATTAGGGTTCATGTCCGGTGAGATCTCAGTGCCGGATGATTTTGATTCCCTTGCGGCAGAGGAGACGATCCGGCTTTTTGAAGGGAAGTCCTCATGAAACTCCTGCTGGATACACACGTTGTCCTGTGGGCTGCGGGGCAGCCGGAAAAGCTCTCCGAATCAGCCCGGACCCTGTTGACAGCGCCCGAGAACATCCTTTTTTTCAGCGCGGCCAGTATCTGGGAGATTGTAATAAAACGCGGACTGGGACGGGATGATTTCAAGGTGGACCCGCACCGCTTGAGAAAGATGCTTGTTACGCACGGATACACCGAGCTGCCTGTCACAGCTGAGCATGCCTTGAAGGTCGAGACGCTGCCCATGCTTCACAAAGACCCTTTCGACCGTTTGCTGCTGGCCCAGGCCCGTGCGGAAGGGATGCTGTTGCTCACGATCGATGCCTCTGTTCTCCAATATCAGGAATCTACGCTGGCTGTCTCACAATGATAAAATATGATATTGAATTTCCGTCTTATTCCTGGGACTCAATCTCACAATGACGATATTTTTTTCTCTCAGGTGGTTTAATTGCCCCGCGGCTTGCCTTGAGGCGTCATTCCGGCGGACCGACGTCGCGCCGAGTTGTCGCGTCGAAGTCTTGACGATGACGGAAGTGGCACTATATCGCATCACGAAGGCGGAAAAACCGGAATCCAGCGAAGTTGCCTGCCGCTGTCGCGATACGTTTAATCGAGCGAATAGAAATTGGGTCGAGCGGCTAAGTCTATCCCGATTTCCTAAATTTTTAATCTTTAAGTAAAAGTAAGGCATCCCTTAACCGCCGTTAAATGTGCTATCCTCCTGTATGTAGTTAACTAATCCAGCAAACAAATCCCCCGTCATCTCGCCCCAGGGGGACGTCTGAATCTAATTTGACATACAAGGGCAACTGTTCTGTGCTCCATTCATCAAAAAGCGTATTCTTATCAAAGACCAAAGAATAGTATCTTGATAACTCGACCTCCCAAACCCCTGTGTCGGATAAGCGGCTATATGTCGACCCCGAGCCTGCCTGTGCGTGACCGCACGCAGACAGGTATTCAAAGGTTTACCCGGAGGGCTATCCCGCCTGATTTTTCAAATTGGCCTCCGGCCCGGAGAGCCTACGCCTCGGAGAGGAGGCAAGTTCAGCCTCCGGCCCAGAGGGGAAAAGGTATACCCTTTTTCCCGGCAACTATCATCCTTTCCACAAATATATGGCGCCAGCTCAGCCTTCCCCACCTCTGAATGTCCTCCCCTCATTGATCTGATCCCTGTCTGCCGATAGGCAGGTCCGCCTAAAATGAAGGTCTACCACATCATGCGTCCACTTTTACCCTTTAAACAGTGGGCGAAATCGCCTCTACTCGGACTCTAAAAGAGAAACTCCTTATCATCTGCAGTACCCTCATATTCATTCCAGATCCAAAGCTTCCCTTACCACCTTGAGCATCTGCCTTAATTCATAGGGCTTGTTGATGAATCCCTTGGCCCCTGCATGCGGGGCCTCTCGCGTGGGCCCGTTGATTGAATAGCCGCTGGTAAAAACCACCTTCACCAGCGGGTTCATCCTAAGAAGCTCCTCAAGGCATTTCTTGCCCCCCATCCCGGGCATGATTATGTCCAAAATGACTAAGGAAATTTCATCCCTCTTTTTTTTGTAAATCTCAAGGGCGCTCTCTCCCCTATCGGCTATGAGCACGGTATAGCCGAATCTTCCGAGCAACTCTTTGCCAAGGTCCTGCAAAAATACTTCATCATCCACCAGCAGGATGGTCTCACTGCCGCCTTGAATCTCCTCTTGCTCTTCTCTCTTTGCTCCGTACTCTATGCTCACTGTTTCAATGGCCGGTAAATAGATCTTAAATGTGGTCCCTTCTCCAGGCTCGCTGTAACACATGATATATCCGCCATGGCTCTTCACGATCCCGTAAACCATGGAAAGGCCCAGACCCGTTCCTTTGTCGGCCTCCTTGGTGGTGTAAAAAGGTTCAAAGATATGCTCAACGGTCTCCTTGTCCATGCCGCTACCGGTATCTGATATGCTCAAAAGCACATATTCTCCCGGTACGGCCCCTAAATGGGCCCTGCAGTACTCCTTGTCCAGGTTGATGGTTTCGGTTTCGATGACCAGTCTCCCGCCTTCCGGCATAGCATCCCTGGCATTGACGCCGAGGTTCATCATGATCTGCTCCACCTGTGCCGGATCCGCATTGATGACCTTGAGCCCTTCTTCCAGATGGAGTTCAATAGTGATCATCTTGGGGATGATTCTCTTGAGGAGTCCTTCCACCTGCCACACCTCCTGGTTGAGATCCACGGGTCTCAGTTTGCTTTCCACTTTGCGGCTGAAGGTAAGGAGTTGTTTGGTTAATTGGCCTGCCCTCTGCCCGGCCTTTTCAATCTCCCGCAATCTTCCGAGGTCAGCATCACCTTCTTCTTTGTCCATCATGATCATCTGCGCATAGCCCATGATTGCCTGAAGGAGATTATTAAAGTCATGGGCGATCCCTCCTGCCAGGGTGCCGATAGCTTCCATCTTCTGGGACTGGCGTAATTGCTCTTCCAGATGCTGGATTTCTGTGATGTCTTCATAAAATACAAGTTGATCACCGGTCTCCATGCTTACCGTTCTAAAATATATGACCTTTTTTGATCCATCCTTGCAGGTTGCCCTGTATGTTCTGGCCCGGGCCTCTCCAATGCCATACCTTTTCCGGTCATCGAGCCATGTGGCAATAACCTCTTTTCTATAGTTTTTATCAGGGTAAGCCCTTCTGAACCACTCCTTGCCAGCGGGAATATCCTCAAGCGTGTATCCGAATATCTCGATAAACTTGGGGTTGAGATATTTATAGTGGCCATCTTCCCCGATGAGCGAGATCCCTAATGGCGATTTTTCCACAAGGATGCGGAGCCGCTCCTTTTCGGCGTGTAATTCTTGTTCGGCCTTCTTGTGCAGCGTTACATCTCTTGCCGCACCGGTTATTGCTATAACCTTTCCATATGCATCCTTCACCGGAGATTCATCAATTTCGAGCAATATGATCCCCCCGTCTTTTCTCCTTAATTCGAGCAGATATGGTTCTTGTCTCTCACCGGTCCGTATGGCTTTCTCAGTTAATTCAATTCCAGTCAGATTGAGAGGGTTTTCAGTTATAAAGTCCGTCCATTTTGTTCTGTTCTCATTATGGCCGTAGCCAAAAATTACCTCCGCTTGAGGGCTTACGTAGAGCAAGAGATGATTCGTATCGTGAAAAAAGAACATCTCGTTGCTGTGTTCGATGATACTTCGAAGCCGTGCCTCGCTTTCCTTCAATGCATCTTCCGCCCGCTTGCGCTCGGTAATGTCGGAAAGCAAGTTGAGCGTTGCCGGTTTCCCTTCCCAATCGATCCTGATTGCCTTGATCTCCACCCATTTGATCTCGCCCGCCTTATCAATGACCCGGAAGGGATAAACCGGGGGTGCCTTTTCACCTTTAATCCTTTTCATATGCCGATCCGCTATTGTTTCTCTATCATCCGGGTGAATGTATGCACCAAAAGCTTTTCCTATCAATTCTTCAGGATTATAGCCGATAAGATCAAAAGCCTTACGATTGACAAATCGTATCCACCCATCCTGCGCAACCAAGACTACCTCGCTGGCATTCTCGACGAGCAACCGGTATTTTTTCTCACTCTCCCTCCGGGCCTCTTCCATAAGCCTGTACGTGGTGACATCGCGCCCAAAAATGGCCAAACTCGTTACGTGGCCGAGATTATCGAAAATCGGGAAGATGGTGGTATCGTACCATCTCCCTTGTATCTGATCCTCAAAGCTTACCGGTTTTCCTGATTTGATGGCCTCAGCAACTCTCCTTCTCCTGTTCTCATACACATCCGCTGAAAGAAGCTCGCGAAAGGTCGTCCCGATAATCCCTTGTACTGTTTTTCCGAGACGCTCCGCTCCGCTTTTATTTGCTGCTATAATCTTTCCTGTTACATCGATAAGAAACAATCCATACGGTGCAAAGTCCAATAGTCGCAGGATATCGTTGCTGCCGGGGTGTGCCTTTTCAGCGCTATGAACTTGATCCAGTTTTTGCTCTATCTCCCTTACCTTCTGTTCTAATTCTTCATAGGTAGGCTGGGACATCGTGAATACCTCCAACGTCCTTAAAATGAAGAACAACTATCAGAATACAATATTCATGTTCATAGGGCCCATACTTTGACCCTGGAGCCATATCCCCCTCCTTAACCGCACGGGAGGAAGCAGGCAGGTTATTTATCAATATTTCTATCATCGTTAGCTTCTTTTATTATACAAAAAGCACAAGAAAATTCAGTATTTTTTTTGAACGTGAAACTATAAGAGCCGATAGCTATGCCTAGCAACGTGCTCTACTATTTGATGTGTAAGGACCAATTCCTTTATGGGCGCGAATCGAAACCTTAATGCAACAATGCGAAGGATAGAATACCGGAAAAAATGGTATTGAATGAAATGATACGGATTTCTGGAAATAAAAACAAGGAACGATTCGCCGCTGTAGTATCAAGGGCAATGGCGGGCAGGCAGAGAAGATGCTCTGGCTTTTTATAGATAGACCATCTCTCTGACCATCTCTCTGCCCTTGACACACACGGCGAAATACCCCTATATTTTATCTTCAATAAAGGGCCTTCTTATCAGATCACCTATCAGCTCACCGAACCTTAGGCCCTCACGGCCTGAGCAAGGATCATTTCAAGCAAGGAGGAATCTTCAGGAATGCCAGCCTTTGGGCCTCGGGAACTCATGGTTGATGTGTTTGGCCGAGATCTGTGCGTGGCCTGCGGGGCCTGTGTGGACCTGTGCCCCTATTTCAGGACCTATAGGGGAAAGACGGTCCAGTTGTTTCCCTGTGATATTCCTGCCGGAAAATGCTATGCCGACTGCCCAAAGGCGGAGGTTGACCTCGACATCCTGGCGGAAAAGTACTGGGGAAGGGCGTATGAGGGAAATGCCTTGGGGCATACCCTGAAGATCATGACGGCCCGCGCAGGCAAAAAGGCCCCTAATGGTGCCTTCCAGGCAGGCGGTACGGCCTCTTCCCTTATTGCCTTTGCTTTGCAGACAGGGCTTATCGAGGCAGCCGTCCTCACGGACCAGGAGGGTCTGATCCCCGTTCCCCGCATGATCACCCGTGCCGAGGATGCCGTGACATGCGCATCCTCCAAGTACACGGCTGCGCCTACCCTTTCCGAGTTCAATCGGGCACTGCGGCACGGATACAGCAGGCTTGGGGTGGTGGCTACACCCTGTCAGGCAACGGCCTTAGCCCAGATGCGGACCAACCCCCTTGACAGCGAGTATTTTCGAGATCCGGTAGGCCTTGTGGTCGGTCTCTTCTGCACCTGGGCCTTGGATACCCGGGGTCTTATATCCTTGCTCTCCAGGCGGCTGGACCCAAGAAGGGTCCGAAAGATGGACATCCCGCCTCCGCCTGCGGAGATCCTGGTGATTGAGACAGAAGAAGGCAGGGTGGAGATCCCCTTAGGCGATATCCGGCATCTCATCCCCAAGGGATGCCTCATCTGCCCTGATATGACTGCTGAGTGGGGGGATGTCTCGGTGGGTATTCTTGAAGGCGAACCGCATTGGAACACCCTGATTGTGAGGACACAAAGGGGAAGAGACCTTGTCAGAAAGGCCGAAGCCGAAGGATGGCTTGTAACGGGCAAGATACCCGATGATAATAAGGATCACCTATCCTTTGCCGCTGCCGGCAAGAAGAGCCGGGCTCTCAGGCGAGCCCTTGAAGAGGGGCTGGTGAACACCCCGGAAGGGAATGGCCGCTCTTCGTTGAGGATCAATGCGGAGGCCTTGCAGAGGATAATAAGGGAGTGAGGAGGATAAACAGGACTTAGAGGTCAAAAGCTGATTTGCTGGAGGATCGAGTTTCATGTATGAGCTTTGGGAAGCAGGAGAGGGTGTCAGGCTCCTCCTCATGGGCAATGAGGCAATGGCACGGGGAGCTATGGAGGCCGGAGTAAGTGTCGCAGCCGGTTATCCTGGCACGCCCTCCTCCGAGATCATCGAAAATCTTGCGCAAGCCGCCTGGAAGAAAAACATCTATGTAGAGTGGTCCGTGAACGAAAAGGTGGCCCTCGAGGTGGCTGCTGCCGCCTCCTATGCCGGCCTCCGGTCCATGGCGGTCATGAAGCAGGTGGGGATGAACGTAGCCTCTGACTTCCTTCTTCATCTCGCCCAGTACGGTACCCGAGGGGGTATGGTCCTGATATCCTGTGAGGATCCTGGGGCTCTTTCCAGCACGAACGAAGGGGAATCACGGCCCTATGCAAAGATGATGGAGTTCCCTCTTCTCGAACCCGGTGATTTCCAGGAGGCCAAGGACATGACCTCATGGGCGTTCCGGCTCTCGGAAGATCTCAGGACCGTAGTCATGGTGCGAAGCGTGACCCGTCTTTCCCATGCCAGCGGAAACGTTGTCCTGGGGGAGCTTCCCGAGCGCCGCGCCGAAGCCCGTTTTAAATACCACGGTTCTATCATGGACACCATGGAAGGGCCCATCATCAACCTTCCAGGAACGGTGCATGTTCTTCACAGCAGCCAGCATGAGAAGCTCAAAAAGGCCTCTGAGATCTTCGATGACTCGCCCTTCAACCACTATGAAGGTCCGGAGCGGGCTGATCTCCTTATTATCACCAGCTCCGCCTGCACCCTTTACTGCAAGGAGGCGGTCCGGCTCCTGGGTCTCCGGGATCGGGTAGGGATCCTGAAACTGGGCACCACCTGGCCCCTTCCCAGGGGGCTTCTTGAGAGGCATCTTGTCCGGACGGAGAGAATCCTTGTAGTGGAAGAGGTTCTCCCCTTCATGGAGGACAACGTGCATGCCCTTGCAGCGATCCTTGCCCCCAGTATCGGGATCAAGCGATTCTTCGGCAAGCAGGACGGAACCATACCCATGGTCAACGAGCTGATCCAGACCTAGTTTTGAAAGCGCTCTGCGCTCTTCTGGACATCAGATACGGGGCAGTGGGTGAGGCATACGCGATAAAAGCGGCTGAGATCGCATCGGTCGGTGCGCCTCCGAGGGAGTTCACCTTCTGCCCCGGATGCCCTCACCGGGCCTCCTTCTGGTCAATACACAATGCCCTCCAGCTCGACAACCGGGAAGGGTTCGTGTGCGGGGATATCGGCTGCTACTCCCTGGGCGCCATCTCCAGTGGTTTCAATACACTCAAAACACTCCATTCCATGGGAACAGGAACCGGGTTGGCCAGCGGGTTTGGAAAGCTCAGGCCTTTCGGGCTGGACCAGCCCATCATTGCTGTATGCGGAGATTCCACCTTTTATCACGCCGTGATGCCGGCGCCATAGAGAAGAGGGAGGTTGCCTGAGATGAGCGGACCGGCACTGCTTGCGAGCGACCCTTACAACTTGATCATCACGGGTGTCGGAGGCCAGGGCAATGTGCTCGCCTCTCGTATGGTGGGGGAGATGCTCTCACAGCTCGGCCTTCATGTAACGATAGGAGAGACCTTCGGGGCCTCTCAGAGGGGAGGATCGGTCATGAGCCACCTGAGGATTTCGGAGGAATCCGCCTTCTCACCCCAGATCCCGAGGGGCAGGGCGCACATGGTGGTGGCCCTCGAACCGATGGAGGCCCTCAGGGTTCTGAAGGACTATGGAAACCCGGAGATCCGGGTTATCTGCAACACGCGACCTATTCACCCAATCGGGGTCATATCCGGGGAGCAGTCGTATAGCCCCCTGGAGAAACTCAAGGAGTGGATCCGGTCCCTTTCTCGGGAGGCATGGTTCATCGATGCAACAGAGGCAGCCATAAGGCTCGGCAACCCTGTTCTGGGAAACATCATATCCGTGGGCGCCCTTGCCGCCACAGACGCTCTGCCCCTGACCCGCAAGGTCTTTGAAACAGTGCTGAACCGAAGGATGAGCACAGACAAAGTGGACCTGAACCTCACGGCCTTTGACATGGGAGAGGCCATGATCCGAGGTTAAGGAAACCTGCTGAGGCGGGAAAGACCGTGTTCGGCCGAAGCGATGGTGCTGAGCGTGAAGATCAGGCGGGCTTTGATGATGGAGCGAGTCTCCTCGCCATAGAAACAATAAGAAGCATCCCACGTTTGCTGTAAAAATCCTGATTTCCGTTCAGGCGCGCGATCCTATTGGAGATGAATGGGTCTGCATCTACCGATCTTCGCTTACCAGCAAATCCATTATCTCCTCAGGATCCTTGGATTTGTATTTCCTTAAAAGCTCCCTGTAGGTAGCGATATCAAAGGGGGCCTTATCCTGCATAACGGAGAACATCACCGGGGCCAGGATCGTGCCGATCAAGTGGATGGTATCGTGGCGCGAAGATCCCTTCTTCTGCATGGCTTTGTAGAATTGAACAACCTCGATGGGGTTCTTTTCCTCGATCTGTGTTTCCACGATGGAGTGAATAAGGATGTGCAGGAAGGGATTCACCTCGGTTTCCGGTTCGTATGTATGATCAGCGGTGATGTCTGAGAACTCAAACTCGTTAAAAAATTCATCCTCATGCTCCAGCATGATCTCGCCCAAGCGCCTCTCCTCAGGTGATAGGTCCTTGATGTCCCCGGCCTTGACCTTCTTCCAGATCCGCTGCATCAGGTTTCGGGAAACTCGTCTCAGCTCGCTATCTGCCTCCTTTATATCCTCAGGCAGCGAGCCCGAGGCGAGATCATCCTCAAGCTCCTCAAGCTCATCCTCGCTCAAGTCCTCTTCATTATCGAGCACATATTCCAAGCGCTCCTTTGGGTCATCGAATTGAACCTCAGTCCGATCGAAGTAGTCCGGATCGAAATCCTCATCCCCGAGCCATTCAACCATCTCCTCGTGCTGCTCATGCTCGGGATTAGAGATGATTTCAAGGAGATCCTCATAGCCCCAGGGGCCGCCGCAGTCCTCCGGGGGGCAAGCCCTCTTTCCTGCCAGACAGCGTGGGTATATGGCATCCTTTTCACTGGGCAGGATCTTCTCCAATTTGATATCATGGGCCCAATCGTCTCCGAAATCATATACATAGCCTGCTTTGTTATACTGCTCGTTGAAGTACTGGGAGATCCTTCGCTTCCACCCAGCGATAGTCCTGCGATCCCCCCAATCGAAATCATCTCCAGGGGTCCCGATATCCTCAATGAACCCCGTTTTTGGATTGACAACCTCAAAGGCATGGAGGTGTGAGTCAAACCATCCCATGGCATCCTGGATGGCCACGTGCAGATCCCAGAATGTATAGGTGCCCGGCACCTGGATTCGGCGCCAGATAGGCGGCCTTATACCCTTCAAGGTGATCTTGAACTGATAGACTTTTGTGAATCCTTTGGCCATGAGATCGCTCCTTTTTTCCTTGAACTCTAACCCTGTCCTTTAACCATGAACGAACCGGTCTTGCAAGCAAATAAAGAGGCCGGATTCCTGTAATGCTTCAGGCGCATGGCCTCACGGGACTGTGTAGCGCATAACGATGCCACGCAGCGGATCGCGTACCGCTCCCGTTGGTGGCAATGTTAGGGTGCGACACGAGGTAGCATAGTTGAGTGTACTCAAATAGTTACCTGGAGTACCCGACCCACCTGATAAAAAGCTTGACCTCTGTCTCTCAGGGTTTTCATGGGAGGACATGGTTTGCCATGAGGCTATAGCGAAACGCGCCCCTCATGCGGGCTCCTTCGGCAGGATGAGGAAAAATTCACGAGGCAGGTCAAAGGACTTACACCTGCCGAATTTTGTTGACAATGAGTGCATTACTGAACTAAATATAAAACATTACCTGTAGCAAGAAGCTATAGAAGTGGACCATATTGAAGGGCCAGAAGGGTTAAAAAAAGAACGGCAACCTCTTTCTGGTTTTTCTTTTCTGTAAACCCTGAGGCTGCTAGGAGAATGGTTCTTAACTATGCTCGCAATACAAGAAGTCATTGCGAGCGAAGCGAAGCAATCTCTAAGAT
>CAYMFC010000039.1:0-12949 GCA_964389665.1 uncultured Desulfobacteraceae bacterium | reverse complement strand
ATCTTTTTCGTGTTGCTTTTGGGCGTGGGCATCTTGGTGTACCTCGGGCAGCGGAAGGTGCAGATCGAGGAGCTCTACTACTCGGGCACTATTGAGGCCAGACGCGCTGAGCTCTCCTTTCAGGTGAGCGGAGGGTTGATCGAGATACCCGCAGATGAGGGACAGCTCGTTCAGAAAAATCAGGTGCTGGCAGTGCTCGATCAATCCGAATATCAAGCCAGGCATGGGCAGGCTAGGGCGAGTTTGGAGATTGCTGTAAAGAATGTGCAACGGGCAGAGACGTTACTAGCGCTCTATAAAGAGACGCTCCCCAATGAGGTTACCCGCGCGGAGGCGGGCGTCAGGGTGCTGCTCTCGCAGTTAAGGGAGCTTGAGGCAGGTTCTCGCCAGCAGGATATCGAACGGGCTCGGCTCGCATATTTAACGGCGAAGAACATCATGGAAGAGGCCGGGAAGGATAAGCGGAGATTTGAGAATCTTTTTGAAAAGCACCTGATGTCAGAGAAGCAATGGGATGAGGCAAAGCTCAAGTATGAGAATGCAATAAAGGAGTTTGAGAGGACTGAGGAAACCCTGAAGCTCTTGAAAGAGGGTGTCAGAAAGGAGACCATAGACACGGCAAAGGCGAGAGTTGAAGAGGGCAGGGCGGTTTTACAACAGGCCAAGGCGAACATGAAGAATATAGAGGCGGCGGAAAAAGAGGTTGAGACAGCCGCAGCAGGGGTGAAGGCGGCGCAATCGACGCTTAAACTTACGGAGATTCAACTGCAACGCACCCAATTGAGGGCGCCCTTTGTGGGGGTGATAACGAGTCGCAATGTGGAACTCGGTGAAGTGGTATCCCCTGGACGGGAGGTCTTCTCGCTCTCAGACCTCTCAAGGGTGGAGCTCAAGATATTCGTTGATGAGACAGAGATCGGGAAGGTGAAGCCGGGTCAGAAGGCTGAAGTGAGGACCGATACCTTTCCGGATAAGCTCTATAACGGGAAGGTATCATTTATCTCGCCAGAAGGGGAATTCACGCCTAAGATGATCCAGACCCACAAAGAGCGAGTCAAGCTCGTATACCTGGTTAAGGTTGCCATTCCCAATCCACACCTTGAATTAAAATCAGGAATGCCTGCCGATGCCTGGCTACGGTAACAATCCGCCTGGGAATTCGAACTGCCCGCCAGCAGGAGTCTCCGCCGTTCAACTGCAAGATGTCTCAAAGCACTTCGGTTCAATCGAGGCAGTCAGTCATGTGAGCTTTCAGGTGGCAGGGGGGAGCATTTTGGGCCTCGTGGGCTCTGATGGTGCAGGGAAGTCGACGTTGCTCCGCATGATAGCGGCAATGGTCAGGCCCTCCTCTGGAACAATCCGGATACACGGATTGGATGTGGCATCTCGCAAGACCAGGATTAAGCCCCTTATCGGGTATATGCCACAGCGTTTCGGGCTTTACCTTGATCTCACCGTGGAGGAGAACATCGATTTCTTCATGGATGTTTTCGGTGTTTTTGGGGCGGAGAGAGCAAAAAGGAGAGAGCGGTATCTCGGGTTTTCAAACCTTCTTCCCTACATTGACAGGCTGGCGGGGGCGCTTTCCGGCGGCATGAAACAGAAGCTAGGTCTTGCGTGCGTTTTGGTCCATGAACCAAAAGTCCTTATCCTGGATGAGCCTACCAATGGGGTGGATCCTGTATCCAGGCAGGAGTTCTGGGACATTCTCGGCGAGATGAGGCAGGAGGGTATGACCATCCTGATTTCAACCGCCTATCTCGACGAGGGGGAAAAATGCGATCACCTTGTCCTCATGCATAAGTCCCGTGTTCTCGATATGGCAACTCCTGAAGAAGTCCAATCCCACTACCCCAGCCTGGAGGAGGCCATGATTCATCGTATCCAAGAAGTGGATGAGGGGCTTATCCATGACCGATTCGGGCTCTGATGCCGTCTATGTGAAGGACCTCGAAAAAAGGTTCGGCAGATTTGTCGCTGTTGACAAGATCTCGTTCGCCGTAAAGAAGGGCGAGGTCTTTGGTTTCTTGGGGCCAAACGGGGCAGGAAAATCCACCACCATTCGCATGCTCTGCGGCATTATAGCCCCTACCTCCGGGTACGGCCGGGTTGCAGGTCATGATATCTTCTCCGAGGCAGAGGCGATCAAGCACTCCATAGGGTATATGTCGCAGAAGTTCTCCCTCTACGAAGACATGACCCCCTATGAGAACATCCGGTTTTATCTCGGGGTATATGAAGTACCGCAAGAGGCCTGGAAGGAGAGGATCGATTGGGTGCTTGATATGGCCCGCTTACAAGATGTCCGATACCGTATCACCAGAGAATTGCCGCCTGGATGGCGGCAGCGATTAGCGCTCGGCTGTGCCTTGCTTCACCGACCTGAAATCCTTTTTCTGGATGAGCCAACCTCAGGGGTAGACCCCATCACCCGCCGAAACTTCTGGGAATTTATCGATACGCTGGCCCAGGGAGGGGTAACGGTGTTCGTGACAACACATTATATGGATGAGGCCCGAAACTGCCAGCGGCTTGTCATGATCAACGAGGGGAAGATCGCAGCAATGGGGAGCCCCTCGGAGATTATCAGTGAGGTATTTCCCGGCAGGCCCGAGGCCGACCTGAGTGATGTCTTCATACACATGATGGCTCGGAGACAGAAGTGAATCCGGTAACTGTCAAGGCCATTGCCCGTAAGGAATTCTATCACCTGGTGAGGGATTTCAGGAGCATGTATCTGGCCTTTGTGATCCCGCTGCTCCTGATCCTTATGTTCGGGTATGCCCTGAGCCTGGATGTGGATAGCGTGAGGACCGTGGTCGTGGATCACGATAAAACAGAGGTAAGCCGCGACTTTGTCCGGAGACTTGATGCCTCTTCTTATTTTGAGATCGTTCACCACCTCAATGATTCCTCCCCCGCGGTAAGCTATCTCGATCAGGGCCTCACCACGATGGCCATCGTGATCCCCCCTGGGTGGACTGAGGATCTCAAGGCGGACCGCACAGCATCGCTCCAGGTGCTGATTGATGGAAGCGATCCCAGTTTTGCAGGCATATCGAGGGGCTATATCACCGCCTTTGTGGAGGCCTACAATCGCGATCGTCTCCTCAGTTTTCTCAATCGAAAAGGGATGGAGAAGATAAAGGCCCCGGTGGATGGACGGATACGGGTATGGTTTAACGAGGACCTGGACAGCCGAAATTTTATCGTGCCCGGTATCATTGCCATCATTATCATGATCGTAGGGGCGATGCTGACCTCGCTGGTGATTGCCCGTGAGTATGAAAACGGAACCATGGAAACGATACGCTCGCTGCCCGTCGGCGGTGGCGAGTTTTTATTGGGCAAGGCCATTCCCTACTTTCTGATTGCGCTCACTGACGTATTGGTGGCGGTTTTTATGGGGCAGGTGCTCTTCGGCGTGGTGATGAAGTCGAGCTTCTGGTTATTGGTGCTTGCTTCCACGATCTACATATCGGTTGCCTTGAGCCTAGGGTTTTTGATCTCCATTGCCACGAAATCCCAGCTTGTAGCGAACCAGATGGCCATACTCATCACCTTTCTGCCATCCTTATTGCTCTCCAATTTCATTTTTCCTGTGGGAAATATGCCAAAGATATTCCAAATACTCACCTATATTATTCCCGCCACCTATTTCATCGATATACTCAACGGGATCTATCTCCGGGGCCTTGGTCTCGCACACTTGTGGACGAGTTACCTCATACTCGTTGGCATGTTGATAGTCCTGTCAAATATCGGTTTTGCTCTATTAAAAAAAGAGGGAATGTGAAATGAGCTGGCTCAGGATACGGGAATTGGTTCGAAAGGAGTTCATCCAGCTCTTCAGAGACAAAAAGAATAGGCCACTGTTGATCATCGCCCCCTTTGTGCAGTTGCTCGTCTTCGGATACGTGCTCAGCACCGACGTGAGGGATGTGAGGGTCGGCGTTGTTGACCAGGCGCGTACCCGAGAGAGTCGATTGTTGATGGATGCCCTGAATGCGAACAGGACATTTCGTATAACCCATTACATGAATCATCCGAAGGAGTTAGAGGAACTACTGCTAAGGAGAAAGGTGGACCTGGCCCTGAAGATCGGGCCGGACTTCAGCGAGCGCATAAGGAAAGGGGATTCAGCCCCTGTCCAGATCCTTGCCGATGGGAGCATGAGCAATATGGCCTCCTTGAGAATCGCGTATACCTCCCTTGTTCTCGAGGGGTTCAATCAAAGCATGATTGAGGAACGGTACAAGCAACGATTGGATTACGGCAAGATAGATGCTCGAATACGGACATGGTATAATCCGAACCTGGATAGCCGTAACTTCTTTGTGCCGGGCGTCGTGGCCGTTTTGATCATGATACTCTCTCTGCTCCTTACCTCCATGGCCATCATCCGGGAAAAGGAATCGGGTACCATTGAGCAGCTTATCGTGACACCGCTGAGACCTGTTGAACTTATTTTGGGAAAGACTATCCCCTATATCATCATTACCCAGACACTCATGATTATCGTGATCACCTTTGCCATCGTGTGGTTCTCCCTCCCCATGAAGGGCAACTTCTTGCTTCTCATCGCTGCGGCATGTCTCTTTCTTTTGTCTACCCTAGGCGTAGGGTTGTTCATATCCACCATCTCGGCAACGCAACAGCAGGCCATGATGACCACCTTTTTTTTCATCCTGCCTTTCTTCATGTTCAGCGGTTTCGTGTTCCCCATAGCCAGCATGCCCACGGCCATTCAATGGCTTACCTATCTGAATCCCTTGCGGTATTTCCTGGTTATCATACGGGGTGTATTCTTAAAGGGCGTAGGCCTGGAGGTTCTATGGCCTCAATTTATTGCAATGATGGTGCTGGGGTTGATTGTCTTTGTAAGCGCGGTCAAACGGTTTAAAAAGAGGCTGGATTAAGACCCAGAGTATCAGGGGAGACGATTAGCGCAGGAGAATCGAATGGAAAGGAGCGCTACAACTATCGCAAAAAGCGCCCTTAATACATTCTTCGTCCAAGGATTTCTGGCGTTGGGAGAGAAGAGTGATGCCTTGTGTCATCGGGATTGATATCGGTTCTGCCTTTTCCAAGGGGCTTGTCATGCGTGACGGAGAGATAATGGGATCTATCGTAGTTCCATCGCGGGGAGATTATCGAAAGACCGCTGATACGATCAAGGACAATCTCCTCTCAAAAACAGGGCTACACCCGGAGGATATCGTCTACACGATTGCCACGGGATATGGTGCAAAAAATGTGGGTTTCGCACAGGAGGTAGTCACGGATATTACATGTCACAGCAAGGGCATCTTTTTCCTTTCTCACGGGGTACGGACTGCCGTGGATGTAGGCGACCTTTTCAGCAAGGCCTTTCGCATCGACGGAAGCGGAAATCTCCTCAACTTTCTATTGAGCGGCAAGTGTGCCGGAGGTTCTGCCCGCATATTACAGATTATAGCAAAGGTACTCCAGGTAAGGATCGAGGAGATAGGGGGCCTGTCCCTTCGCTCCAGCAAAAGGGTGGATTTTAGCACCGGGTGCGCGGTGTTTTCAGAGACAGAGGCCGTCTCACGAATAGCCGAGGGAGCGACAAAGGAGGATCTCCTGGCCGGTATTCACAGGGCCCTGGCAGCCCAAATCCATAGCCTTGCAGAGCGGGTAGGCCTTGAAAGGGAGTACGCCCTTGTGGGCGGCGGAGCGCTGGATAAAGGCCTGGTACGTGCGCTTGAGGAGATAACGGGTTGCGATGTCATAGTGCCGGATGAACCACAACTTACTGCTGCTCTTGGTGCTGCACTTCTCGCCAAGGCAAGAATGTAAAGTGCCTAAAGTTTAAAGTGAGCTAAAGTTGAAGAGGGCATCACGTTATGTCATTTGGCATTTTAACTTTAGGCACTTTAGCTCACTTTAGGCACTTATAATTTTTTATTAGCCTATCTTGAAGACCATAGCGGCAGCCGTATCGCCAGCGGCACAACCGGCCCATAGGGCGTATCCGCCGCCGAGCATCACTACTTCCTCTAAAAGCTCAATGATGAGCCTGCCGGCAGTGGGTCCCTGGGGGTGGCCATAGATGAGAGAATTCCCGTAGTTGTTCATCCAGTTCACATCCATCCCCATCTTGACGGCCATGTTGATATCATTCACGGCGAATGGCTGGTGGGTTTTGACCGCTTTGAGATCCTTCACCGTGATGCCGGCATTCCGAAGCGCCATCTCTGCCGCCGGTACCGGGGCAGCAGCCATATAGCCTTTTTTGGCTCTCGCGAAGCCGTAGGAGACGATCTGAATTTCGATCTTCGGATCAGCGCTCAACTCCTTGGCCTTATCCCGGGTAGTGACGATAATGCCGCAGTTTCCATCGGCTGGAAAGGTTTGGGCGCCGAAGGTGTGCGTGCCTCCCGGTTCAACGGGCCGGAGCCCGGCGAGGCCTTCGGCAGAGGTCGGCGTAACACCCTCGTCCTGCTCGACAAAAACAGTCTTTTTCTTCGATACCCTCACCTCTGCTGGAAACATATATCTCTTCTGGAAGGCCCTGTCGTTTTTCAGAGCATCCTGATATTGCTCATATCTGCGGAGGGTAACCGCATCACACTCCTCTCTCGTGGTACCGATCTCTTTGGCCACATTTTCGGCGGTCTGGATCATCTTTAGTCTGGCCCAGGGATCTCCGTTGAAGTTGTCCATCATCCAGTTTTCCGACTCTACCTCTCCACCAGGGCCTAAGAGGTTTGCCCAGACAGTGTGAGGACCATTGGAGCAACGGTCGGCCATCAGGGCAAAGGCTGTGTTGTAGGTTCCCACTTCTATGTTCACGGCTGCTAAATGGACACAGGTTGTCGAGGTCGTGCATGCCTGATGGATCATGAGGGCCGGCAGGTCCTTTTGGCCGTCCACGAGCAGGGCAGCCGCCCAGGTGTGACTGTAGAAGAGGTGATGTTGCGCGACGGTGATTCCAAAGTACATGTAGTCAAAGATCATGGGATCTATGTTGTTCTTCTTGATCCATCGCTGAGCAGTGGTCGCTCCCAGTTGGATTGAGTTCTCATTCGCCATGGCCCCCTGCCATCGGCAGAACGGGGTCGAGTAGTACCCTTTGTACGGAATATAGGCTTTTGTTAGCATTTCCCTTATCCTCCTGTTTGTATGGTTGTGTTGAACGTACCCGTTGATTCAAACATCTTCTCTTAGGTATTGAATGGTACTGCTTCTTGCTGCCTACGTTTTCTTGTTTGCCGCTTACCTTTTAAGCGTTGCTCCACGTTCCATATTTCTCTCTCAAAATCCTGTGCAAGATCTTTCCGGTACCGGTGCGAGGCATCTCCTCTTCCTTGATGAAATCCAACGATTTCGGTCTCTTGAAGCCCGCGATCTTGCCCTTGGTGAAATCCATGATCTCCTTTGCGAGCTCATTGCTGGCAGAGTAGTCATCATGCAGGATAACCACCGCCTTCACGGCCTCACCCCACTTATCGTCGGGAACGCCGATTACCGCCACATCCTTTACCGCGCGGTGGGCTCCCAGGATATTTTCCACCTCCGAGGGATATACATTCTCCCCGCCGGTAATGATCATATTCGCCTTTCTGTCCACCAAGGTATAGAAGCCGTCTTCATCCCTTGTAGCCATATCTCCCGCAGAGGACCACTCTCCCTCAAAGGCCTCCTTGGTCTTTTCCGGCTCTTTCCAATATTCCTTGAAGATCATGGGTGTCCTGTAAAAGACTTCTCCTACGTCACCGTCAGGTACGGGATTTCTGTCCTCATCAAGGATCTTGATCCTATCCGTGCCGAAGATCTCCTTGCCTATGGAGCCGAGCTTCTCGAACTGCCACTCAGGCCTTAGGAGTGTGACCAGGCCGCCCTCTGTGGTGCCGTAGGCCTCCCAGAGTTCTGCCTTTTTGAAGTAGTCCATGATCGCCAGCTTAAGTTCCTTTCTGGCAGGCGCCGAGGATACAAGGAGCTGCCGGATAGAGGATACATCGATCGAATTTTTCACCTCGTCGGGCAGGGAGAGCATCATAATGTAATGCGTGGGCACGAGTGAGGTAAAGGTGATCTTGTATTTCTCTATGGTCCTGAGCAGGTCTTCGGCGTCGAAGCTCACCATATTGTACACGAACACCGGGGCGCTCAAAAGGGTATAGGGAAAGGAGTAGAATATGGAGTTCACATGACACATGGGCATCACGAGCATCACCTTATCGGTGGGTTTGACGCCCTGGTTTATGATGTCTAGAACATATTGGGCATGGTAGCTTTCGTGGGTCTTCACCACGCCTTTCGGTCTTCCTGTTGTTCCCGAGGTATACATAAAGGTCCAGGTATCATCACTGTCTACCATGATATCCGGCTCTTCCGGAGATGATTTAGAGAGCCATTCTTCATAGCCGGTATAGCCATCTGGAGCGGGACCTTCTCCTAGGTAGATATACGCATCCTCTGGAACGGGAAGCTTATCCTTGATGCCGTTTATCATATCCACAAAGGGCTGCTCCACGATGAAGGCCTTACAATCCGAGTGGTTGACGATATATTCGATGTCCGGCGGTGCGAGCCGAAACATGATGGGAACGATAATCTGACCGCCCTTGGCGCACCCAGCGTAGATGTCCATCCACTCGCCTCGATTGTAGGCCAGAACGGCGAATCTCTCTTGATAGCCAACGCCTAACCCTGAAAGCCCATGCGATAGTCTACAGGCCCTCTCATTCCACTCCTTGAAGGTGTACTCCTTGGATTTGTCCTGCCACCCCAGTTTGTCGGGATAATTGATGGCATTCATTTTGACAACAGTGCCTGCGTGCATCCATTTGCTTGTTGTCATGTTTTCCTCCTTTGTAATGGTTTCTTGAGTTCATTGAGTTGATTGGGTTTATTGGTGAAGCTCCCAGACCAAAGATCAACCGGATTCATCAAAAGGAAATAGCATACTGCTATCTTGGAAAAAACGCCATGAACTCAAGGAACACTAAACAAGAAAATCGGCGACTATTTCCGTGATATCCATGACCTTGATCTTTGGCCGCTCTTCCTTGGGGATGTATTTTATTCCCTTTCTGAGGTTATCCTTGCAGGCCGAGCATCCGGAGACGATGATCTCCGCCTCTACCTCCATGGCATCTCGCACCCTAACAGCTGCCATTTCCGCTGCAAGTTCCGGCTCAAGTGCAATAACGCTTCCTCCGCCCCCGCAGCACCTGGCTTTCATGCGGTTTCTGGCCATCTCAACGAACTCGACATTGGGAATGGCCTTGAGTATCTCTCGGGGCTCCTCAAAGATCTGAAAGGTCCTGCCAAGGTCACAGGGATCATGGTAGGTGATCTTTTTGTCAAGGTCGCCACCCAGCTTAAGCTTCTTATCCTCTAGTAATCTCTGGATATAGTGAACGGAATGGTATACCTCTACTCCCAGATCGCCTACTTCGGGGTAGAATTTTCGAAACGTCTTATAGCACCCGGCACAGGGAGTCACCAGCTCCTTTGCACCAGTGGCCTTTATGCGTTCAATAAGGTTGATGGCAGTTTCTCTAAATTTTTCCAGATCGCCCATAAGATGCAGCGGAAATCCGCAGCAGATTTCCTCTTCCCCTAAAAGTGTGTAATCCACGCCGGCAGCATCCATAACCTTTAAGAAACTCGGCACGATCTTCATATCGAGGTAGCTCGATACGCAACCCATAAAGAGAAGCGTTGGCGCCTTTTTCTTGATCTCACCAGCTTCAATCCTTTTCTTGACAGATGCTGGAAAGATGGCGACCCTATCTCCCTTTTTCGCGGCATAGACGTTATCCGTGGTAAGAATGCTCTCCCTCAGCGCCATGACGGGCTCAGGGGCAGTTCCCGAGGCAAAGAGCTTCTCTCTGCCCTTCTGGATAATCTCATCCACCCTGATTTGGGCGGGGCAAAACTGGGTGCATGAATTACACGTCGTACAGGTATAGAAGGATTCAGCCAGTTCGTTGGAAGGCCCGATTTGCCCGGTCATCAGGTTGAAGGCAAGGATGTTCCTGCCCCTGGCATTTCTGGATTCAAGCTGGGTTACCTCATAGGTAGGGCAGCCGAGGCGGCAGAATGCACAGTTGATGCATGCAAGGATCTCGTTATCCGCATCGTAGCCGAAGGAATTAAGCCCTTCGGGGTGCTCGAGAAGGGGCTTGAAGGCGAAATAGTCGTAAATATCGTGTTTCTTAACGTCAAGCCCCATCTTGCCGGGATTCAGTATATTGTTGGGATCGAGCGCCTTTTTGATAGCCCTCATCACCTCCAATCCCGGGCCCATCTGTTTTTCTATGTATGGCGCCCTGGCAAGACCGGTCCCATGCTCGGCTGTAATGGTGCCCCCCATCTCAAGGGCAATTTCAGCAAGTTCATCAGCAGCCGGTTTGAGCCTTTCCCATTCATCCTTGCTTCGCATATTGGCTACAAAGGTAGTGTGCACATTGCCATCTCCGATATGACCAAAGGTGGTAAGCAGCAGGTTGTATTTATCTGCTACTGCCTGTGCTTTCTTAATAGTCTCAGGGATCTTTGATGGGGGAACGCCAAGATCTTCTGATATGGCAACGAGCCGGTAACCAGGTTTTATTCTTGAGAGCGTTGGCACCAGTTTTCCTCGTGCCTCCATGATTTCTTCAGCCCTGGCCGGGTCATCACTCCAGGTGAAATCCTCCACCTGGTAGTTCTTGCACATCTCCCCAATCCTCTCCATATCCCTGGCTACGACTTCTTTGGCTCCATCGAGCTCTAAAATAAGCATGGCCTCTATATTGCTTACATCTCTGTCGATGTGTTCTTCGACTATCTTGAGGCTGTATTTATCCAGGATCTCGCACGCGGTGAGCTGTATTCCGGATGCGATGATATCGCTCACCGCTTTGCCCCCGGCATCCAGGTCCTTAAAGATCGCGAGTGCCAGGGCGGTATACTCCGGAAGAGGTCGGATCTTCACCGTGATCTCGGTAATAACGCCCAGTGTTCCCTCCGAGCTGGCGAAGACGTGGTTGAGGTCATATCCCATGGATGATTTGGGTGTTTTGGAGCCGGTCTTGATAATTGTGCCATCGGCTAAGACCACTTTCAGGGCTTTCACATAGTCCCTTGCCGTGCCGTATTTCACGGCCCGGTGCCCACTTGAGTTCGTGGACATCATACCGCCGATGCTTGCGATAAGCTCGCTGCCCGGATTGGGGGGAAACATGAGCCCCTGTTTGGCAAGTTGCCTGTTCAAATCCATACAGATCACGCCTGGCTCAACTACCGCGTAGAAATTCTCTTTATTGATCTCCAATATTCTATTCATCCTGTGGACATCCAGGAGAATACCTCCTTCTACAGGAAGGGATGCGCCGGTCACACTCGTTCCCGAACCCTGGATTGTTACAGGGACCTTCTCCTGGTTGGCCAGCCGCATAATGCGGGATATCTGCTCCGTTGTACGCGCATAGACCACTACATCGGGAACCCCCACATGTACCGACATGTCACGTGAATTGCAGATACATTCCACTCGGTCGGAAAATACATTCTCATCTCCCACGATACGCTTAATTTCATCTATTATATCCATCTCCGTACCTCTAAAGTTGGAGTAAAGTAGCTATGATTTAGCTATAAAGTAACTATAATTGAGAAAAAGACAGGCTGTCAAGAAAAAATGGTACCTACACAACGGTGTATTTCGGGCCTCCTCCGCCCTCTGGGGGAACCCAGGTGATGTTCTCAAAGGGGTCCTTGATATCGCATGTCTTGCAATGGACGCAGTTGGAGAAATTTAATTTCAATGTAAGCTTGCCCGTTTCATCGTCAATCTCCATTTCATACACATTGGCAGGGCAGAATCGTGTGCAGGGGTTCTGGTATTCTTCCCTGCACGTCGTGTAGCAGATGTTGAGATCAGATATCTTGAGATGCGGCGGCTGTTGTTCCTCGTGAATGGCGCCGGAGTAATACACATCGGATTCCTTATCAAATGTTATCTTGCCATCGAATTTGGGGACCCCTCTCTGCTCGTTTGTAGGTGAACCGGTGCCATAGTAGTCAATAACTTTTGTGCGGTGAACATAATCGGGCTCCGTGGAGAGCCTCCCTTTCAAGATTCTTCCTCCCAGTATATACTGGAATCCAGCCTTTATAAGGGCTACCCAGAGGCCCTTCTGGAATGCCTGATGGAAATTCCGTACCTTGTGGAGCTCCTTGCCGACGTAGCTGTTCAAGAGCGTGTTTTGGTAGTTCTCAAGCTGCTCTTCCGAGTAATCATCCTTCATGAGGGAGTCAAGGATCGTTTCAGCAGCCAGCATGCCGGATTTCATGGCAACGTGTATGCCCTTGATCTTTTGGCTGATGAAGAGGCTCGCTGAATCACCCACGATGAGCCCGCCGTCAAAGGCGAGTTTTGGTACCGAAAAGTATCCTCCAACCGGTGCTGTTTTCGCGCCGTACTGAACGAGTGTCCCGTCCTTTATTATCTCAGATACGTAGGGGTGGAGTTTGAACTTTTGAAATTCGAGATGGGCATCGAGATAGGGGTCGTCGCTGTCGAGTCCGGTGAGCAGACCCAGGGAGACCATGTTGTTCTTCATCCCGTACATGAACCCTCCTCCATAGGTATTGCTCTTAAGTGGGTAGCCCATGCTGTGGAAGACCCTGCCGAGCTCAAATCTCCCTTCTGGAATCTCCCACACCTCTTTTACCCCGCATACATAGGTCTGTGGATTTTTTCCTTTATCTAAGCCCAGTTTCTTTATGAGATCCTTGGCAAGGCTACCCCTTGAACCCTCGCCGAATACCGTGACCTTGGCATGCAGATCGATGCCGGGTTCGAAATTCGATTTCCTTTCACCGTCCGGGCCAATCCCCTTGTCGCCAGTCCTTACCCCGATAACCGTGGTGCCGTCATAGAGGGTCTCTATTGCCGCAAATCCCGGAAATATATCAATCCCGTTCTCCT
>CAYMFC010000038.1:0-13415 GCA_964389665.1 uncultured Desulfobacteraceae bacterium | reverse complement strand
TTTTCCTGACGTTCAAAACCCATCCCTCAGCCTGAGACCATTACTCCAACACTCCATCACTCCAATAATCCCATGACCTGAAGGTACACATTCGGCGCCTTTTGAGTGGGCTCCAAACAAAGCCATGTCCTTTAGGCGTGGATTCTTTACTGATCCCTCCCGGGTGGGTATTTAACGCATCAGCAGGCGCCCGCGTTTTTTCGATTGACTTTATCATACGTATTCTGATTAGAGTAGGACGTTTATGTGTGAAACGTATGATACTATTTTTCTTTTATAATATGACGGCTGCCCTGCTTTTTTTTCTGCTCGGTCCCTTTGCGTTCCTGTATCTCCTTATCAAGGGCCTTCTGGATCAGCACTTCAAGGAGAGGCTTGGTTTTTTGCCGGCCCACCTCATCGGTCCGAAAGGGAGCGGGCCTCGGATTTGGGTTCATGCCGTATCTATCGGCGAGGTAAAACTCGCCAAGGTAATCTCGGAAGCGATACGGGAGAGGAGGCAGAATGTCTCCATTATCCTTTCCACCACCACCAAGAGCGGCAGGCAAACCGCACGCAGCATCATGCCTCCGGATACCATGGTTATCTACAACCCTATCGATCTCGTGTGGTGTGTGAGACGTGCTTTGAGGAAGGCCTCACCCCATCTATTCATAAACCTGGAGACCGAGATCTGGCCGAATATCCTGTGGGCCTGCAAGCTGCTGCATATTCCGGCATTCCTTATAAACGGGCGCATCTCCGTGCGATCCATCAATACCTATAAGCACGTACGGGTTTTGATGAAAGAGGCACTCTCCAGCTATTCCTCTCTCTCCATGATAAGCAGCACAGATGCCCGGCGGATCATATCCATAGGAGCAGATCCCCGAAGGGTGGTGGTCGGGGGAAATGCGAAATACGACAGCTTGGTCAAGGAGGCCACCTCAAGGCTTTCGCGAAGAACCGCCTCTGTTTACAGGTTTGACAGGAAAAGGCCGGTTTTTATAGCGGGGAGCACCAGGGAGGGCGAGGAGGAGATCATCGTCGAGGCCTACCTGGATCTTCGAGCCCGCTATTCAGCCATGGTATTGATCATCGCGCCGAGGCATATAGAGAGGCGCGGTACGATAGAGGCAATTCTTCGGTCATTTCATCTGGATTATTCCCTGCGCAGCAGCCTGCCGGGTTTTTCCCGAAGGGATCTGCCCGCTGATATTATTATTGTGGATACCTTTGGGGAGCTCTTCGGCCTTTATAGCATAGGAACGGTGCTCTTTTGCGGCGGGAGCCTCGTGCCTCTTGGTGGGCAGAACCCGCTTGAGGCAGCTGTGTGGGGCAAACCGGTGCTCTATGGCCCCTCGATGGAGGATTTTCTGGATGCCAAAGCCCTGTTGGAAGGCGTGGGTGCAGGCTTTGTGGTACGGGACAGGGATGAGCTGGTGAAAAAGGCCACATGGCTCTTGGATAATCCGGAGGAATATGAGCGATTCGGAAGGAAGGCCAGGGAGGAGATCAAACGCCGGAGTGGTTCTGCCAAGAAACAGGTGGAACACGTCTTTCAGGTTTTTAATGAAAGTCGGTAGTGAGAGGGGTATTCTCTGATACCATGTTTCCATAGGTTAGGCGTATGAAGAGGAGCGGGAGGATAATCATACAGGCCAGAGAGGTGCTGCAGATCGAGGCCCAAGGGATCCTCGATTTGGTTGAGCGGATCGGCCCGGAATTTGAGCGTGCCGTTGAAATGATTCTCCGGAGCAAGGGGCGGGTCATTCTCACCGGGATAGGTAAATCGGGATTGATCGGCAGGAAGATTTCGGCCACACTCAACAGCACGGGCACGCCATCGCATTATCTCCATCCGGCCGAGGCCTTACATGGCGACCTCGGTATGGTTTCTGCCGATGATATCGTGATCGCTATTTCAAACAGCGGCTATACAAAGGAGTTGATCCAGATCATACCTAACCTCAAGGATATCGGCACGACACTCATTGCCTTTTGTGGGGATCCGGAATCGCCTCTTGCGAGGGAAAGCCACCTCACCATAGATGTGGGGGTGGAGAGAGAGGCATGCCCCCTCGGCCTTGCACCTACCACCAGTACGACCGCTGCTCTGGCCATGGGCGATGCACTGGCAGTGGTTTTGTTAGGGAGGAGACACTTTACCAGTAAGGACTTCAGACGGTTCCACCCAGGCGGTAATCTGGGAACAATGCTCTCGAGCAAGGTGGGGCAGAAAGGGCTCTTGGGCGATGGGGAGGGAGGTTCTGATGGAGGAACGTAGGCCCCCTAAAGGGTTGATCGTGGATCTTGTCACGCCCCTCTGTGATACGGGGGACATTGACAAGAGGAGTCTGAATAGTCTCTTAAGGAGGGCTCTGCCCCATGTGGATGGGGTGCTGCTGGGAAGCCCCATAATGGGAGAGGGAAGGGACCTTGGCCTCGATTGTAGGGTTGAGCTGCTCGAACAGGCTATGGCCTTGGTCGATGGCGAAAGGCCTATCCTGTTCTGGATAAGCGGGGAATCCTCAGAAGACACCAAGAAAATCCTCTCAGCCCTGGAAGATCACGTGAGCGCATGTGCCTATAAGGGGATCGTTTTTTGGCTTGACTCTCCTCTTTACTACCATAGCAACAGGGGGCTTTATGAATACTACGAGAAGATCACCTCCCTCGCCAGGAACCCCTTTGTGCTGTACAACGATCCTGGGCTGATCAAGATCCTGGATAAACCGTTGAAGAGGACCAACATGCGGACCAATATCCTCAAAGATTTAGGAGAGATGGAGGGAATCAAAGGGTTGGTCTTCTGTGGTTCCCTTGCCCGGGCGAATAACTATCAGAGATGCCTGCGTAAGAGGTCGGATTTCAGGGTATACGATGGCGATGAAACCCGGTTTCTGGAGCACCCGAGTATGAGCGGAGTAGTGTCCATGGGAGCAAATGTCGCGCCGGAAACATGGGGCGCCATAACAAGGGCCTCGCTGGGAATGCGGAAGGACGAGGATCCCGGTAGGCTTTTTGAAATGGGCACCCTGCTCAAGGATCTCTTGAAGATGTATCGGGAAAACCCGGTTGGGATCATGAAGAAGGCCTTGTATGATCTCAATGTTATTGACTCCCCTGCATGCACATCCAAAACCGAGCCATTCCATGATAACGCCACAGCCCTCGTGGAGTTTCTCTCGCACCATCACCTAGGGTAGGCCCTGCCTTTTCACGAGGCATCAGGACCATAGGGAAACCGTATGGTGGCGCCAATGGAGGTGAGCAGTACCTATGGTCAGTTCTTGAAAGAGCATCCTTTTACCGCCTGCCCTTGTAAAGGAACGGGCTTTCCCATGCCGAGTAAAAAATCGGAGGGCGACCTTGACAATCCAAAAAAGGTGATTATAGTCTTGGAGAATTCTCATAAATCAACAATATCAGTAAGTTAGCCCTTTACTCATGAAGAAACTTTCGAGGTTTTTCTGGAAGAGGATCATGGAACCAAGTTTCATTCCATAATACTAGTATACATCTACTATAAGAAAGGAGGTTGCGCGATGAAGGTAAAGCCGTTGCAGGACAGGGTGTTGGTAATCAGGATCGAAGAAGAGGAGAAGACCTCAGGGGGGATCATTATACCAGATACCGCCAAGGAGAAGCCCCAGGAGGGGAAGGTGATTGCCGTTGCTGATGGAAAGTTTGATGAGGATGGAAAACGAATTCCCTTGGATGTCAAGGAAGGGGATCGTGTGCTTTTCGGCAAATACGCGGGCAATGAGATCATGATCGATGGTGTTGAGCACATAATTATGCGTGAAGACGATATCCTAGCCGTCTTGGAATAACTGATATAAGGAGGTGTTGAGCTATGCCAGGGAAAGAGATCAAATATAGCATGGAGGCCAGAGAGAAGATGATGCACGGCATTGACGTTCTGGCCAATACGGTGAAGAGCACCCTCGGGCCGAGAGGCCGTAATGTGCTGCTCGAGAAATCCTTTGGCTCCCCAAAGGCCACCAAGGATGGCGTGACCGTGGCCAAAGAGATCGAGCTTGAGGACAAGTTTGAGAACATGGGTGCCCAGATGGTCAAGGAGGTCGCCTCAAAGACGTCGGATGTTGCAGGAGATGGCACCACTACGGCCACCGTACTCGCTCAGGCCATCTATCGCGAAGGCTCAAAGATGGTAGCGGCAGGGGCGAATCCCATGGCCATCAAGCGGGGTGTGGAAAAGGCCGTGGATACCGTCGTCGAGGAGTTGAAAAAGCTCTCAAGCCCAACAAGAGACAAGAAGGATATAGCCCAGGTTGGCACCATTTCCGCGAACAACGACCCCACCATAGGAGAGATCATCTCCGAGGCCATGGAGAAGGTGGGCAAAGAAGGCGTGATCACGGTTGAAGAGGCCAAGAGCATGGAGACGACCCTCGATATCGTGGAGGGCATGCAGTTTGACAGGGGATATATGAGCCCTTATTTCGTGACCGACGCCGAGAAGATGGAGGTCCACCTGGAGGAACCATACATCCTGCTGCATGAGAAGAAGATCAGCGCCATGAAGGACATGGTGCCCATCCTTGAGCAGGTAGCCAAATCGGGTAAGCCCGTCCTGATTATCGCAGAGGATGTGGAGGGCGAGGCCCTCGCGACGCTGGTTGTCAATAAGCTTCGTGGAACCCTTCAATGTGCGGCGGTTAAGGCGCCGGGCTTCGGTGACCGGCGTAAGGCCATGCTCGAGGATATCGCGATCCTGACAGGAGGTCAGATGATCAGCGAGGATCTGGGCATAAAGCTTGAGAATATTACCCTGAAGGATCTCGGCACCGCGAGACGGGTCAACATAGACAAGGACAACACCACGATTGTGGAAGGCGCCGGCAGCCGCGATGCCCTTGAGGGGCGCGTGAAGCAGATCAGGATCCAGATCGATGATACCACGAGCGACTATGACCGGGAGAAGCTCCAGGAGCGGCTGGCCAAGCTGATCGGAGGTGTTGCCGTGATCAATGTGGGCGCGGCAACAGAAGCGGAATTGAAGGAAAAAAAGGATCGGGTTGAAGACGCACTCAATTCAACCCGCGCAGCCGTTGAGGAGGGCATCATCCCGGGTGGGGGCGTAGCCTTTATACGAACCTTGGGAGCACTAGAGAAGATGAAGCTGGAGGGCGATGAGCAGCTCGGCGTTGGCATCGTGAAACGTGCCCTTGAGGAGCCTATCAGGCAAATCGCCAACAATGCCGGCTTTGAGGGCTCTGTGGTGGTCCAGCGTGTGAAAGAAGAGAAGGGCGGCTTCGGGTTCAACGCGGAAACCGGCCAATACGAGGATCTCACGAAAGCGGGGGTCATCGATGCCACCAAGGTAACGAGATTAGCGCTTCAAAACGCCGTCTCTGTTGCCAGTCTGCTCTTGACGACCGAGGCCATGGTTGCAGAGAAGCCCAAGAAGGAGAAAATGGCGGCATCTGCCATGCCTCCGGAAGACATGTATTAATTAACCACATCTGGATCCCTTCGCGGGCAGGCAGTTGACCTGCCCGGTCTTGAGGATACGGTATAGATTTTTTCTATCAGAGCTGTGAGCGAGAAGGAAAGCGGGGAAGAGCTGCAGGAGGAGATCGAGCAAGGGCATCTCGTGAGGGCTGCTCGGATAGCCCAATCCATGGGATTGCCTCGAGAGGAAGTCCAGGATATTGTTACCCGGGCTCTGTGGGAGATGGCAGCGGGCAACAGGAACGCCCTGGGGACAAAGAAACTTGCCCAGGAATACGGGATTTCCAGGAAGGAACTGAAGGAGCTTCTGGAAGGCTATGCCGAGCACAGGATACGGGAAGGGGATCGCAAGGCTCTTGAACCGTGCTACGATATCAACACGGGCGCCTACCTGAGCTTTGAGGAGTGGATGGATTCCTTGTTGAAGAACTATGATAAGGTTTCCGTCAGTTGATCTTTGAATTGTCCTTTTCGGTGTAGTTTCGATTATCATATTGACATTTGGAGTTTTTTTGCCTAAGTTTCAGGCGGCCGACCTTGTGCAAACCATCGTCGCCCTCATTTCTACCGTATAGTGAACACTTTGAATACAGATTGAGGAGGAAGCATATGAGCGTACACCCAGCGATACGAAAAGCCCGTTTGATCCTGCCCATCCTTTTTGCCCTGTGTCTTGCTGCATCAGCTTCCCTGGCAAAAGACACGGAGCAAGACAGCCGACCGGAACGGGGCATCACCATGAACTTCGAGTACCCGGAGGTCATCATCAACAAGGGGGATGATGTAAGCGTGGATCTCATCGTGAAAAACCTGGGCAAACGGGATGAGAACGTGTACTTCACCCACACGACCCCTGCCGGATGGAAGACCAAGATCAAGACCTACAGCTTTTCCATCACCTCGGTTCACGTGCCCGAGGATAGCGATAAGAGCGTGCAGTTTTCTGCTGAGCCGGACAAGGACACCAAACCAGGAACCTATACCTTCACGGTAAAGGGCAGGAGCGAGGACAGGAAGTTAACCGTATCCCACGCCCTCAAGATCACCATGAGAGAGGCAGCGGCCAAGGAGAAGGGCAAGATCGAGCTCACCACCTCTTATCCCGTGCTGCGTGGACAGAACGATGCGAAGTTCGAGTTCTCCCTTGAGCTCAAGAACAAGACCGACAAGGAGGATACCTTTAACCTCGCCGCCACCGCCCCCAAAAACTGGCAGGTCAATTTCAAGCCCCCTTACGAGGATAAGTACATCTCGAGCCTGAGGCTCAAGGACAATGAGAACAAGAGCCTGAGCGTGGAGGTCACGCCCGATCGATTCTGCACGGCAGGAGATTACCTTATTCCAGTCACGATCAGCGCAGGAGAGTCGAAGGCGAAGGCGGAGCTGAAGGTAATCATTACCGGTACCTTTAAGCTTGAGGCAGGGACTCCTACCGGGCTCTTGTCCCTGGAGACCGAGAAGGGCAAGCCTGGCAACCTGTCCGTGTACGTGAAAAATACCGGCTCTGCCACCATCCCCAACATCGAGTTTCTATCCATCAAGCCGGAGAACTGGAAGGTGGAGTTCAAACCTGAGAAGATCGAATACCTCGAGCCGGGAGACCTCAAACAGGTGGAGGTGAGCATTACCCCGGCCGGGGAGGCCCTGGTGGGCGACTATGCCGTGGGCCTGAGCATCCGGGGGGAGCGGGTTTCCGATGACCTGGAGATGCGGGTAACGGTCAAGGCCTCGGCAGCCTGGGGATGGATCGGGATCGGGATCATCGTGCTGGTAATTATAGGCCTCTTTGGCCTGTTCGTCAGCCTAGGCAGGAGGTAGTATGAATCAAACGCCGATCATTGAAACCCAGAACTTGACCAAGGTCTACGGGGACCAGGTTGCCGTTGATGCCCTGAGCTTCAGCATCCAGGAGGGTGAGATCTTCGGGTTTCTCGGTCCGAACGGCTCGGGAAAGACCACCACCCTGCTCATGCTCCTGGGACTCACCGAGCCCTCTGAAGGGTGGGCTAAGGTGGCGGCGTTCGATCCCACCCGTGAGGCGATCAAGGTCAAAAGGATTGTGGGCTATATGCCGGAGAATGTGGGCTTCTATGAGGATATGAATGCCGTTGAGAACCTGCGCTTCATCGCGAGGCTCAATCACATCCCCGATGCCGTGAGCTCCAAGAAGATAGAAGAGGCCCTCGAGAGGGTTGGGCTCACCGAGGAAGCGGGGAAAAAGGTGGGCGCCTACTCGCGGGGTATGCGGCAGCGGCTGGGAATCGCCGAGATCCTGATAAAAGAGCCGAAGATCGCATTCCTGGATGAGCCCACCCTCGGGCTCGACCCAGACGGCACCACCAGGATCATCACCTACATCCAATCCCTGAGCAGGGACAGCAACATCACCGTGCTCCTGTCCTCCCACGACCTCAAACAGGTGCAGAAGATCGCCGATCGCATCGGGATCATGATCAACGGGCAGATGATCGCCATCGGGCCAATAGAAACATTGGCCAAGGAGAAGTTCGGGGTTGATGAGAAGGAGACCTCCCTCGACGACATCTACATGAAATACTTCCAGGAGGTGTCAGTATGACTGGTATCGGTGCCATTGTACGCAAGGAACTCGCCGATCAGTTCAGCAGCTATCGATTCAGTATCCTCTTTGCCCTGATCGCCATGGTCAGCTTGATCACCACCTACATGGTGGGAACAGGCCTCAGGCAGGAGCTGAGCGGTGTGGCGAAGCCCGAGTTCGTGTTCCTGATGCTCTTTACCTCCACGGGACCGCTCTTCTCCCTAGTGCAGTTCGTGGCCTTTTTCGGTCCCCTCATCGGCCTGGTGCTGGGTTTTGATTCGATCAACCGGGAGCGAACGAGCGGTACCTTGAGCAAGCTGGCCTCACAGCCTATCTACCGGGATGCCATCATCAACGGCAAGTTCCTTGCCGGGGTGATTGTGATCTCCATTATGCTGACCTCAATCCTTTTCGTGGTTTCGGGCCTGGGGCTCAAGGTGATCGGGGTGGTACCCGGGGTTGAGGAGGTATGGAGGCTTTTCATCTACCTGGTGATCAGCGTCTTTTATATCTCATTCTGGCTGGGCATCAGTATCCTGTTCTCGATACTGTTTCGGGGCATTGCCACCTCTGCCCTGGCAACCCTGGCCATATGGATCTTCTTCTCGTTTTTCGTGTCCATGGGCGCCAGCGTGGTGGCAAACGCCGTGGTACCGGGCGGAAGGGCAGAGGATCCGGAATTGCTCATGAAGAAGATGCGTATCGAGCGGGGCATCTCCCTTATCTCTCCCATGCAGCTCTATAACGACTCCACCTCTATCATCATCGATCCCATGAGAAAGACCACCAAGTCCATGGTGCTCATGGGGCCGATCGAGCGGCTCTCTTCGGCACGGTTCCAGCGGCCCCTGGCCCTCTCACAGAGCATCTATGTGGTGATCCCCCACATGATCTCCCTGATCGCCATCAGCGTTATCTTCTTTGGGATCTCCTATGCGGTATTCATGAGACAGGAGATACGGTCCCTGTAAGCTCAATACCGGCAGCCGCTTCCTTAGTGCTTCGATTCGCAATTACGCTAACGTATAATCGAGTCCATAATTTGAGCAAAAGCTCACTCAGCACTAAGTCCTGAGGGAGTAAATTCGTTAGTGAATTTATGAATCGATGGACTTAGTGACGCTCAGGTTGGCGTGTTGCGCCGGGAGTACCTTCAAGGGGGGCTGAGACCATCTCGCGTTACCTATCTTGCCGTATGGATCTTCGGAATGGAAGAGCAATAGCGTTCCATTTCATGCCCGAACACCCCCGCAAAGCGATTATCGATATTCGCTGAGATGTTATCTTGGTGGTCTTCCCCCACACCCGGGAACGGATCAGTGCCAGCCATTGGAGATGGACTTACCGGGAAGAGGGGTAGGCCAGCCTTCTGCCCTGTTCAGCTGCCTTTAGGTTGAGGGCGATCAGCTTGCTTTTTGAGGAAAACTCCTCCTGGATGCAGTGTCGAAGGGTATCGTAGCTGATGATCTCGCTGAGACAGACAAAGGTGGAAAGGGCCACGATGTTCGCAGACCTGAGACTCCCGAGTTTGATGGCGACCTCATTGACCGGCACGAGGAGCTCGCGCACATCAGAACGACCGGAGCCATAGGGAATCAGCGAGCTGTTGCCCAGTATCACACCCCCCGGTTTCACCATAGGCGCGAATTTTTCCAGAGAAGGGCGGTTCATGGCAACGAGATGAAAGGGGTTCTTGATAACCGGGGATCCGATGGGCCGATCGCCCATCACCACCAAACAGTAGGCGGTTCCTCCCCGCATCTCAGGGCCGTAAGAAGGCACCCAGGCCACCTCGAGCCCCTGTTCCAAAGCTGCATGAGCCAGGATCTTGGCGCTCAGCAAGATCCCCTGGCCCCCAAACCCGGCAAACATTACCTCAGTCTGCATGTATCCCTCCTGTTAGGTATCGGGTGATTTGTATTCTCCCAGTTGGTAGTACGGGAGCAAGACCTCCTCAGTCCAGTTTACCGCCTCAAAAGGCGTGATGCCCCAGTTGGTGGGGCAGGTGCTCACCACCTCTACCAGGCTGAAACACCGGCCCTGGAGCTGGTAGGTAAAGGCCTTCTTTATAGCCCTCTTGGCCTTCACGATGTAGCCCGGCTTTATCACCGTTACCCTGGCGATATAGCCGGGCGTCTCCAGGGCGGAGAGCAGTTCCGCCACCTTGAGAGGCATGCCGATCTCCTCGACGTTGCGCCCGAGGGGTGAGGTGGTAGTCCGTTGGCCCGGCATCGTGGTCGGCGCCATCTGACCTCCGGTCATGCCGTACACGGTATTATTCACGAAGATAGTAGTAAACTTCTCGCCCCTGTTTGCCGCGTGAACGATCTCGCCCATTCCTATGCTCGCGAGGTCGCCGTCCCCCTGGTAGGTAAATACCATGAGGTCGGGTCGAACCCGTTTGATGCCGGTAGCCATTGCAGGTGCGCGGCCGTGGGCCGCCTCCTGAAAGTCAAAGGTGAAGTAGTTGTGAGCCAGTACCGCGCAGCCGACCGGCGAAATGCCCACGGTGCGGCCCCGTATTCCCAGCTCGTCGATCACCTCGGCGATAAGCCGGTGAATAATCCCATGGGTGCAACCCGGACAGTAGTGGGTATGCTCTTCAGAGAGTGCCTGCGGCCTCGTAAATGTCTTTCCCATGATCTCATCTCCTTCTTGGACAGGGACAGCGGTAATCCCTTAAACAGGCTTCATGTTCACCCTGTAAGGGAATGAACGAGATGAGGGCTTTCTGAGCTGATGAACGACTTCATTGCCGCCATGATCTCCTCAGGAGTTGGAATATCGCCCCCACAGGCGCCGTACCATTTGACCGGACGCCTACCTCTTACGCTCCGCTCCACATCCTCAACCATCTGCCCCATGCTCATCTCGACACTCACCACCACCTCGCAGCTTTCCTTTGAGGCGGCCTCCTCTATGGCCCTCTCGGGGAAGGGGAAGAGGGTCTGAGGCCGCACCATTCCTACCTCAACGTATTGATCCTTCAGGGCATCGATTGCGCTCCTGCATACCCTGCTCATAGTGCCATAGCTCACGATGAGGGCCCGGTAGTCGGCATCGAGGTTGTAAGGCTCATAGCTGATCTCATCGCGCTTCATCCGATCGTATTTTTCCTTCAGGTGGAGGTTATGTTCATTGAGCTTGGTCGGGTCCAGGATGAGAGTTTTTACCACATTGGGCTTCTCGCTATTCCGGGTAGCCATCCCGTTGGTGGCCCACTCATCCTTATTGCTCGGCGTTGAGCTGAGGTGATCGGGGAATTCTACGGGCTCCATCATCTGGCCGATCAGTCCGTCGCCGAGGATCATCACCGGGTTCCGGTACTTTTCCGCCAGGGGAAAGGCCATCATCACCATATCAACCGCTTCCTGCACGCCTGAGGGCGCCATCACGAGGAGCCGGTAGTCGCCGTGCCCTCCACCCTTGGTTGCCTGGAAGTAGTCTGCCTGGGAAGGGAGGATACCGCCAAGCCCAGGTCCGCCCCGCATGATGTTGACGAATACCGCCGGGCACTGGGCTGCCGCGATATAGCTGATGCCCTCGCTCATGAGGCTGATCCCCGGGCTTGAGGAGGTGGTGAACACCCGCTCTCCGCAAGCCGAAGCACCGAATATCATGTAGGAAACCGCAACCTCGCTCTCCCCCTGCAAAAAGACCCCGCCAACCTCTGGAAGCCGGCGGGAGAGATACTCCGCCACCTCCGACTGAGGGGTAATCGGATAGGCGAAGTAGTTGAGGCACCCGGCCCTGATAGCGGCCTCTCCAATAGCCTCGTTTCCCTTCATTAACACCTTGCCCATAGGTTCTCCTTCCCTTATGCCGCGTTCACCATCTCTGAAGCGGCATCGGTGATCGTGAGCGCCACCTCAGGGCACATGATGCAGCATGTTGAACAAAAAATGCAGTTCTCGGGGTGCGCTTGATAAATAGGGAAATAACCCTTGGTGTTGATCTCATCTGAGATCTGGAGCACCTTTTTAGGACACACTGCTGCGCAGAGCCCGCATCCCTTACATCTATCGCGATCGATATGGTAAACGTAGTTCATTCTCTTTCACTCGCTTAAATTTTGATTACCATGAGCAAGCCCTTTTCCACGGCGGTACAAGCTGCCGTTTGATGGGCAGGAGCGGGCATGAGAAATTGCCCTTATCCAATCTCCCGAGCAGCTCCTCGGCAACGGTGACGCACTCGAGGGGCAGCCCGCTCACCTCTGATAAGGCCTGCACGAAGCCATAGCCCCTGTAAATGTCCTCCACCGTGGTTTCCTCTATCAGGTGTGCATTTCCGATGATGCCGCTTATGGCCATCCTCGAGGCTCTCTCGATCCCATCGCGCATGCTCAGGCATTGCTCCATCGTACTAGACCGCGGTCGAAAGGGGTTGACTATCTGGAGCACCTGCACTCGCGCGCTGCCGATGGAGTCAGCGAGGGCCCCGAGCACCCTTGCACCCACATCATTGCCTCCCACGTCGAGCAGCGTGAGCTGCCTGGGCCGGCGAATCATGCCGGCTATGGAAGGGGTTAGAATGGGAAGATCGGCCTGAAGATACTTTTCAGGCGGTACGATCACCTCGATCCCCAACCCGGAAAGCACGTGCCGTGCTTCACGGGTTCGAAAGTAGGGATTCACCAAGTCGAGATCAGCAATGCTCACATCGAGGCCGCGGCTTTTGCCCCGTATCGCGAGGTTGACCGAAACCTCGGTTTTGCCGCTGCCGTAGCTTCCTACTACGGCAATGATTCCATCAGGGGCGGATCCCATTTGTCCTCCTTACTCCCTTATTTTATAAGGCCTGCATTTTCCGCGAGGCATGCCCTACGATAAATAGCTTCGGCTGAGAAAATAAAAACCCGTTATCAGGCGGGCCTGATAACGGGTTTTTATACAATATTTCAAAACACTACGGCATTATCAGGCCCGGTAGTTTCAAGCTACCTACTACGAGGATGAGCAACAGGAAAATCATGCGTATCCCCGTTGCTCTGATAATGCCTATCATGTCTTGAGGTACTATTTTGTTCATTATTGTGTCGGCAGTTTCTGCAATAGAAGGTTATTAGATATATAATTAATTTTTATCTGTCAAGATTTTTCTCAGGGTTAGAAACAATTTTTTAGCAATCAGAGCATTTTTTACAGCCCTTTGCCCTTATCGTGCCTCTCGTGTTTTGAGCCATGCAGTTCATCATATGGTGAGCTTGTGCCTCTCAATGGTTGCTTTTTTTCCCTGAAGGGATAGAATGCAACTGTCAAGCCTTTTTATGGGCGAACCATGAGACGCCCATAAAGAAGTTTTTTCCTTTTTCTCGAATCCTCATATATCTTCCACCGCAGAGAGGAGGCATCTATCATGGGTACGTGGGAGGCATATCTCGATGAAAACAGGG
>CAYMFC010000037.1:0-13474 GCA_964389665.1 uncultured Desulfobacteraceae bacterium | reverse complement strand
AAATGACTTTTTACGAAACCATCAAACTTTAGCTCACTTTAGGCATTTTTATGGATACTATCCTTCTCTCTGTTCGAGACCTGGCGGTCTATTTCCAGCTTGACGGAACGGTATCCCGCGCCGTGGACGGGGTGAGCTTCGATATCAAGAAGGGAGAGACGGTCTGCCTTGTGGGAGAATCGGGTTGTGGGAAGAGCGTCACTTCCCTGGCCATACTCGGCCTCATCCCGCAGCCACCTGGGGAAATCATGGGCGGTCGGATACTCTTCAACGGCCGGAACCTCCTGGATCTGGACCAGGAAGGGATGCAGGAGATCCGGGGAAATCACATCGCCATGGTCTTCCAGGAGCCCATGACATCCCTTAATCCGGTGTTTAGGATCGGTGATCAGATAAAGGAGGCTATATTGGTTCATGAAAGGGTGGACAAAGGGGAATTGAACCGAAGATGTCTCCAGGTGCTCAAGGACGTGGGCATCCCATCGCCGGAAGAACGTCTTAATGATTATCCCCATCAACTCAGCGGTGGCCAGAGGCAGCGGGTTATGATTGCCATGTCCTTGGCGTGCAACCCCGGCCTCGTGATCGCCGATGAGCCGACAACGGCCCTTGATGTTACCATCCAGGCCCAGATCCTTAACCTCTTCGGAGAGCTACAGCGGAAACGAGGCATGTCGCTGCTTTACATCACCCACGATCTCGGCGTAGTGGCCAACATCGCCGAACGTATCTATGTTATGTACGCCGGCATCATAGCGGAGCAGGGAAGGGCGAGGGATATCTTCCACAACCCCAGCCACCCCTATACCCAGGGCCTTCTCGCATCCCTGCCCAATCCAAGAAAACGCGGCTCTGTGCTCCACAGCATCCCGGGTACGGTCCCTGATCCCGCCTTTAAGCCGAAAGGTTGCCCCTTTCATCCCAGGTGCAGCTTCGCTATCGATACGTGCCGGGTACAGTTTCCCGACCTGTGCGACTACGGTGCCGGTCACTTGAGTCGCTGCCCGGTGCTTTACGAGAAAAGAGCGGATATATGATGATAATCACCTTGACTTTTCAACTCAAAAAGGAGATTCAACGGCTGTATCCTTTTTCAGGCCTTTTACAAGCCCGAGGTTTTTCGTGATCCTTGAATCATACACCAAGCCAGGTAGGTGAGGTTTACCTATGGTAGTGATAACGTGCCCCCAGTGCAATTACTCAAGGAGCATTCCCGTCGAGAGGATCCCCCCGAGGACTCGGTGGGTACGGTGTCCACGGTGCGGAACCAGGTTTGAGTTCGTGAGGAGCGAGGGCGATCAAGAAGATAAAAAGGGCATTGCCATACCCTGGGAACGACGTGCGCAACTTGGACTGTGGAAAGGATTGACACGGACGATGAGGGGGGTACTCTTTTCGCCCAAGAGGACCTTTTCCTCCACGCCCGTAACCGGTGGATGGAGGGAGCCCCTGGCATTCGGACTCCTGGTAGGCTCCCTAGGCAGTATGTTCACCTTTTTCTGGGAGTTTATGGCGGAATCGATAGGAATCCTCAAGCCATTGTGGGGTGTTTCTACCTCAATGAGCTCGCCCCTGGTCTTCCTGATCCTCATGTTTCTTTCGCCGCTCTTTGTAACGGTTTATCTTCTCATCTCCAGTGTCATTATTCATGTGTTGCTTCTCCTGGTTCGAGGAGGCACGAACGGATTTGGAGCCACCTTTCGGGTGGTTTCCTATTCGCAGGCGACTGCGGTATGGAGTGTTATACCGTTCTTAGGAGGCGCCATAGGATGGATGTGGAGGTCTATCGTGTATATCATCGGGCTTAAGGAGGCACAGGAGACAAGCTATACAAGAGTGATCCTGGCCTTTTCTATCCCGTTTGCCTTGCTTATCGTGCTGATATCGGGTCTTTTGGTCTTTGTTATGCGTTTCATTCATATATGAGATGGTGCGTTGACATTCATGTCGCACATAGAATACGAAAAAGCCCTGAACGAGACTCAGTTTTCAGCGGTCACAGCTCCAGATGGACCCATACTCGTGATCGCAGGGGCTGGTAGCGGAAAGACGAGGACACTGGTCTATCGTGTTGCCTGGCTTGTTGAGGGGGGTGCATCGCCTCACGAGATACTGCTGCTCACCTTTACCAGAAAGGCGGCCAGGGAGATGCTGGATAGGGCTGCGAGCCTGACGGATCAGAGGTGCCGCGAGGTTTCCGGTGGAACCTTCCACTCCCTCGCCAGGTATGTGTTACGGCAGGAGGCTCAACGGATTGGCTTTACATCCAACTTTACCATTATGGATAGATCGGACATGGATGAGGCAGCCCATGCCCTTATCCCCGAGGTCAATGGGGAGAAGGGCCCTATCCGTTTGCCGAAGAGCGCTACCATTTCGACGATCCTGAGCAAGGCTGCCAATATGGAGAGGGGCGTGGCCGAGATCATGGAAGAGGAATATCCTCAATTCCTACCGGTTCTGCCCCGGATAGAGCACCTGCATACCATCTACCAGGAGTATAAGAGGAAGAACAACCTTATGGACTATGACGATCTCATCGTCTATTTAAGACGCCTTCTCGAGCAGGATGAAGAGATCAGGACGAAGTTAGGCACGAGATACCGGTACATCATGGTTGATGAATATCAGGACACCAATACGATCCAGGCCGATATAGTCCGCTATCTCGGCTCGCTTCACGGAAACGTGATGGTAGTGGGCGATGATTCTCAATCGATCTATTCTTTTAGGGGGGCGAACTTCAGGAACATGTTCGAGTTTCCGGTTTACTTCCCGGAAGCGAGGATCATAAAGCTGGAGGAGAACTACCGGTCTACCCAGCCCATCCTTACCATGACCAATGCGCTCATGGCTCAGGCAAAGGAGAAGTACACCAAGTGTCTCTATACCAGGAGGAAGGGAAGCGAGATGCCTCTGAGCGTCAACGCCGGAACCGAGCGTGACCAGGCAGTATATGTGGGCAGGTCTATAGAGGCGCTGTTGGATGAGGGCAGAAAGCTGAGGAATATCGCGGTCCTCTTTAGGGCAAGCTACCATTCCTTCGAGCTGGAACTCGAACTCGCGCGCCGCAACATCCCATTTGTCAAATACGGGGGATTCAAATTTATCGAGTCCGCTCACATCAAGGACCTTTTGGCTCACCTCAGGGTAATCAGTAACAGGACGGATATCCTCAGTTGGGGAAGGCTTTTGCGGTTGCTGAAGCATATTGGTCCGGGGAAAAGCCAGGCAATAATCGATTGGATGAGGAGCAACGGGGCATCACCATCAAGGGTAAATGAATGGCCGGGGAGCGGAAAAGAAAAGGAAGGGCTCGATACATTGGCCATGCTTTTGAGCGCCCTTTCTGCGCCAAGGCTCATGCCTGAGACAGCGGTGGAGTTGGCACTCGAGTACTACGCGCCTTTTTTAAAGGAGAGGTTTGATGATTACCCAAGGAGGCAGCAGGAGCTCGAACAGTTAATCACCATGGCGACCAGGCATAAGACACTGAGGTCCTTTTTAGACGACCTATCCCTCGAACCGCCGGCAAGCCCGGTAGATGTGAGGCCCCTGGATAGAGCCGATTACCTAACGCTGTCTACCATACACTCGGCAAAAGGCCTTGAGTGGGAGATAGTCTTTATCATATGGCTTATGGATGGACGATTTCCCTCTGCCAAATCCTTTGCCCGTATGGACAGCCTTGAGGAAGAGCTCAGGCTGCTCTATGTAGCAGCTACGCGTGCAAAGGATAAGCTTATCATGGCCTATCCAGGAGAGGAGCTCGTGTTTAATTCTGGAGGATTGCGGGGATATTGCCAGGGGGGGGCCTCATCGTTTATACGCGCCTTACCCCCCGATGTGATTGAGCACCGATCCTTCCTGCCCTCTTCCATGCCCCCTGCTGATGAGCCCCTAAGGGCAAAGATCCTCGCTCGATCCGCGGGAGCATCCGGGGAGAGATCGACAGGGCTCAAGCCTGGTGACAGGGTGAACCATCCTGCCTTTGGTGTGGGGGTGATCGCGAGATTTATGGGCGACGACAAGGTGGAGGTGATCTTCAGGGATAAAGGGGTCAAGTTGCTCCATCTCGGCTATACCAGTCTGGACAAGCTATAATTCCATGCGTTTTGAAGGCTATGGTTGGCTGGATATCCGGGACAGGATGAAGAAGGTTGAGAAATTTCAAGCTCCTCCATCATACCAAAGAGCGGGTCAGGTCCTCAGCTCAAATTCATAGCCTGACATTACTATGGAGATTGCTGAACTACACCCCTGGGATGTGCCCTATAGAGAAGCGGTAAGGATTCAGGAGCGCCTGAGGAACCAGGTAGCAATAAGAAGGTTCGATGGGCAGATACGCCATATCCTCGGCCTCGACGCTTCTTATGCAAAGGGATCCCGTATAGTATGGGCAGGAGCTGTGGCGCTCGATTTCCCCTCGCTGGTGAAAAGGGAAGAACAATGGGTACAAAAGGAGGTTTCTTTCCCTTACATCCCAGGGCTCCTCAGCTTCAGGGAGATACCCGCCCTGATCGAGGTACTTCAGAGGATATCGCTCGAACCGGATCTCATATTCTGTGATGGGCAGGGGATCGCGCACCCGAGGGGGATCGGCTTAGCAGCCCACCTTGGGGTACTCCTCAGAAGGCCTACGATTGGATGCGCTAAGTCCAGGCTTGTTGGCGAATTTGATCCCGTGGGTGAGGAAAAAGGGGACTATGCCTATCTCAGGTATCGAAAAAGGGTTGTGGGAGCGGTGGTACGGACAAGGTCTCATGTAAGGCCTATCTTCGTTTCCCCGGGATATCACACGACGATAGATGACTGCATTCGGCTCACGCTCGCAACCTGTACGAGGTACAGGATACCTGAACCCACAAGGCAGGCGGATATCCTCGTAAACTCCCTCCGGTGCAAAGGGGCTCAGGGTGCAACTCCTAGGGCTTGAAATGCTGTACAGCATATCCCTGGGCCTTTGATCATTGGTTGTTCTCGACCAAGATCGGGCACCATAGGCGACATAATTGGTACAACCTTCGGTTATTGAGCAATAGGGCATCCTATGAGTTTTGTGTCAGGGTTCATAGCAATAATAGGCCCGCCAAATAGTGGTAAATCTACGCTCCTTAATAAACTGCTTGGAAGGAAGATTGCCATTACCTCGCCTAAGCCACAGACCACCAGAAACCGGATCGTGGGCGTTTATCACGGAGATGATCACCAGATGGTATTTATAGATACCCCCGGCATTCACCAAACAAAATCGCCGCTCCATAAAAGCATGGTAAGCTCGGCAAAGGCGAGCCTCAAAGAGGTGGATATGATACTGCTCGTAGCTGAGCCGGTGGACAGTACCTATGATAGCGAGATGAAGGCTATCTTGGAGCTTATCGGAAAGTTGGAGAAGCCGGCACTGCTGGCGTTGAACAAGGTTGACCTGATAAAAAAGGAAAACCTGCTCCCGCTTATAGCCTCATATAGCAAACTTCACTGTTTCGATGCCATTATCCCCATATCCGCGCTTTATTGCGATGGGCTGGAGACATTGCGAGAGGAGTTAAAAAAAAGGCTATGTCCAGGCCCACAATTCTTTCCCCCTGATATGATCACCGATAAATCCGAGGAATTTCTCATTGCAGAGATTATAAGGGAGAAGATCTACTATGAGACAAGACGGGAACTCCCCTATTCCTCGGCAGTCGTGGTGGAGGCATTGGATGAAGATAAGGAGAGGAATCTGCTCAAGGTCAGAGCCGTTATCTATGTGGAAAAGCAATCGCAGAAAGGAATTATTATAGGGAAAAACGGGGAGATGATAAAGAGGATCGGAAGCAAGGCAAGGCTGGATGTGGAGAGGCTTTTCTCCGTTAAGGTCTATATGGAGCTCTTCGTCAAGGTGGAGAAGAAGTGGAGCGGCGACTCAAGGGCATTAAGAAGACTCGGATACTAACAAAAAAACCAACTGTGCATGAACAGCTGGTTTTTTTGTTAGGAGAAAAGAGCTTTTTTAAGATTAACTCCTGCAAGATAATTGCCAGATTTATTAAATTTTTGATTACAAGGTCTAACTTATTGAAATATTTCGTAACTTTTTAGTATCTACGATCCCGGTAGGAGATCCTTTAAGGCTTTGTTGTTAATAGTTTTTAACTCTTTTCATCTGGATTAAAGACATTTATCGTGTAACTTATTGAAATACCGTTGCTATCATTTGTTAAAATTTTACAACATTCAACTCCGCAGACCGTATTTCTTCATCTTATAGTGCATAACATGGCGACTGATGCCGAGCATTTCGGCTGCCCTTGACTGCACGTTATCCGAGGCTTTGAGGGCTCTGAGGATAAGTTGCCCCTCTATACGCTCCAGGGCCTCATTCAAATTGAGGTTCCGCGGCACAATCCTATCGAGCTCTATTTTTTCCTCTTCTTTTTTCACCAGATAATCGGGTAGATCATCCAGGGTGATGGTCGCATCAGAACTCATTACCAGGGCGCTTTCGATAACATTCTCGAGTTCCCTGATATTGCCAGGCCAGGAATGGCTGTACAGGACCTTCCAGGCCTCGGGAGCCAGCTCTATATCATGTCTGTTCGGTGGCCGGTATTTCTCGATAAAGTGGGCTACCAGCAAGGGGATATCCTCGATTCTCTCCTTCAGGGGTGGCACCTCTATCTGAACTACATTGAGCCGATAGAAAAGGTCCTCCCTGAATGTGCCCTTGTTTACGTCTTGTTTCAGTTTTCGGTTTGATGCTGCCACCATTCGGACATCCACCTTAATAGTCCTTGTCCCTCCCACCCTCTCGAATTCCATTTCCTGCAACACCCTCAGAAGCTTCACCTGTAGTGAGGCCGACATCTCGCCCACCTCATCCAGAAAGAGCGTTCCCCCATCGGCCAGCTCAAATCGTCCTTTTTTCATGGTAACGGCTCCGGTAAAGGCTCCCCTCTCATGACCAAACAGTTCGCTCTCCAACAGGGTTTCGGTTAATGCACCACAATTTATCGAGATAAAGGGCATGTTTTTCCTGGGGCTGTTAAAGTGAATTGCCTTGGCGATGAGCTCCTTTCCAGTGCCCGATGGGCCGGTGATCATGATTGAGGCCTTGGATTGGGAGACTTTTTCGATCATATCGTAGATCTTGATCATCTCCTTGCTCTTGCCGATGATGTTGCCATATCTATAGCGATCGGTAAGGGCCTCGCTGAGACGGCGATTTTCCTTTTTCAGACTATACAGTTCCAGGGCCTTTTTTACCGTTAGTTTTAATTCCTCATTTCTAAATGGCTTGGTGATGTAATCATAGGCCCGCTTTTTCATTGCCTCTACTGCCATCTCTATGGTGCCGTAAGCCGTCATGATGATAACCGGCAGTTCGGGATCGATTTTCTTGACTTCATTCAAGAGTTCGATCCCGTCCATTCTGGGCATTTTCATATCAGTGATCACTAAATCGAAATCCGTCTCCTTGACGAGACGGAGGGCATTGATGGGATTGACCTCTGTAATTATCTCGTATCCTTCAGGAGCAAGGAGGGCCTCGAGGATTACGAGGTAGTTCTTCTCATCATCGACGATTAAGATAGTGTCCATATCCCTCTTTACTTGAGCATGGAGAGATCGCTACGTCTCCGTTGTTGATTGAAAATCGGGCACTCCCCCGGGTATGTATTCTCCTCTGTCTTGCCTTTTGGGTAATTCAATGTTAACCCTCGTACCAATTCCTTCCTCGCTCTCAATCCAGACCTTCCCTTTATGTGCCTTGATTATCTTTGTCACGATAGACAACCCGAGGCCGCTTCCCCTCTCCTTGGTGGTAAAGAAGGGATTGAATACCTTTCCCAGGTGTTCATGGCTTATTCCCATTCCCGTATCCAGGATTTTAACCCGGTAGAGGCCTTTCTCCTCCTTCACCTTAACGCTCAACTTTCCGCCGTCCTTGATGGACTGGATGGCATTGATAAAGATATTGAGGAATGCCCTGTAAAGCTGATCAGGGTCTGCCTCAATGGGGAAGGAGTTGGTATTAAGGCTGCTGTTACTGACCACAATGCCCTTCTTGTCTAATTCGGATTCAAGAAGCGCGAGGTTTCGTTGTATAATCTCCTCGAGGCGACAATCCTGGAAATGCGGCTCTTGGGGCCTCGCAAAGTCGAGGAATTCGGTTACCACATCGTTCAGGCGGCCCGACTCCTCAAGGATAATATTGGATAGTTTTGCCTGTGTCTCGTCTGACGAGGATTTTTGCGAGAGCAATTCGGCGGTACTCCTTATTATGCCGAGGGGATTCTTTATCTCATGAGAAACGCTTGCCACCATCTGGCCAAGGGCAGCGAGGCGTTCTGCATGGTGCAATTGATCTTCCAATAGTCTTTGCTCCTGCGCCCTCTTTCTAAGGGTAATCTCAGCTTTTCTCACTACCAGCAAGAGGGCCAGGAATATGAGAAACATAATGGTCAGGGATACGCCAAAAATGAGGTACCTGAATTTGACGATAGATTCATATTGCGTGGTGAGGTCTTGGACCAACTCAAAGACGCCCAGTATCCCTATGTAGGAATAGGGTGGTTCGGCCTTGAACGGGATAAACGTCCTTAACTTCGCTTCCTCGGCAAAATCCATAAACCATGTTCCGAACAATGCCGGCTCGCGGGATAGCAACCTGGAGCTATGTTTGCCCTCCAAGGCAGCGCTATATCCCATACCTCCTCTACCGGTTAATCCGATCAAGCCTTTATCGGTGCTATAAGCAATTTGCCCTTTTTCGGTGTCATATATATTGACTGTTTCTATGTTAAAAGAGTGGATCGTGGTTCTGACTATCTTATCCATGAGTTCAGCCTGCTGCTTTTCCCTCAGGCTTATCGGCCTCCCGTATATCTGAGTAATCGGGAGAGTAAAATAATGGAATACTTGATGGTTCAAATTTTCCGCTATAAGGAGGGCAGCATTTTCATGGGTTTTCATCAGGACTGCTGTGGCTCGCTGGGAGATAACCATCGTGAGTATGAAGGTGGATATAGTGAGTATCACAAAACTCGTGTAGGCGAAAAATTTGACGAGCCTGAACCGAGTCGTATCGGGTCGGGTATGTTCTACACGTTGATCCATATCATTGAAGCGTTACCCCTTCAAGGTAATTGCTGATCGCCCTGTCGTAGTGCCAGGTAAGGCGAAAGACCTTCTTGGCCAGCTCGAAGCGAGTCCTGAGGGTTGTGCATCCGGATTCGGCTATCTCTTCCAATACCCGGGGATAATCTGATGGGTCGACGATCACGGTCACGTACCTGAAGTTCTTTGCCGCTGACCTCAGCATTGATGGGCCTCCTATATCGATATTCTCAACGGCCTCATCAATGGTGCAGCCCGCCTGGGCGACCGTTTTTTCAAATTGATATAGGTTAACGACTACAAGGCCTATGTCTTTTATCTTGTGGGTCTTCATCATTTGGATATCCAGTTGGTTGTCTCTTCTGGCCAATAATCCACCGTGTACCTTTGGGTGGAGCGTTTTAACTCGACCATCCATCATCTCCGGAAAGCCGGTATACTCGGATATGTCCATGACCTGTATCCCCATATCCCTTATCGTTTTTGCTGTACCTCCTGTTGAGAGTATTTCTATACCTGCTTTTTCCAGTGACCTTGCGAATTCCACAATCCCACTCTTGTCGGTGACGCTTATAAGAGCCGTTGATATCCTGTCCATACAATCTCCTCCTCTTCCTTGATTTTAACGGGTCGCCCAGCACATTCCCGATAGCAGAATTGCTTGAGAGCGTAAAAGGAGCATCTGGTTTTGTCAAGCTAAATAAGGACTTGCCTTTTTCGAATCTCGGTGCCATGGTTCAAGGGTAGATCGAGGCCGGACAGGGCTTACGAATACAAGGGGTGAGCCGAGCCGATCACCAAGTGGTCTATGATTTGTTCGAGAGGGGAGGCATACATGACAAGGATATATCTCGTGAGGCACGGGCAGACGGAATGGAACAGGGGATTACGCTTTAGGGGGAGGGCCGACATTCCCCTCGATGAAAACGGTCGTAAGCAGGCGAGCGCGATCGCTGATGCGCTTAGGGGTAAGGGCATCAGCGCGATCTATTCGAGTCCCCTAAGACGTTCCGTTGAGACAGCTCGACCGGCTGCGGCAGTTTTTCACCTCAAGATAGTAACCCTTCAGGGGCTCATCGATATCAACTATGGTGAATGGGAGGGTCTGGCATATGACGAGGTGAGGCAACGGTACGCAGATCTCTACCGTGCATGGGAGGAACGCCCGGATTCGGTGAGATTCCCCAACGGGGAAAGCCTCGATGAGGTGAAGAGGAGATCCTTCGCAGCATTCATGGAGGTCGTTGAAAAGAATTCAGGCAACTCCATTCTCATTATTCCCCACAGGGTGATCAACAAGGTTCTGCTGTGCGCGATTTTGGGGCTCAGCAACGATCATTTCTGGAGCATTCGACAGGATACGGGATGCATCAATGTGATAGAATATTCTGATAGCCGATTTGTACTCGTGAGTATGAACGATACATGCCATATGAGAGGGATAAGCCAGAAGATGGCTCAGGTCGATTTTTGATGTACGGTTCAATGCATTATGGGGGCTATTGAAGGCATCAGGCTTCCAGAACCCTTGTTGAGATGCCAGAGGCCGCGTACGATCTCTTAGGGTTTAGCGAAGTAATGGGCTTTGGGTTTTCACCTTGACAAACCTAGCGCTAGCTGTTAGCTAAGGTTGCGATGGATTCCGAAAAAGGCGTGGGGTGAGCCTTTTCCATGGTTTGTAATCGCTCTGTGCGTGCCAGATACATGGGAGTCAGCGATGCTTTGTTTCGGTGGTGCCGTTTTTCCCATAGCGGATTATAAAGGATAATGAGGAGGGGATGAGATGCAGAGCAAGGCAATAATAGGGCTGGTTATTCTTCTGGTGTTACTCCTATCGAGCATATCCTATGCAGGAACACATCTCATTGAGCTCAATGCGAGTCGGTCGGCTGTAGAAGGTGGATATGATCATGCAATGCCAGTAGAGTACGGTTTTCTAACGGCTGGCATTGGGGCTCTTTACAGCAAGGATGATTACAGGATAGGGCACGCCAAGTTCACCTTGGGAAACAGCATATCGTCAGCTGGATTACGGTTTAATCTGGGGTTTAAGGGTGTTCTTGGAAGCGTGGAAGAGAACGGCAGAGAGGCTGATTTGATGGCTCTTGCCTTTCTTTTCTCGGGAACATTTACCATTCCTGAGACGATAGTTCCGATTCCCGTGGATTTTTCGTTGAACATCTCCATGGCGCCAGAGCCCTTGTGTTTTTTGGATTCTGATCGGTATATGGACTTCAGGGCTAGCTTAGATTTCAAGATTGTCAAGAATGCGGCAATCATCTTGGGCTATCGATACATCGAGACGCGTCTGGAGCAGGACCATGGAAACTGGGAGAAATCAGACGGCGCCATCTTTATTGGATACCAGTTGAGATTTTAAGCTGAAAGTAAGCGTTTATACTCCCTCATCCTTTGAGTCAAACCCCTTTGCCGCTCATCTATAATCACGCCCCGCATGAATGTCTTCTCGAGGCGCGGTAAAATCGGCACAAGCTTTGATAATAAAACAGTCTTTTGGTCAAGCTCTATTTTCCGTGATTATCGCACACCATGGGAAATGCATATAGTGATTGACAAATAATAATATTTATCTCTATATACTTTTATATATATATTTGCTTAATAATTAAGATTACTATGGATTAAAATGTCTTTGTTAAGCAATTGTACATTTTTGATCCATATCTCTTTTAATAAGTATCTATTATGCGTATAAATACAGCCGGGAAACCAGGTGCTTACCAAGCTATCCTTAACAAAAGGAGCTTTTTCGAAGTGTACACTATACTGTGCATTTTCAGCGCTGCTCGTAGAAAAGGTTTGGGGTAAGGTAGCCATAGGACGTTCTGAGATAGGTAGGGGATATAAATGCTGAGTCCTGAAACCCGCACAAGAGCGGGTCTTCCGCGTTACCATGATGGAGCACATTGCTCTCCTTTGGGGGAGATATCGATTTAATACGATGCTTACTCGCAGATTGGCAAGGATATTGACAATGAATGCGGTAAAGACATGGAGATCACGGTCAAGTCAGTAAATCGCTCAAGGTAACGATCCAGGACACACATTAAGACCATGTTCACACAGGAGGGCGCCATGGATAAGGATGGATCAGCAAGGAGCCTTTCGAAGAAGATAGAGCCTGTTTATGGATTCTCTGGAACAGAACATCGGTTACCCCCCTGGCTATTCCAACACCGGGATTTGGTCTATGCCTTGGATAACGCCAAGACAATCAAAAGGGAGGAACTCGCCAACACGATCAACTTCCTTCACTTCATGGATGGATATGCCCTTGTTCATCTAACCCATCCCAAATTCAATGAAAACATCCTTGTACGAGCGCATCCCGAGCCCTGCCTCGGAGAAAAACTCACCTGCAGATGGTCAGAGGAATACCCATCAGAGCTCGATTTGGGGAGCTATCAGTTTATGCATCTTATCATCGATGATGGGAAGTCAATGATCCTCGTGCCTGGTCTCTTGGAGGAGATGAATAAGAAGGCGATTGCAGTTCGATTACCTGATATAAGCTATACCACCGGGCAAAGGAGCGTGAGACGATACATCTGTCGGGATATCGATGTGGAATTGATCCAAGGCGTGTTTGCCGCAAAAGGGCAATTGCTTGATTTCAACTCGAATGGATTCAGGACCAAGGTGAGGCCAGAATCATATTGTTCCTTCCATTGGTTTAATTCTGATGCGCCGGTCACCATGGCTTTACGACAAGACAACAAGATTTTATTCTCCGGTGCTTGCCGGTGCATTCGACAGCAGGGTGGCCATGGACTGAGGGAGATTGTGCTCACACCAACCCAGAAGAGAATAGATTTATTCAAAAAAAGATCGATCCGAAATCCCCGCCAGCGCCTTACTCCCTCACCTACTATTATCTTCAATCACCCTTTTTTGAACAAGCAGATCCAACGAGAAGTTCTGAATATCTCCACCTCAGGATTTTCCCTATACGAGAAGGCGGATGAGAGCGTTTTATTGCCGGGCATGATTATTCCGGAGCTGACAATCGATTTTGCCGGTTCCTTAAAAATGAGGTGCATCGCGCAGGTGATCTATTGTTCCAAGGACAAGGATAACGAGATTTGCTGCGGGCTTTCCATACTGGACATGGATATCAAAACGTACACGCGTTTGACCCACATACTCAGCAATGCACTAGAGCCACACACGTATATTTCGAGCCAGGTGGATATGGAAGCCTTGTGGGAATTTTTCTTCGAAACGGGCTTCATCTATCCCACAAAGTACCGCATGATACAATCTCATCGAGAGGATTTCAAGAAAACCTACAGGAAACTTTATCAGGAGAGCCCTGAAATTGCGCGGCATTTCACCTACCAGAAGAACGGTC